>NZ_JBVJKN010000019.1:0-139582 GCF_055585225.1 Streptomyces sp. NPDC053673 | reverse complement strand
TTAGCAGATCCGATTTCCGTTTCCGCCACCCGCTGGAGCGGGCTGCCGGGCCGTTCTTCGCTTTCGCGTTTCCCTTTCCGGCGGTTCCGACTCTACCAGATCCTTTCGGGCCTGATTCCCAGTCAGAGGGGGTTGCCTTTCCGGTCGCTTTGGCCGTTCCGACGAGTGAGACTTTAGCGGATTCCTCGTCCCCGACGCTAATCGGGCTGCGTTCATTCGAACGCGGATTCCTCATTTCGCAAAAGCGCACACAAAGCAAGGCGACGGTGTGTCGCTCACTTGGAGTAGGTCTTGCGGAATGGCTGTCCGGGGCCGACCGGAGTCGGTGCTCACGTCGGACAACCCGGAGAACACTACGGATCGGGGTTTCGCATGTCAACCCGAGGCCCGAGGGCGTACTCTCCACGTATGACTACGCATGCGTGCACCCTTCAGTGGTGGGCCGCCTGACGGCGGCCGGCACACACGCATGCACTCAACGGCCGCCGCCTCGGCGGCCGTTTGCGTTTCTCCCTCCGGGGGCCGGCCGCTGATGGCGGCGGCTCCGGCAGGAGAGGGAGAACGAACAGATGAAGCGGACCTTCAGCGGGGTCAAGCCCACGGGGCATCTGACGCTCGGGAACTACCTCGGGGCCGTGCGGCGGTGGGTCGAGGCCGATCAGCATCAGTCGGACGCGCTGTTCAGCGTCGTGGATCTGCATGCCCTGACCGTGGAGCACGACCCTGCGCGGGTAAGAAGGCTGAGCCGTCAGGCGGCGACTCTGCTGCTGGCGGCCGGGCTGGATCCGGAACGGTGCACCCTGTTCGTTCAGAGTCATGTGGACGAGCACGCCCGGCTCTCGTATCTGCTGGAGTGCACGGCCACGGACGGCGAGATGCGGCGCATGATCCAGTACAAGGAGAAGGCGGCGCGTGCGCGGGCGGCCGGGGAGAGTGTGCGGCTGTCGCTGCTGACGTATCCGGTGCTGATGGCGGCGGACATCCTGGCGTACGCGACGGACGAGGTACCGGTCGGGGACGACCAGGCACAGCACGTCGAGCTGACACGGGATCTGGCGGTGCGGTTCAACCAGCGGTACGGGCATGTCTTCACCGTGCCGAAGGCGACGCATCCGCAGGTCGCGGCGAGGGTGATGGATCTGCAGGACCCGGCGTCGAAGATGGGGAAGTCGCACGAGAACGGGGCCGGGACCGTCTATCTGCTCGACGACGCGGACGTGATCCGGCGCAAGATCATGCGGGCTGTGACGGACAGCGGGCAGGACGTCGAGTACGACCGGGAGGGCCGGCCGGGGGTGGCGAATCTGCTGGAGATTCTTTCCGCCTGCGAGAACGGGAACCCGGAGGCCTTGGCCGGTGTATATGAGTCGTACGGCGCGCTGAAGAAGGACACGGCCGAGGCGGTGGTGGAGCTGCTGAGGCCGTTGCGGGAACGGCATGCGGAGCTGGCGGCCGATCCGGCATACGTGGATGAGGTGCTGAGGGCGGGGGCCGCTCGGGCCCGGGGGTTGGCCCGTCCTCTGGTGGATCGTGCCTATCGGGCGATCGGGCTGCTTCCGGCCGGCTGACGGAACGCTGCCCGGTAGTCGCGCGGGCTGGTGGCGAGGTGAGCTGCGAAGTGCTGGCGCATGGTCACCTCGCTGCCGAATCCCGTGCGGCGCGCGACCTCAGGGATGGGGTGATCGGTGAGTTCGAGGAGTTTCTGGGCGGCTGCGACGCGCTGGGTGATGAGCCAGTGGAGGGGGGTGGTGCCGGTGCCGGCCTGGAAGTGGCGGGCGAAGGAGCGCGGGGACATACCTGCGCGGGCGGCGAGGGACGCGACGGTGTGGGGTTCCGCGAGGTGGGCGAGGGCGTAGTCGCGGACGGCGGCGAGGGTGTGGGCGTCGCGGTCGGCGCGTGGGGTGGGGTGCTCGATGAACTGGGCCTGAGTGCCGGTGCGGAAGGGGGCGGTGACCATCGACCGGGCGATGGTGGCGGCGGCCTCGGCGCCGTGGGTGATGCGGACGAGATGGAGGCAGAGGTCGATGCCGGCAGCCGTACCGGCGGAGGTCCAGATGTTGGCGTCGTGGAGGAAGAGGGCGTCGGGCACGACGGTGACCTGGGGGTGGTGCTCGCGGAGGAGGTGAGTCAGGTTCCAGTGGGTGATCGCGCGGCGGCCGTCGAGAAGGCCGGCCTGGGCGAGGGTGAAGGCGCCTCCGCAGAGGGCGGCGATCGGGGTGCCTCGGGTGTGCGCCCGGCGTAGGGCGTCGAGGACCGGGGGCGGCGCGGTCGTGAGGTGGTCGTCCAGGCCGGGGACGACGACGAGGTCGGCGCGGCTGAGCCAGGCGAGGGTGCGGTCGGGGGTGAGGCTGAGACCGCCGCGCATGGGGACGGGGGTGCGGTCGGTGCCGGTGCGGCGGAGTTCGAAAAGGGGTACCCCGCGGTCGGTGCGGTCGACTCCCCAGACCTCGCTGATGACGGAGACATCGAAGGCGCGGATGCCGGGGAAGGAGAGGAGGGCGATGCGCTGAGCTGCTGGTGACAGGGTCGCCATGATGGCAGTAAACCATCGATCGCTGGCTTCTGCTCCTCTGTGAAGGAGGTGCGGGCGGCGACAGCATGGTGGTCATGGAGATCGCAGAGAACGCAGCGCTGGTCGTCGTCGACGTACAGAAGGGGTTCGAGGAGGAGGAGTTCTGGGGGCCTCGGAACAATCCGCAGGCGGACGGGAACATCGCCTCGCTGATCGATGTATGGCAGGCGAGCGGGAGGCCGGTCGTCTTCGTACGGCACGACTCCTCGAAGCCCGAGTCGCCGCTGCGGCCCGGATACGAAGGGAATGACTTCAAGGAGTACGTGGAGCAGAGGAGGGGGAAGGGCAGCGGGGCGGAGCTGCTGGTGACGAAGACCGTGAACTCGGCGTTCTACGGGACACCGGATCTGCGGGCGTGGTTCGAGGCTCAGGGAGTGCGGCAGTTCGTGGTGGCCGGCATCCAGACCAATATGTGTGCGGAGACCACGGCGCGAATGGGCGGGAATCTCGGGTACGACGTGCTGTTCGCGCTGGACGCAACGTACACCTTTGATCTGGCCGGGCCCTTTGGGTGGACGCTGGGCGCGGACGAGCTGGCGCGGGCCACCGCCGTGTCGCTGCACGGCGGTGGGTTCGCCGGGGTGGTGTCGACGGAAGAGCTGGTCGTCGCGGCCGCGAAGTGAGCGTCAGCCGTTGCCGGAGGCGAGCTCGCGGCTGCGGTCGCGGGCCGCTTCCAGGGCGGCGATGAGGGCCGCGCGCACCCCGTGGTTCTCGAGCTCGCGGATGGCGCTGATGGTGGTGCCGGCCGGGGAGGTGACGGCTTCGCGGAGCTTGACCGGGTGTTCGCCGGAGTCGCGGAGCATCACGGCGGCGCCGATGGCGGCCTGGACGATGAGGTCGTGGGCTTGGGCTCGGGGCAGGCCGAGGAGGATGCCGGCGTCGGTCATGGCCTCGACGAGGAAGTAGAAGTAGGCCGGTCCGGAGCCGGAGAGCGCGGTGGCGGCGTCCTGCTGGGACTCGGGGACGCGGAGGGTCTTGCCGACTCCGCCGAAGATCTCCTCGGTGTGGGCGAGGTGTTCGGCGGTGGCGTGGCTGCCGCCGGAGATGACGGACATGCCTTCGTCGACGAGGACGGGCGTGTTCGGCATGACACGGACGACGGGGGTGTTGGGCGCGAGACGGTCTTCGATGGTGGAGGTGGTGATACCGGCTGCGGCGCTGATGACGAGACGCTCGGCGGACACGTGGGGGGCGAGTTCGTCGAGGAGCTTGCTCATGTCCTGGGGCTTGACGGCCAGGATGAGGGTGTCGGCGCGCTTGGCGGCGTCGGCGTTGGTGACGGCTTCGACGCCGTAGCGGGTGCGGAGCTCATCGGCGCGTTCGGCGCGGCGTGCGGTGACCAGGAGGGCGGAGGCGGGCCAGCCGGCCCGGATCATGCCACTGAGCAGGGCCTCGCCGATCTTGCCGGTGCCGAGGACTGCGACTGTCTGGGTCATGCGGGGTCACCTCGCCGGTGGGGATGTGCTGATTGCCGTGGTGCTCATTGCCGTACGTGGATGAGTGATCCATGTACGGCAACATCCTCGCACCGGTGAGGTGGAAGTGCCGGAGGTGTCCGAGGGGCGGTCACGCGGTGCGGCGGCGGAGGGTGGCCGCGCCGAGGGTGAGAACGAGGAGGGCGCAGGCGGCGACGATGAGGACGTCGCGGATGAAGTTGGCGGTGACGTCGGTGTGCCGGAGCACTTCGTTCATGCCGTCGACGGCGTACGACATGGGCAGGAGGTTCGAGATGCCTTCGAGGACGGGCTGCATGTTGTCGCGTGCGGTGAACAGTCCGCAGAGCAGCAACTGGGGGAAGATCACCGCGGGCATGAACTGGACCGCCTGGAACTCGGAGGCGGCGAAGGCGGAGACGAAGAGGCCGAGGGCCGTGCCGAGCAGGGCGTCCAGCAGTGCGACGAGGAGCAGCAGCCAGGGTGAGCCGATGACGTCCAGGCCGAGGAACCAGAGGGCGAGGCCGGTGGCGAGGGCGGACTGGATGATGGCGAGCAGGCCGAAGGCCACGGCGTAGCCGGCGATCAGGTCGCCCTTTCCCAGCGGCATGGCGAGGAGGCGTTCGAGGGTGCCGGAGGTGCGCTCGCGGAGGGTGGCGATCGAGGTGATCAGGAACATCGTGATCAGCGGGAAGATGCCGAGCAGCGATGCGCCGATCGCGTCGAAGGTCCGGGCGCTGTCGTCGAAGACGTAGCGCAGCAGGAAGAGCATCACGCACGGCACCAGGAGCATCAGGGCGATCGAGCGCGGGTCGTGGCGCAGTTGGCGCAGGACGCGGGCGGCGGTGGCGAGGGTGCGGGCGGCGGAGATGGCGGGCGCGGCGGCGGGCGCGGTCGGTTGGGCGTTCATCGTGCGGTCTCCTGAAGGGCGTTGGCCGTGTCGACGAGGTGGAGGAAGGCGCCTTCGACGGTGGCGGTGTCGTGGCGGTGCCGCAGGGCGTCGGGGGTGTCGTCGGCGAGGAGTTCGCCCTCGCGCAGGAGCAGCAGGCGGTGGCAGCGCTCGGCCTCGTCCATGACGTGCGAGGAGACGAGGATCGTGGTGCCCCGGTCCGCGGCGATGCGGTGGAAGAGGTCCCACAGGTCGCGGCGGAGGACCGGGTCGAGGCCGACCGTGGGTTCGTCGAGCACGAGCAGTTCGGGGGTCCCGATCAGGGCTACGGCGAGGGAGACGCGGCTGCGCTGGCCGCCGGAGAGCCGGCCTGCGAGGACGTGGGCGTGGTCGGCGAGGTCGACGTCGGCGATGGCCTGGGTGACGTGCCGGCGGCGGCGCTCGGCTGCGGCGCGGCCGGGGTCGAGGATGGCCGCGAAATAGTCGAGGTTCTGGCGGACCGTCAGGTCGTCGTAGACGGAGGGGGCTTGGGTGACATAGCCGATCCGGGAGCGGAGGGAGGCGTCGCCCGCCGGTCGGCCGAGGACGTCGAGGGTGCCGGTGACTTTGGCCTGTGTGCCGACGACGGCCCGCATCAGGGTGGATTTCCCGCAGCCGGACGGGCCGAGGAGGCCGGTGATCTGGCCGGGTGGGACGTCGAAGTCGAGGGCTCGGAGGACGGTGCGGGGACCGCGGACGACGGTGAGCGCGCGAGCGTGGATGGCGGGGTGGCCGGCGCGCTCGGAGCCCCCGGGATCATTATTCATCATGCGATGAATAATGATCCCGGGGGAATGGAGCGTCAAGCCTGTGAGGAGGAACGGTTGGACACAACCAACCGCCGGCCCGCATCCGCTCGTGCTCCGCACGTCACGACATGCCCGGTGTCAGGGGGATGGTCCACGGGCGGCGGGAGGCCTGGTGGAGGAAGCGGACCGTGGAGCTGACCACCTGTGCCTTGGTGCGAGCGGCGAGGCGGCCCTTGAGGAGACGGTTGCGCGGGGTGTCGTCCGGGCGGACGAACTGGATCAGGCCGTCGTAACGGCCGAGGCTCACGCACTGGATGAGAAAGCCGAAGTTCAGCGGTCGCGGTTCGCGGCCGCGGGATTCCGAGATGATCGACGAGGCGGCGTGGGAGCCCGTGGGCGGTGCGATCGCGCAGGCCATGCGCAGGGCACCCGCCTTGGGCGAGGTGGCGGCCGCCGCGTCACCGGCGACGTACACCTCGGAGCACGGAATGTGACAGTCCGCCTCGTCGTGGCCCGCGGGCACCCGCGGAAGCCGGCGGGACCGGTGGAGACGGGCGGACGCGAGACGGACGGGTCCGGCTACCGGCGCTTCGGCTTCTTGCGGGCCGCCGATCGCGCCGCCGGATTGCCCGCGCGCGTGGTGCGGCGCTTCTCGTACTGGGCGACGGCCGTCTCGTACTCCGTGCGCCGGAGCTTCTCGCCCGGGGCCTCGATGAGCGAACGGACGAAGTACGCGAGCAGCAGACCGATGAAACCGATCGCCTTGAGGCTGCGCAGGGACTCGTCGCGGGCGGGGTCCGCGGAGCGGCGTGTGAAGCCTTCCCAGGCCTTGCGGAAGGCGATGGCACTGCAGATCGCGAACATCACGACCACGAGCGTGTTGACGAAGCCGCCGACCTCGGCGGTCTCCAGGCCCTGGTACGCGATCCGGAGGACCAGACACCCGGCGGCGGCCGCGGCGAGCGAACCGGCGGCGACGGCGGCACGTCGCAGCGCGTAGCCGCCGTCGTGGTCGACCCAGGTGGTGCCGAAGAACCGGATCGGCTCGGGTTGTGGGCCGGTACGGGCGGCACTGCTCCCATTGCCCTTGCCGGTCCCACTACCGGTGCCGGTGCCGGCCGGGGTCCCGGCCGGGGTCCCGGTGCCGCCGTTCCCCTTCGGGGTGGCCTTTTCGTTCTCGCTCACAGAGTCGATTATCCCCGGCATCCCCGGCGTCCCCCGCGCGGGACCAGAGCCGTCAGGAACTCGGGAACTCTGAGCTCCGGCGCTCAGGCACTCCGGCGCTCAGGAGCACTGCGGCGCGACGTAGCCGTCGCTGCCCGTGTTCACGTAAGCGTCCGAGACGTACTCGCCGTCGGCGATGTTGTCCCACAGGGTGGTCGTTCCGTACGGGCCGGTGATCCGCTCACCGGGCTTCTGGCAGTACACCGGCACCCTGACGTTGTACGGCAGGGTGCGGATCAGCCGGAACTGCCGCCCCGGCCCCGACCGGACATTGACCCGGTAGCCCGGCGCGATCGGATACCGGACGACGTCCGCGGCGGCTTCGGCCCGGACGGCGTCGGCAGCGGCACTCTCATTGATCTCTTCAACGGCCATGTGGCCCTCCCCCGTTGCTGTTCACTCTCTGCGACGCGCAGGCTAGCAAGCCCCGTCCGCATTGAACGAACCATCGACTAGGCTCCGTGAGTCGCGCTTGCGGACGAACACACGGGGGTGGACGATGCCGCCGCTGCGAGAGAGCGGGACCGGCCCGGAAGCGGAACAGCCCGGATACGCGGGGCGGTACCGTCTTGAGGCGTGCCTGGGGGCCGGCGGCATGGGGGTCGTGCACCTCGCACGCTCGGCCTCCGGTCTGCGCCTCGCGGTCAAGATCGTGCATGAACAGTACGCGGCGGACCCGGAGTTCAGGGCCAGATTCCGGCAGGAGGTCGCGGCCGCACGCCGGGTGAGCGGGGCCTTCACCGCATCCGTCGTGGATGCCGATCCGGACGCCGAACGCCCCTGGATGGCGACCCTCTACGTCCCCGGGCCCACGCTCGCCGACCAGGTGAAGCGGAGCGGTCCCATGGCCCCCGCCGAGCTGCGCAGGCTCACGGCCGGGCTCGCCGAGGCCCTGCGCGACATCCACCGCGCCGGGGTCGTCCACCGGGACCTCAAGCCCAGCAACGTCCTCCTCACCGATACCGGTCCGAAGGTCATCGACTTCGGGATCTCCCGGCCGTTCGACAGCGATCTGCGTACGGAGACGGGGAAGTTGATCGGCTCGCCGCCCTTCATGGCGCCCGAGCAGTTCCAGCGACCGCGCGAAGTGGGGCCCGCCGCAGATGTGTTCGCGCTCGGGTCGGTGCTGGTGCACGCGGCAACGGGGAGCGGGCCTTTCGACTCGGACAGCCCGTACATCGTGGCGTACCAAGTGGTCCACGACGAGGCGGACCTGGCCGGCGTACCGGCCGAACTCGCGCCGCTGATCAGCCGCTGTCTGGCCAAGGAACCCGCGGAGCGGCCCACTCCGGACGAGATCATGGCGGAGCTGCGCCCTCCGTCGTACGAGGCCGCGGCCTTCATACCCGCTCAGCGACGGTCGAGCAGTGCGCAGCCCCCGCCGGCCGAGGAGCCGGACGCCCCTGACGGCTCCGACGGCTCGTCTCCCGCCTCGCGAACTCGCATGCGGAGCACGGGCAGTACGCGTAGTACAGGAAGCACGGGGAGCTCGGGAAGCACAGGAAGTACGGGAAGTACGGAGAGCACGCGGCGTACGCGGACACGCAGGCGTCTGCTGTCGGCGGGCGCCGCGCTGCTGCTTCTCGGCGCCGGTGGCGCGCTCGCGGTACGGGAGTACGGCGGCACGGACGCACCTGGCAGCGCGCGCTCCCGCGCGGGTGCGGCCAAGGAGGAGTTCACCCCGTGGGAGACGAGCCTGCGTGCCTCGGGTGACTCCGCCTCCGCAGCCGCCCCCGCCTGCGGCTTCGCGGACGGGTCGCTCTACTGCTCCGTGCGCGGTGTCGGGGCGGCGCGGCTCGATCCCGCCGACGGGCGGGTGATCTGGTCGGTCACGGCGCCCTCGGGAAAGACCGCTGAGGGCGACGCCTCCGTCCCTGCCGTCTCCGGCGGGCTGGTGCACACCACCGCGGCCACGGCACGGACGGCGAAGATCCAGACGTACGGTCCGGCCGCCGGCTCACCCGGCTGGAGCGCGGACGTCTCCGCCTTCCTCGGTGGCGTCGGTTACGCGGGCGACACCGTCCTCCTCGTCTCGCCGGCCGGCACGATGAAGGCTCTGGACGGGTCCACGGGGAAGACGCGCTGGCGCCACGCTCTGCCCGGGCACCGCCGCCCGGACTTCGGTCCCTACAGCGCGGCGACCGGCCTTCTCCATGTGTTCGAGAACGCCCCGGACGGCGCCACCACCCTGGTCACCGCGGTGAACCCGCGCAGCGGCGACATGGCGTGGCAGCGCAGACTCGACGGAAACCTCACCCCGGCCGCGACCGCCGACGGCACGCTCTTCCTCACCTCGACGGACCGGAACACCCAGACCGACGCGATCGTCCGCTACGACACCCGCAAGCGGACCGCGCACCGTGTGAAGCTGCCGTTCCCCCTCGCGGAGCCGAAGCTCGCCGTACGGGGAGACATCGCCTACCTGCTGGCGAGGGGCGGCACACTGCTGGCCGTCGACACCCGTCGTACGACCGCCGCGCAGAGCACCGAACTGTGGCGCCTGGAAACCGCGGCGGGACGCGCCTCCCACCCCGCTCTCGCCGGGGACGACCGGCTGTACTTCTCCGCCGCCGACGGACGGCTCTTCGCCGTCGACACGCAGCGCGGCGTCGTCCTCGGCCAGACCCGCGCCCGGCTGCACGGCGGCAGACTCGGCTTCGCGGGCGCGCTGCCCGCGCCCGTCACGGCCGAGGGCAAGGTCTTCGCGACCGCCCCGGACGGCTCGGTCTTCGCCGTGGACGCCGCGGATCCGGCACGCTGGTGAGCCGGGGTACACAGCGCGAAGCCCCGGCGGGACCTCCCACCGGGGCTTCGTACGACTCAGAACTCGGCTGAGACGCTTCGTGCGTCTGAGAACGCGGCTGAGATGCTCCGTACAGCTGAGAACCGACCGAGACGTCGTCCGACAGGGCTCGGTCTGATCGGGCTCAGCCCAGCTTCGACACGTCCCGCACCGCGCCCTTGTCCGCGCTCGTCGCCATCGCCGCATAGGCGCGCAGCGCTGCCGAGACCTTGCGCTCGCGATTCTTGGGGGCGTAGACGCCGCCCAGGGCCTCACGGCGGGCCTCCAGCGTGGCGTCGTCCACGAGGAGTTCGATCGAGCGGCCCGGGATGTCGATGCGGATGAGGTCGCCGTCCTCGACGAGGGCGATCGTGCCGCCGGACGCGGCCTCCGGGGAGGCGTGGCCGATGGACAGGCCCGACGTACCGCCGGAGAAGCGGCCGTCGGTGACGAGGGCGCAGGCCTTGCCGAGGCCGCGGCCCTTCAGGAAGGAGGTCGGGTAGAGCATCTCCTGCATGCCGGGGCCGCCGCGCGGGCCCTCGTAGCGGATGACGACCACGTCGCCTTCCTTGACGACCTTGGAAAGGATCTTGTCGACGGCCTCGTCCTGCGATTCGCAGACGACGGCCGGGCCCTCGAAGGTCCAGATCGACTCGTCGACACCGGCGGTCTTCACGACGCAGCCGTCCTCGGCGATGTTGCCCTTGAGGACGGCCAGGCCGCCGTCCTTGGAGTAGGCGTGCTCGACGGAGCGGATGCAGCCGCCCTCGGCGTCGACGTCCAGGGAATCCCACCGCTCGGACTGCGAGAAGGCGGTAGCGGAGCGGACACAGCCGGGGGCCGCGTGCCACAGTTCGACGGCCTCGGCGGAGGGGGAGCCGCCGCGGACGTCCCAGGTCTTGAGCCATTCGGCGAGAGACGCCGAGTGGACGGTGTGGACGTCCTCGTTCAGCAGCCCGCCGCGGTACAGCTCGCCCAGGATGGCGGGGATGCCGCCGGCCCGGTGGACGTCCTCCATGTAGTACGTGCCGCCGGGGGCGACGTTCGGCGCGACCTTGGCCAGGCAGGGGACGCGGCGCGAGACGGCGTCGATGTCGGTCAGGTCGTAGTCCAGCTCGGCCTCCTGGGCGGCGGCCAGCAGGTGGAGGATCGTGTTGGTCGAGCCGCCCATGGCGATGTCGAGGGCCATCGCGTTCTCGAACGCCTCGCGGGTGGCGATGTTGCGCGGCAGGACGGACTCGTCGCCCTGCTCGTAGTAGCGCTTGGTGATCTCGACGACCGTACGGCCCGCGTTCTCGTACAGGGCCTTGCGGGCGGTGTGGGTGGCGAGGACCGAGCCGTTGCCCGGCAGGGAGAGGCCGATGGCCTCGGTGAGGCAGTTCATCGAGTTGGCGGTGAACATGCCGGAACAGGAGCCGCAGGTCGGGCAGGCGTTCTCCTCGATACGGAGGACGTCGTCGTCCGACACGTTCTCGTTGACCGCGTCGACGATGGCGTTGATCAGGTCGAGCTTGCGGACCGTGCCGTCCACGAGGGTCGCCTGGCCGGCCTCCATCGGACCGCCGGAGACGAAGACCGCGGGGATGTTGAGGCGCATCGCGGCCATCAGCATGCCCGGGGTGATCTTGTCGCAGTTGGAGATGCAGATCAGGGCGTCGGCGCAGTGCGCCTCGACCATGTACTCGACGGAGTCCGCGATCAGGTCCCGGGAGGGCAGTGAGTACAGCATGCCGCCGTGGCCCATAGCGATGCCGTCGTCGACGGCGATCGTGTTGAACTCGCGGGGCACCGCGCCCGCCGCCAGGATCGCGTCGGAGACGATCCGGCCGACCGGGGCGAGGTGCGTGTGGCCGGGCACGAACTCGGTGAAGGAGTTGGCGACCGCGATGATCGGCTTGCCGATGTCCGCGCCCGCTACGCCCGAGGCCCGCATAAGGGCGCGGGCGCCCGCCATATTGCGGCCGTGGGTGACTGTGCGGGACCTCAGCTCGGGCATCGTCGCTCGCTCCTTCAGACAGTTCTGGCTGCTCTCGAGCGTACGCCGATGCTCCAAGATCTGGACGCCTGGTCCGGAATGCGGGACGGGGGTCCGCGTTTCGGGCAGCCGCCCGTCCGGCCGGGAGCCCTCGTACGCGCGGGCGCTCAGGCCTCCGTCAGGTACCTCTGCAACGTCGGCGCGACCAAAGCGATGATCTCCTCCGGGTCCGCCGAGGCCAGCGGCTCCACCTGGATCACATACCGCAGGATCGCGATGCCGATCATGTGCGAGGCGGCCAGCTCCGCGCGGAACTTCGGGTTCGGTACGTCGAGGTCCGCCGCCACCCGCTCCAGCAGTCGTCTGAGTACGAAGCCGCGCAGCACCTTCGCCGCCGCCTCGTGCGTGAGCGCCGAGCGGATGATCGCCAGCAGCGGGGCCCGGGTCACCGGGTTCTCCCAGACGCCGATGAAGTAGCGGGCCAGCCTTTCGCCGAGGCCTTCCGTGCCCTGGCCCAGGACCGCCGGGATGACGAGCGCGGGCTCGAAGGACACCTCGATGGCGGCCGCGAAGACCTCTTCCTTCGTACCGAAGTAGTGGTGGACGAGGGCCGGGTCGACGCCTGCCGCCTTGGCGATGCCGCGCACCGACGTCTTGTCGTAACCGCGCTCGGCGAACTCGGTGCGGGCCGCCAGGAGGATGCGCTCGCGGGCGCCGGGCCCGGTGTCCGCCTCCGCGCGGGCGGGCCGGCCGCGCCGCCGGGGCGCCGCGCCGGTCATGATCCGCCCGAGGCACCGGTGACGCCGCCCGCCGCGCCGGCGGTGCCCCGGGGCGCTTCCTGCGAAGGCGTGCTCGCCGACGCCAGATGCAGCCGGGTGAAGGCCAGCGCCTCCGCCAGGTCAGCCTCCCGCTCCGCCGCGGACATCGCCCGGCGCGTGTTGACCTCGATGACCACATGGCCGTCGAAGCCGGTACGGGCGAGGTGCTCCAGCAACTCGGCGCACGGCTGGTCGCCGCGCCCCGGCACCAGGTGCTCGTCCTTCGCCGAGCCCTTGCCGTCCGCGAGATGGACGTGTCCGAGCCGGTCGCCCATGCGGTCGACCATGGCCAGGGTGTCCGTGCGGGACGTGGCCGTGTGCGAGAGGTCGATCGTGAAGTGCCGGTAGTCCTCTTTGGTGACGTCCCAGTCGGGGGCGTACGCGAGCATCTCGCGGTCGCGGTAGCGCCATGGGTACATGTTTTCGACGGCGAAGCGCACATCCGTTTCGCTCGCCATCCGCCAGATGCCGGAGACGAAGTCGCGGGCGTACTGCCGCTGCCACCGGAACGGCGGATGGACGACGACGGTCGACGCGCCGAGCTTCTCGGCGGCCGCCTGGGCGCGCTGCAGCTTCACCCACGGGTCGGTGGACCAGACCCGCTGCGTGATCAGCAGACACGGCGCGTGGACAGCCAGGATCGGCACCTGGTGGTAGTCGGAGAGCCGGCGCAGCGCCTCGATGTCCTGGCTGACCGGGTCGGTCCAGACCATGACCTCGATGCCGTCGTACCCGAGGCGCGCGGCAACCTCGAATGCCGTCGCCGTCGACTCCGGATAGACGGAGGCCGTCGACAGGGCGACCTTCGCATCCGGGATGCGCACCACTGGTTCTGCCACGAGGGACAGATTACGGTCCCGCATCAGGGGGTGGGGAGGTGGTCCAGGCGTCGCAGGATCACGCCCTCGCGCAGCGCCCACGGGCAGATCTCCAGCGTCTCGACGTCGAACAGGTCCATCGCACCCTCCGCGACCAGGGCTCCCGCCAGCAGTTGGGCGGCGCGGCCCTCGGAGACACCCGGCAGCGTGACGCGCTGCGCGGCGGTCATGCCGGCGAGCTTGGGGACCCACTCCACCAGTGACGTATGACTGAGCTCACGTTGGGTGTACAGGCCCTCGGCGGAGCGCGCGGCGCCCGCGATACGGGCGAGCTGCTTGAAGGTCTTGGACGTGGCGACGATGTGGTCGGGGCGTCCGAAGCGGCTGAACTCGCCGACCGTACGGGCGATGCTGGTGCGCACATGGCGGCGCAGCGCCCGCACGTCCTCGGCGCCGGGCGGGTCGCCCGGGAGCATCGCCGCGGTGAGCCGGCCGGCGCCGAGGGGCAGGCTGACGGCGATGTCCGGCTCCTCGTCGATGCCGATCGCGATCTCCAGCGAGCCGCCGCCGATGTCCAGGACCAGCAGTTTCCCGGCCGACCAGCCGAACCAGCGGCGGGCCGCCAGAAAGGTGAGCCGGGCCTCCTCCTCGCCGGTGAGGACCTGCAGGTCGATACCGGTCACGGTCCTGACCCGGTCCAGTACGTCGTCGGCGTTGGTGGCCTCGCGGACCGCGGACGTCGCGAACGGGAGCACGTCCTCGCAGCCCTTGTCCTCGGCGGCCTGCAGGGCGTCGTTCAGGGTGGCGATGAGCCGGTCGACGCCCTCGGGGCCGATCGCTCCGTCCCCGTCGAGAAGTTCGGCGAGGCGCAGCTCCGCCTTATGGGAATGGGCGGGCAGCGGCCGTGCGCCGGGGTGTGCGTCCACCACCAGCAGGTGCACCGTGTTCGAACCGACGTCGAGGACTCCGAGTCTCATGTACGGAACGCTACTGCGGCAGCGCGCATACCCTTGACTCGTGCCAAAGACGAAAAAGGCGAAGCCGGACAAAGCAAAGCCGAAGAAGTCCGCGAACAGCTCTCCCCGCTCTCCACGCGTCGAGCCGGACGAGAAGGGGCTGGACTTTCCGCGTGCCTGGGTCGAGTTCCCCGACCCCGCCGACGACGAACAGGTCTTCCGCTGTGATCTGACCTGGCTGACCTCGCGCTGGACGTGCATCTTCGGGAGCGGCTGCCAGGGCATCCAGGCGGGCCGCGCCGACGACGGCTGCTGCACGCTCGGGGCGCACTTCTCCGACGAGGACGACGAGAAGCGGGTCGCCGGTCATGTGGCCCGGCTCACGCCGGAGCTGTGGCAGTTCCATGACGTCGGTACGGAGTCGGGCTGGGTCGAGCTCGACGAGGACGGGGACCGCCAGACGCGCCGCTGGGAGGGCTCCTGCATCTTCCAGAACCGCCCGGGGTTCGCGGGCGGCGCGGGCTGCTCGCTGCACATCCTGGCGCTGAAGGAGGGCCGCGAGCCGCTGGAGACCAAGCCCGACGTGTGCTGGCAGCTGCCGGTGCGCCGGACCTACGAGTGGATCGACCGGCCCGACGACACGCGCGTGCTCCAGGTCTCGATCGGCGAGTACGACCGCAGGGGCTGGGGCCCGGGCGGCCATGACCTCCACTGGTGGTGCACATCTGCGACCTCGGCCCATGGCGCGGGCGAGCCGGTCTACGTGACCTACCGCCCCGAGCTGACGGAGCTGATGGGCAAGGCCGCGTACGAGGTGCTGGTGGAGCTGTGCGAGGCACGTCTGGCGTCGCAGCTTCCGCTGGTGGCACCGCACCCGGCGGATCCGGCCTAGGCGCTGTCCGGGGCCCAGCGAGGGGCCCGGACGGGAGAAACGCTTCGTCAGCCGGAGGGCGCGGGGTCCTCGCTCGCGGGTGGGGAGGCCGGGTCCGCAGGGGACTGCGGCGGCTGTGACGAAGGGGGCTCCGACGAAGGCGGCGGCTCCGACGCGGGCGGAGGCTCGGAAGACGGCGGCGGCTCCGACGGCGGGGGCTCGGAAGACGGCGGCGGCTCCGACGGCGGGGGCTCGGAAGACGAAGGGGGCTCCGACGGAACGGAGCCGCGGCCGTCGATCCTGAGCACCGTACCTGCGGGATCGACGCCGACGCGGGCGGTCCATGGGCCGGCCGGTTCCGTTGCGTGGTTCACAGAGATGTGGACCGTGACCGACTCGCCGGGGCTGAGCGTGCCGGAGGTGCGGCTGGCGTGCAGCCAGGGGGCGTCCGTCCACAGGGACCAGGTGACGGGGGCGCCGCCGGAGGCCCTGAGAGTGATCATCGTGGTGTCGCCGGAGGGCTGCGCCTCGACCGTGAGCCGGCCGGGGCCCTGGCCCGGCGCCTGGCCCAGAGCCGACGGCGCTCCGGGCGGCAGGCCGGTGCTGACGACCTCGACGGAGATCCCCGCCGCCTCGGCGCGGGGGAGGCCGCCGACGGTGAAGCGGGAGCCGGGCTCCTCGCGCGCGTTCCCCGCGTTCTCGTAGTGGCCGTACGGGTCGCCGTCCAGGCCTCGGGGCTCGTCCGCCTCGCTCGCGGAGAACAAGGAGCCTTCGTGGGGCTCGCCGGTCAGGGGGGCGCCCCGGTACGCCGCCCAGAGCGCGAGGACAGGCGCGGCGACGACCGTCGCGACGACGGTCGTGGTGACCGCGCCTGCGCGCAGCCGGTTGCGCCGGGCCACGTGGTCCTTGGGGTCCAGGGGGAAGCCGTCGCGCCCGAAGCGCGGCGCCGCCGCGCGGGCCCGGGGGACGTGCAGCATCGCCCCGTACGCCTCGGCGCGCGGCGCGGCCACCAGAGGCAGCGTCGCCGGGGTGACGGTCGAGCCCGGCCAGGGCCCCGCGGCACCCGCGCGCTCGGCGGCGCGGCGGCAGCGCGGACAGTCGTCGACATGGCGGACGAGCTCGCGTCGGAGCGTCGCGGAGAGCAGGACCTGGTGGTCGCCGGTGAGCCGGGCGACGGACGGACAGTTGCCGGTCTCGACGACGGCGAGCGCCGCGCGGGTGCGCTCCACCTCGCAGGCGGCGGACGCGAGCAGCTCGCGCGCGGCAACGGGCTCCATGCCGAGGACGGCGGCGACCTCGCGCGCGCCGAGCCGGTGCCGTACGGCGAGCTCCAGCGCCTCGCGCTGCTCGGGGGTGGTGCCGGCGGCCTCCGGCCAGGCCAGCTCGGCGAGTTCGGCACGGTGACGTTCGGCGGACTCGGCGGACTCGGCGGACTCCAGGGGGGCGGCCTCCTCCGACAGGGCGGCGGACCGGCCTGTGTGCGCCCCCGGCCCCTGCCGCTTGCGGCGCCGCTGCTCGCTGAGGGCGCGCAGACAGGCCCACCGGGCGAGCGCGTACAGCCAGGCCTTCCGCTCGGCCTCACCGTCAGGACATCGGCCGTAGTGCCGCTCCGAGATGGCGAGGACCTCACCCAGCGCGGCCGTGGCGGCCGCATGGTCGCAGAGCACGGAGAGGCAGTACGTGAAGAGCCCGTCCAGGTGGCCCTCGTACCGCGCGGGCGGCGTCCGCCCGTGGGCCGGCCGGGGCGCTCGGCGTTTCGTCCGGTGTGCGCCGTTGGTGTGTGCGGGGGGCTCCAGCATGCTGCTCGTCACCCGGCGACCGTAGGCAGCGGAAGGCACACCCTTCGCGCCGCTTGAGCACATTTAATCCTTACGGGTGAACGTATCCCTCAAAAGAGGACAGGAGCATTTGCTTCCACGCGTGTGATTGTGGTTGTCGCCCGGGGCGTATGCACGATGAATGTGCGCGCGTCACGGGGACTACTCCTGCTCCGGTGCCGCGTTGTCAGTGGGTCCCGCTACGGTTTCCCGCATGGCTGCCCGTACGAAATCCGCGAAGGACCGGCCGTCCTACCGATGCACCGAATGCGGCTGGACGACCGCCAAGTGGCTCGGCCGCTGCCCCGAGTGCCAGGCCTGGGGCACGGTCGAGGAGTACGGCGCGCCCGCGGTCCGCACCACCGCCGTCGGCCGCGTCACCAACGCCGCACTGCCCATCGGGCAGGTCGACGGCCGGCAGGCGACCGCCCGCACCACCGGCGTCGACGAGCTGGACCGGGTCCTCGGCGGTGGTCTCGTCCCGGGCGCCGTCGTGCTGCTCGCGGGCGAGCCGGGCGTCGGCAAGTCCACGCTGCTGCTCGACGTCGCGGCGAAGGCGGCGAGCAGCGACCACCGCACGCTGTACGTCACGGGCGAGGAGTCCGCGAGCCAGGTCCGCCTCCGCGCGGACCGGATCGACGCGCTGAACGACCATCTTTATCTCGCCGCCGAGACCGACCTCTCCGCCGTCCTCGGTCACCTCGACGCGGTCAAGCCCTCGCTGCTCGTCCTCGACTCGGTCCAGACGGTGGCCTCCCCCGAGATCGACGGGGCGCCGGGCGGTATGGCCCAGGTCCGCGAGGTCGCGGGTGCGCTGATCCGCGCGTCCAAGGAGCGGGGCATGTCCACACTGCTGGTGGGCCACGTCACCAAGGACGGCGCGATCGCGGGCCCGCGGCTGCTGGAGCACCTCGTCGATGTCGTGCTGCACTTCGAGGGCGACCGGCATGCCCGTCTGCGCCTCGTACGGGGCGTCAAGAACCGCTACGGAGCGACGGACGAGGTCGGCTGTTTCGAGCTGCACGACGAGGGCATCACCGGCCTCGCGGACCCCAGCGGGCTGTTCCTCACCCGGCGCGACGAGCCCGTGCCGGGCACCTGTCTCACGGTGACGCTGGAGGGCCGCCGCCCGCTCGTCGCCGAAGTGCAGGCGCTGACCGTCGACTCGCAGATCCCGTCGCCCCGGCGCACGACCTCCGGTCTGGAGACGTCCCGGGTGTCGATGATGCTGGCCGTACTGGAGCAGCGGGGCCGGATCAGCGCTCTGGGCAAAAGGGACATCTACAGCGCGACAGTTGGCGGTGTGAAGCTCTCCGAGCCTGCCGCGGACCTCGCGATCGCCCTCGCACTGGCCTCCGCGGCCAGTGACACCCCGCTGCCGAAGAACCTGGTGGCGATCGGCGAGGTGGGTCTCGCGGGCGAGGTGAGACGGGTCACGGGCGTCCAGCGCCGGCTGGCCGAGGCCCACCGTCTCGGCTTCACACACGCCTTGGTCCCGTCCGACCCGGGCAAGGTCCCGCCCGGTATGAAGGTCACGGAAGTCGCCGACATGGGGGACGCGCTCAGGGTGCTCCCGCACGGGCGCAGGGCAAAGGCCCCACGGGGCGAGGAGGTCCGCCCGTAAAGCGGCCGCGGCCGGTTCACGGGCGGTCGACGGCGGGGGCACCTCCCGTGCCCGAAGGACCACGGGGGAGGAGCCGGGCGACAGCCATCCCCGCGCGACGCCGCCCGGGCCTGGCCGGGGTCGCTAGACTTTGCCCTGGTCTCGCCAGTCCGTACGAGCCGGAGGAGTGCAGTGGCAGCCAACGACCGGGGCTCAGCACCCGGAAAGTCCGGCGGAGGCTCCGGGGGATCCGGCACGGAAGCGCTGATGCGCGCCTCTCTCAGTGCGGTCGCCCCGGGCACCGCCCTGCGTGACGGCCTGGAGCGCATTCTCCGGGGCAATACGGGCGGCCTGATCGTCCTGGGAATGGACAAAACGGTCGAATCCATGTGCACGGGCGGCTTTGTGCTGGACGTGGAGTTCACGGCGACGCGGCTGCGCGAGCTGTGCAAGCTCGACGGTGCCCTCATCCTCGACAAGGACATCACCAAGATCCTCCGGGCCGGCGTCCAGCTGGTCCCGGACGCGTCCATCCCGACCGAGGAGACCGGCACCCGGCACCGGACCGCCGACCGCGTCTCCAAGCAGTGCGGCTTCCCCGTCGTCTCCGTGTCCCAGTCGATGCGGCTGATCGCGCTGTACGTGGACGGGGAGCGGCGCGTCCTGGAGGAGTCCGCAGCGATCCTGTCCCGGGCGAACCAGGCACTGGCGACCCTGGAGCGGTACAAGCTCCGGCTGGACGAGGTCGCCGGCACGCTCTCCGCACTGGAGATCGAGGACCTGGTGACCGTCCGCGACGTCACGGCGGTCGCACAGCGCCTTGAGATGGTGCGCCGGATCGCCACGGAGATCGCGGAGTACGTGGTGGAGCTGGGTACCGACGGGCGGTTGCTCGCCCTCCAGCTCGACGAGTTGATCGCGGGCGTGGAGCCGGAGCGGGAGCTGGTCATCCGCGACTACGTCCCGGAGCCGACAGCGAAGCGGTCCCGCACGGTCGACGAGGCGCTGGTCGAGCTGAACGAGCTGACCCACGCCGAGCTTCTGGAACTGCCCATCGTGGCAAGGGCATTGGGATACAGCGGTTCGCCCGAGACCCTCGACTCCGCGGTGTCCCCCCGCGGTTACCGGCTCCTTGCGAAGGTGCCGAGGCTGCCCGGAGCGATCATCGAGCGCCTCGTGGAGCACTTCGGCGGCCTGCAGAAGCTCCTCGCCGCGAGCGTCGACGATCTCCAGGCGGTCGACGGCGTCGGCGAAGCGCGCGCCCGAAGCGTCCGCGAGGGGCTGTCGCGCCTTGCGGAATCGTCCATCCTGGAGCGCTACGTCTGAGCTCGCGCAGCGGGAGCCGTCCGTCGGCCCGCTGCGCGGGCGCAGCAGCAGTGCCTCGCCGCGCGGTCGTCACGCCCGGAACCCGCGGCCGGTATCGCCGTCCCCGCGTGCACGGACAGCCGCCCCTGATCCACCGGACAGGCCCTAAGCTTGTCTTTTATCGTCCGGCGTCGAACGTGTTTCACACGTGAGTGGGGTTTGCCCAGTTCAGGGCACGTGGGAACGGCCTTCCGCTGATGCTGTGCTCCGTCACAGATACACCGCTCAGCAGGAAGGCCGTGGGGATGAGTCTGCCGTGTGTGAGTGCCTCGCAGGACGTGATCGGGCAACTGTCATGCTTCAGGACGGAGTTGTACGCGTGCCTGACCGCGCGAGGTGACGCGCTGTTCGAGCTGGCGGATGCGATGTTGTGCACGGACGGTCCGGTCAGGACCCTGGTCGACCTCGCGCTGGCGCCGGAACACCGCCGTGGCCACGGCGGTCTCTACGGCGGATTGAACCGAGGCCGGATCGACGTTGCACGACTGCGCCGGGCTCTGGCCTCACTACCCCTGCCGAAGGCTGCGGACGGTCGGCTCGTCCTGGCGGTGGATGTCTCGCCGTGGCTGCGGCCCGACGCCGCGACCTGCCCGGACCGCTCGTTCTGCCACACCTATGGCCGCGGCGAGGCCAAGCACCAGATGATTCCGGGCTGGCCGTACTCGTTCGTGGCTGCCCTGGAGACGGGCAGTACCTCCTGGACCGCGATCCTGGACGCGGTCCGCCTTGCGCCCGGCGCCGACGTCGCCGCGCTTACCGTCGCCCAGCTCCGTGACGTCGTCGAACGCCTCATCGCCGCAGGCCAGTGGCACGAAGGGGATCCGGAAATCCTGGTCGTGCTCGACTCCGGATACGACGCACCCCGCATCACCCACTTCCTGGCCGACCTGCCCGTCCAGATCCTGGGCCGGCCCCGCTCGGACCGGGTGATGCGCCGGCCGACTCCACCACGTGTCTACGACCCCAAAGGCGGCCGGCCGCCCAAGCACGGCGGCGAGTTCGTCTTCGGCGATGCCAGCACCTGGGGCCTGGAGCATGCCCTGACCGTCACCGCCACCCGCCACTACGGCACCGCGACCGCACAAGCCTGGGACCGGCTCCACCCCCGGCTCACCCGACGAGCCGCCTGGCTCAACCACGACGGCCCGCTACCCATCATCGAAGGCACCGTCATCCGCCTCGTCGTCGAGAAGCTGCCCAGCGGTGGAGTGAACCGGCCTGTCTGGCTGTGGTGGTCCGGCACCGACGCAACCGCCGCAGACGTCGACCGCTGCTGGCAGTCGTTCCTGCGACGCTTCGACGTCGAGCACACCTTCCGCCTGCTCAAGCAGACCCTCGGATGGAACCGGCCCCGCCTGCGTAACTCGCAAGCAGCCGACCGCTGGACGTGGCTGGTCATCGCCGCCTACACCCAGCTCCGACTCGCCCGCCCCCTGGCCGCCGACCTACGCCGCCCATGGGAGAAACCCGTCCCCTCGAACAAACTCACCCCCGCCCGAGTCCGGCGCGGGTTCAGGAACCTCCGCACAAAACTCGCCTCACCGGCCCGTGCACCCAAACCCACCCGACCCGGCCCCGGCCGCCCACCCGGCTCGAAGAACCGGCACCTCGCCACCCGCCACGACGTGGGACGCATCCTCGCCACAGGCAAGGCATACAGCCGACCCAGCCACCACAAAGTGGGCACCAAACCCCGCCGGACAGATGACAGGCAACGGCAGTGACATCCACACTGACCCCATGCGAGTCGATGAGACACTCAAACTGACCCTGACCAGGGTGTTTACCCCCATAGCGATCATCATCGCTTCGCCAGTACTGCTGGTGGCCGGAGCTCCGATTCGCCGCCGCTACCTGCGACACATCTACCGGGCAGCAGCCCCGGACATCCTCGACAAGGCCAACGGGCAGGTGACCATCCACTACTTCGCCGTGAACAGTCAACTGCTGCACTGGCTCTGCGCGCCTACCGAAGCACTGACACGGCTTACCCGCGGCGGACGATAAAAGACAAGCTAAGGGCTGTCCCGCAATACCCGGCGGACCAGCGCGCGGCGTCAGATGCATGGGGTCTCCCCAGGCCCGGAGGGCCGAGGGGACGCATCGCAAGGCGGAGGGTCGCCCCAATACTGGATGTATCGGGACGATTCGACAACGCAGCGAGGTGCCGTAGCTGTCGTCGTGCGCCCGGTGGGTATTGCGGGGCAGCCCTTAGTCCTTCTCCAGGCGGAACGACGCGGGAGACACCGTCGCTCCCGGGTACGTGGCCTCCAGCAGGTAGGAGCCCGGAGCCGCCGGGCCGGCGGGCGGGGTCGCGCACTGGGGGCTGCTCCTGCGGCGGTCCCAGTCGACGGTGTGGGTCACGGTCCGGCCCGCCGGGAACTTCAGGAACAGCGTGCCCCCGCCGGGCGGGCAGTCCTTCGAGGACCACACCTTGTCGTTCTTCCCGTCGGTGATGGCCGACACCGTCAACACCGCGGTCTTCGGCCCGAAGTCGGCCTTGCACGTCACGGGCGAGGTGTTCCTCACCTCGAACGCGAACCGGGAGGTCTCGCCCGGACCGTAGGCGGGCTTGAGGCTGCGCAGCGCCAACTTCAGTGCGCCCGGGGCGCATTCGGGCAGTGCGGAGCCCGCCGGGACCTGCTCCCCCACGCTCGCGCCGCCGCCGTTCGCCGCGCCACTCGCGCCCGGATCGCCGTTCTTGCCACCGTCGGCGGTGCCCGCGTCCGTGCCCGTACCGACGTCTCCGCCCGTGCCGTCGCTTCCGCCGGATTCGCCCGACTCGTCACGCCCGCCCGGCTGTTCACTGATCGCGGTACCCGACCCGCTGGGTCCCGGAGTGATGGAGGGCGCGGGCTTCGCGTCGTTCGGCTTGCCGTCGTCGCTGCTCTTCACGCCGCTGTCACCGGAACTGACGGCCCATGCGATCAGCAGCGCGAGCAGCGCCATCAGGGTCAGCGCGACTGCCCTCCGCCGCCAGTAGATGGAGGAGGGGAGCGGCCCGACCGGATTGCGCAGAGATCCCACGCACCGAACTGTACGAGAGATCGGATGCAACTCCCGCCCCACCCACCGCTCATGATGCACAAGATTTGCCGATCATCGACATGTCCCGCTGGACACGGCCCTCTTGGGCCCCGACTTTCGTCAGGGGCAGCCGTGGTCGATGGCACAGGGTGATGAACCAGGGCGTACGCGTACGGTCCGTAGTCATGGACAGCGACATTTCCAGCGGGCTGTACCGCGACCTCACCGACTTCGCCCACACCACCCCGCACTGGGTGCGACTGCTCGCCGAACTCTGGACGGAGGCAGGGCTGCTGCTGTTCGGCGCGCTTTTCGTCCTCGCGTGGTGGCGGGCACGCACCGGGGACGCACGGGCCATGGCGCTGGCGGTGCTCGCACCGCTCGCGACCGCCGCGGGCTATGTCTGCAGCGAGTCGCTGAAGTCGTTGGTGGACGAGGAGCGGCCGTGCCGCGCGGTCGCGGGGGCCGCGGTGTCGCTGGTGCCGTGCCCGCCGACGGGTGACTGGTCGTTCCCGAGCAACCACTCGGCGATCGCCGGTGCGGCTGCCGTCGCGCTCGTACTCCTACGGCCGCGGATCGCGTGGCTCACCGTGCCCATGGCAGCGCTGATGGCGTTCTCGCGGGTCTTCGTCGGGGTCCACTATCCGCACGACGTGATCGTGGGCCTGCTGCTGGGCGCGGCCGTCGCCGTCGTGTTCGTCCGGTCGCTGATCCGGCCGGCCGCGTCCCTGGCCGGGACCATGCGGACGAGCCGGTCGCCGCTCGCGCTCTGGCTCGCCGGGCCAGGTGACATGTACGCCGCACCGGAGCACGTCACGGAGCGCATACGCCGCGCGCGGCGCTGAACATGCCAGGATCGGAGGTGCCATGACTGCGACCGACATGCCCTCCCCCGCGACCGACGTCCCTTCGCACCTGGACACCGTCCCCTCCGCCCCGGACCGCGTCCTCTCCGGCCCGGACGGCGTTCCGTCCGGCCTCGACGGCATCGCCGAGGCCGCCGCAGGCCTCCACGCCCCCGTCCTCGCCTGGTTCGACCAGCATGCCCGTGACCTGCCCTGGCGCCGCCCCGAGGCCGGCGCCTGGGGTGTGATGGTCAGTGAGTTCATGCTGCAGCAGACACCCGTCAGCCGGGTCCTGCCGGTGTACGAGCAGTGGCTGGCCCGCTGGCCGCGCCCCGCCGACCTGGCCGCCGAGGCGCCCGGTGAGGCGGTGCGCGCCTGGGGCCGCCTGGGCTATCCGCGCCGAGCGCTGCGGCTGCACGGCGCCGCGGTGGCGATAACGGAGCGGCACGGCGGCGACGTACCGCGCGAGCACGCGCAGCTTCTCGCGCTGCCGGGCATCGGCGAGTACACCGCGGCGGCCGTGGCGTCGTTCGCGTACGGGCAGCGGCACCCGGTCCTCGACACGAACGTCCGCCGGGTGTTCGCGCGCGCCGCGACCGGTATCCAGTACCCGCCGAACGCGACGACCGCGGCCGAACGCAGGCTGGCCCGTGCCCTGTTGCCCGATGACGAGGAGCGGGCTGCTCGCTGGGCGGCGGCCTCGATGGAGCTGGGCGCACTCGTCTGCACCGCACGCAACGAGGACTGCGGGCGCTGCCCGGTCGCCGGCCTGTGTGCCTGGCGGCTGGCCGGGAAGCCGGCGCACGACGGGCCTCCGCGACGCGGCCAGACCTACGCGGGCACGGACCGCCAGGTGCGCGGCAAGCTGCTGGCGGTGCTGCGCGAAGCGGTGACGCCTGTGCCGCGTGCCGTGCTCGACCAGGTATGGGACGAGCCGGTCCAACGGGCGCGTGCCCTGGATGGGCTGGTTGCGGACGGATTGGTCGAACCCCTGGAGAATGGCCGGTTCCGCCTGCCTCTCACCTGAGAATCACCGGCCAACCGGCCAACCCGCCTGTTACACAACCGATGGACGGCCGTGCGTGCTCCGACGGCTTCTCCGCACAGCCCCGTGACAACTGCTCCGTAGCTTCTTGTGGCGTAAGGGAGACCACGGAAACACACGGCGTGTCACGGGGCTCGGACGGGGACGGAGGCGGTTGGAATGGCGCACGGCGAGGTGCTCGAATTCGAAGAGTACGTACGCACTCGGCAGGAGGCGCTGCTGCGCAGCGCCAGGCGACTCGTCCCTGACCCGGTCGACGCCCAGGACCTGCTGCAGACCGCCCTCGTACGGACCTACGGCCGCTGGGACGGCATAGCCGACAAGTCCCTCGCCGACGCCTATCTGCGCCGCGTCATGATCAATACGCGTACGGAGTGGTGGCGGGCCCGCAAGCTCGAAGAAGTCCCGACCGAACAGCTGCCGGACGCGAGCGTGGAGGACGCCACCGAGCAGCACGCCGACCGCGCCCTGCTCATGGACGTCCTCAAGGTGCTCGCGCCCAAGCAGCGCAGCGTCGTCGTGCTGCGGCACTGGGAGCAGATGAGCACCGAGGAGACCGCCGCCGCGCTGGGCATGTCGACAGGTACGGTGAAGAGCACGCTGCACCGGGCGCTCGCCCGGCTCCGCCAGGAACTGGAGAGCCGTGGTCACAACGCCCGGACCCTGGAGCGTTCGAACCGTACGGAAAACACGCAAGCACGTCGTGAGGAACGGGGGCGGGAGCGTTGCGCGGCCTAGCCAGAGGCAGCGGCCCCGGGGGCGGGGCAGAAGCCGGTGCCCGAGGCGGCATCGGTCCATGGGCGGCGAGTGGCACGGCGATGGCCGGGCTCGCCGCCTTCGGGCTGTTCGCCGTCGGCTGCTCGACGGGCGGTACGGGGACACGTGACGAGGGACCGGCGCGTACGGACCCGGTGGCGCAGTCGCCCTCGTCAGTCGCGCCCTCCACCACCGCCTCGCCGGTGAAGAAGGTCGACGTCGTCCAGCTGCTGATGGACGACCCGAAGGTCAGCAAGCGCGTGAAGGGCGATCTCAAACCCTGCTCGGCGGATGCGTACCCGATCGACACGTCGTACGGGAGCCTCACCGACGGTCCTGTGTCCGACGTCGTGGTGAATGTGATGACGTGCGGAGACGCCGTGGGCATCGGTACGTATGTGTACCGCGCGGACGACGGCACGTACGAGAATGTCTTCGCGCAGGAGGAGCCCGCGGTCTATTCGACGATCGACCGCGGCGATCTCGTCGTCACCAAGCAGGTGTACGCGAAGAGCGATTCGGTCTCGTTTCCGTCCGGCGAGATCGTGACCACCTATCGCTGGTCGGGGAACAAGTTCGCCGAGCACGACCGGGTGGAGAACGAGTTCAGCAAAGTGGTCGGCGGCGAAGAGGTCGAGCCGCCGACGGCGGCCACGCCGAGTGAGAACTGACCTGCCCTGACCGATCACCGATCGAGTACCGACCGAGTGCTGATCGAGAGACGAGAACCGAGAGAGCTGCGGGATGGCCGAGACACATGTGCTGTTCGTCGAGGACGACGACGTCATCCGCGAGGCCACCCAGCTCGCGCTGGAGCGCGACGGTTTCGCGGTGACAGCCATGCCGGACGGCCTCGCCGGTCTAGAGGCCTTCCGTGCGAACCGTCCCGACATCGCGCTGCTCGATGTGATGCTGCCGGGTCTGGACGGCGTCAGCCTGTGCCGCCGGATCAGGGACGAGTCGACCGTCCCCGTGATCATGCTGTCGGCCCGCGCGGACTCGATCGATGTGGTGCTCGGCCTGGAGGCGGGCGCCGACGACTACGTCACCAAGCCGTTCGACGGGGCGGTGCTGGTCGCGCGGATCCGCGCGGTGCTCCGCCGATTCGGGCACGCGGGCGGCGTGGCCGGCGACAACGGCGAGCCGGGACGGGCGGACGAACGCGGGGTGCTGACCTTCGGTGACCTGGAGGTCGACACGGAGGGCATGGAGGTGCGCCGGGCCGGCGAGCCGGTCGGGCTGACGCCGACGGAGATGCGGCTGCTGCTGGAGTTCTCGTCCGCGCCGGGCACGGTGCTGTCGCGGGACAAGCTGCTGGAGCGCGTCTGGGACTACGGCTGGGGCGGCGACACCCGGGTCGTCGACGTCCATGTGCAGCGGCTTCGCACGAAGATCGGCCAGGACCGGATCGAGACGGTCCGCGGCTTCGGCTACAAGCTCAAGGCATGAAGCGGCTCCCCCTGCGCACCGGCGTCGGACGGCTGCACCTCCCGGGGACACCCCCCGCACCCCCGGCAGCAACCACCCCACGCCGGCCACATCCCAGAGCAGAACAGGACCCCGCATGAAGCGGCTCGCCCTGCGCACCGGCGTCAGATGGAAGATCAGCATCGCGATCGCGGCCGTCGGTGCCCTGATCGCCTTCGCGCTGAGTCTCGTCGTGCACAACGCCGCCCGCGTCTCGATGCTCGACAACGCGCGCGACATGCAGATGAAGCGGCTGGTCTGGTCCCAGCGGATCTACGATCCCGCGAAGCAGAAGCCCGAGCTCAACTTCGGTCCCAGGCTCAACGACCCTGCGCTCCCCCGGGAGCTTAAGGCGCTGCTCGGGAACGGCCGCCAGGCCACCTATGTACAGGAACACCACAGCGGCGCCCCCGACATCTGGGCCGCGGTGCCGCTCGGCAACGGCGATGTGGTGTCCCTGCACAACCGCCTCTCCGACCGCAGCGCCGCCATCATGAAGGACCTCGACCGGGCTCTCATCATCGGCTCGGTGTCAGTGGTCCTGGGCGGCTCTGCGCTGGGCGTGCTGATCGGCGGTCAGCTCTCGCGCAGGCTGCGCAAGGCCGCCGCCGCGGCCGGCAAGGTCGCACAGGGCAACACGGAGGTACGGGTCCGCCATGCCGTCGGTGGTGTCGTACGCGACGAGACCGACGAGCTCGCACGGGCCGTGGACGCGCTGACCGACGCCCTGAACGAGCGCATCGAGGCCGAGCGCCGGGTCACCGCGGACATCGCGCACGAGCTGCGCACACCGGTGACCGGGCTGCTCACGGCGGCCGAGCTGCTGCCGCCCGGCCGCCCCACCGAACTGGTACGGGACCGGGCCCGGGCCATGCGCATCCTGGTCGAGGACGTCCTGGAAGTGGCCCGGCTGGACGGCGCCTCGGAGCGGGCCGAACTCCAGGAGATCGCGCTCGGCGAGTTCGTCAGTCGCCGGGTCACCGTCCTGGACCCTGCGGTGGTGGTCCGCGTCGTGCACGAGTCGTGGGTCAACACGGATCCGCGCCGCCTGGAGCGCATCCTGCTCAATCTGCTGACCAACGCCGCGAAGTACGGCA
Organism: Streptomyces sp. NPDC053673; assembly: GCF_055585225.1. NCBI lineage: Bacteria > Bacillati > Actinomycetota > Actinomycetes > Kitasatosporales > Streptomycetaceae > Streptomyces > Streptomyces sp. NPDC053673. The sequence continues at coordinate 111,434 of NZ_JBVJKN010000019.1, read as the reverse complement.
AGTCGCCGGTCGAGGTCACGGTCGAGGGCCGCGTCGTACGGGTACGCGACCACGGTCCCGGCTTTCCCGAGGCGCTGCTGCGCGACGGCCCGAGCCGCTTCCGTACCGGGGCGAGCGACCGTGCGGGCACGGGCCACGGCCTGGGCCTGACCATCGCGGCCGGCCAGGCCCGGGTCCTCGGCGCCCGGCTGACCTTCCGCAACGCCGCCCCCGAGGGAATGACGCCGGGAGCGGGCACGGGCGGCGCGATCGCCGTGCTGTGGCTGCCGGAGCACGCCCCGACGAACTCGGGCAGCTTCCCGATGCCCCGGCTCCCGGTCTGACTCCTGACTGGCCCAGTCCTTTAACTGGCCCAGTCCTTGTCCAGGTCCAGTCCTCCCTCACGGCGCTGCGTGAACGAGAACCAGTTGCCGGAGTCGTCCCGGAAGATCGCCTCTGTGCCGTAAGGACGTTCCTGCGGTTCCTGGAGGAACTCCACGCCCCTCTCCTTCAACCTGGCGTAGTCACCGTGGATGTCGTCCGTGGTCAGGACCCCGGCGCCGAGGACGCCCTTCGCGACGAGCCGCTTCATGGCCTCCGCCGACTCGGGGTCCATGGCCGGCGCGCCCGGGACCATCAGCGTCAGCTCGACGTCCGGCTGGCCCTTCGCTCCGACGGTGAGCCAGCGCATGCCGCCCTCGCCCATCGTCATGTCCGTACGGACCTCCAGACCGAGCTTCTCGGTGTAGAACTCCTTGGCCCGGTCCTGGTCGAGGACCCAGACGGTGGAAATGGCGAGTCCCTTGATCATTTCGCGCTCCTGGTCGACGCTCGTCGTGCTTGCCCTGCCACCGTAGGCAGCGGCCCGTCAACCGGCTTCTTCAGAATTGCGGTCCTTGGAATCACGGTCCTTGCCGTCCCAGGTCCGTCCCTGTCCTTGGCACTCCGGTCCTCGTCCTTGGCCCTCCGGTCCTCGGAGTCGCGGCTCGGGAAGCCTCCCGCCCAGAGCAGGGCGTAGCACCCGGGTATGAGCGCGGCGCCGCGTCCCACGTGCTTGGTCCGGTACTCGCTCGGGGTCAGACCGGTCTGTTTCTTGAACCGGGCCGAGAACGTGCCGAGGCTGCTGAAGCCGACCAGTGAGCAGATTTCGGTGACCGAGAGATCCGCGGTACGCAGGAGCTCCTCGGCCCGTTCTATCCGTCTGCGCGACAGGTACTGACCGGGCGTGTCTCCGTAGACCGTCTTGAAGGCGCGGACGAAGTGGAAGCGTGAGTAACCGGCATGGGCGGCCACCGCGTCCAGGTCGAGCGGCTCGGCCCAGTCGCGGTCCATGGCGTCCTTGGCGAGGCGCAACTGCCGCAGATGGGCGAGGTGCGCCGTCACCGGGGTGTCATTCCCCCGCGCTTCTCCACGGACACGATGCTGGCACGCCCCACTGACAACGGCCCTCGGCGCCCGATGCGCCGAGGGCCTCGATATCACAGAACCTGCTGGTCAGACGGCCTCCGCCAGCTTCGCCCCAGCCTGCGGGGCATCCGCCGCCGGCTCGGGCTTCGCCGGACCGGCGCCCTTGAGCGGCACCTCCTTGACGAGGAACGCCGCCAGGAAGCCGATCACCGCGACCGCCGAGCCGAGCAGGAACGCGGAGTGCGTCCCCGAGGACACCGCGAACTGGTACGCCTCGCGCACCTGCTCCGGCAGCTTCGCCAGGCTCGCCGCATCCAGCTGCGCGGACTGCTGGGTGACGCCGGCCCCGCCCCGGGCCGCCATCTCGTCCTGCACCCGCGAGGTGAAGAGCGCGCCCATGATCGCGACACCGAAGGAGGAGCCGAGCGTACGGAAGAGGGTGGTGGCGGAGGATGCGACGCCCATGTCCTTCATGTCGACGCTGTTCTGTGCGACCAGCATCGTGATCTGCATCAGGAAGCCCATGCCGGCGCCGAGGACCGCCATGTAGAGCCCGGAGGTGAGCCGCGAGGTGCCGGTGTCCATCTGCGCGAGCAGGAAGAGACCCGCCACCATCAGCCCGCCGCCCATGATCGGGAAGATCTTGTACTTGCCGCTGTTGGTGGTGACCCTGCCCGCGATCAGCGAGACGACCATCATCGACAGCAGCATCGGCAGGAGCAGCAGTCCGGAGTTGGTGGCGGACGCGCCCTGCACGGACTGCTGGAACAGCGGCAGGAAGAGCACCGCGCCGAACATCACGAAACCGGTCAGGAAGCCGATCACCGACATGAGGGAGAAGTTGCGGATGCGGAAGATGTGCAGCGGCATGATCGGCTCCGCCGCCTTGGTCTCCACGAAGAGGAAGCCGATGAGCGAGGCGACGCCGATCGCGATGAGCTCCATGATCACGGCGGAGTCCCAGGCGTACTCCGTGCCGCCCCAGGTGGTCACGAGCACGATCGAGGTGATGCCGACGGTGAGGAGCCCGGCACCCAGGTAGTCGATCCGCTGTGCCCCGCGCTCCTTCTTCGGCAGATGCAGGACGACCGTGAGCATGGCGAGCGCGACAGCGCCGAGCGGCAGATTGATGTAGAAGCTCCAGCGCCAGCCCCAGTGGTCGGTGATGGTGCCGCCCACCAGCGGCCCGCCGATCATGGCGAGGGCCATCACACCGGCCATCATGCCCTGGTACTTGCCGCGCTCCCGGGGCGGGATGAGGTCGCCGATGATCGCCATGACGCCGACCATCAGACCGCCCGCGCCCAGGCCCTGTACGGCGCGGAAGCCGATCAGCTGGCCCATGTCCTGGGCCATGCCGCTGAGTGCCGACCCGACCAGGAAGATCACGATCGAGGTGAGGAAGACGCCCTTGCGGCCGTACATGTCGCCGAGCTTGCCCCAGATGGGGGTGGAGGCGGCGGTGGCCAGGGTGTACGCGGTGACCACCCAGGACAGATGCGCGAGGCCGCCGAGTTCGCCGACGATGGTCGGCATCGCGGTGCCGATGATCATGTTGTCGAGCATCGCGAGCAGCATCGCGATCATGAGCGCGAGCAGTACGACGCGGACGCTGCGCGGCTGCGGCCCGTCAGGCACGGCGGACGGGCCGGCCGCCCCAGCCGCACCGGACGCCCCCGACGCCCCGGAGGCTCCGGACGACCCGGGCGCTTCGGCCTCCGCCCGCCTCTCGGCACCCTCGGGCGCCGCCCCCCTCAGTGCTTCTTTTCCGGCCATGGTCCCGAATCCACTCCCCTGTGTACCTGCCCGCTGCACACTTACTTGCCGCCCGGCTAGTTGACTACACTGGGGACCGTAGCCCCGCAACTAGCCGGGCGTCAAGTAAGTATTCGTTCCAGGAGAGCTCCCATGGCCAGAGGCAACACCCGCCAGCGCATTCAGGACGTCGCCCTGGAACTCTTCGCCGAGCAGGGCTACGAGAAGACATCCCTTCGCGAGATCGCCGAGGAGCTGCAGGTCACGAAGGCGGCGCTGTACTACCACTTCAAGACCAAGGAAGACATCGTCATCAGCCTCTTCCAGGATCTGACCCGGCCGATCGACGAGCTGATCGCCTGGGCGGAGACGCAGCCGCGCACCCTGGAGACCAAGACGGAGCTTCTGCACCGCTACCAGGCCGCACTCACCGGAGCGGCCCCGCTCTTCCGCTTCATGCAGGAGAACCAGGCCACCGTGCGCGAGCTGAGCATCGGCGAGACGTTCAAGGAACGCATGATCACCATGACCCGGCTGATCCAGGAGCCGGAGTCGAGCATGACCGACCGGGTCCGCTGCATCAGCGCGCTGTTCACGATGCACGCAGGCATGTTCTTCATGCAGCACGTCGAAGGCGACCCCGAGGAGAAGCGCGAAGCTCTCCTCGAGGTCGCCATCGATCTGGTGACTCAGGCCCATCGTCGCGGACGCCCGGAGTAAACCGGCGCCGGCGGGCCGACCGGCGCAAGCGGTCAGATGCTGACGCCCTCGGACCGCAGGAACGACGCCGGGTTGACGGCCGAGCCGTAGTTCGGGGTCGTGCGGATCTCGAAGTGCAGGTGCGGGCCGGAGGAGTTGCCGGTGTTGCCGGACAGCGCGATGACCTTGCCGGCGTCCACCGTCTGGCCGATGTTGACCTTGATCTGCGACAGGTGGGCGTACTGCGAGTACATGCCATTGCCGTGCTTGATCACGATGGCGTTGCCGTATGCCGAGCCGTCGCCGCCGCCGCCCGGGCCGGCCTTCACGACGACACCGCTGCTCGCGGCCTTGACGGAGGTGCCGACCGGCACGGCGAAGTCCTGCCCGGAGTGCTTGTGGGACCACATGGCGCCGCCCTGGTTGAAGCTGGCGGTCAGCGTGTAGCCGACGACCGGCTTGACCCAGGCCGAGGACTTCTTCGCCGTGGGGGCCTTCACCTCGGTGGCGGCGACGGCATTGGTGGTGGTGACGGTCTCCGCCGCGGCGGCGGACGCGACACCGGCACCGGCTCCGACGACCATCACTGCGCCGAGTCCGGCGGCCACGACGGAACCACGGGTCGGGAGAACGGACGAACGGAAACGGTTGATGATGCGCTTCGACATGCGGGGAGAACCTCCGGGCTGTACGGGCAAGAACCGACCCGGCGCAGGAGCACCGGGTGCCCCACCTTGGTAACCCGGCACCCCAACCCACCTCAAACACCCCATCTACGACATCTACTCGTAGATGGGGCAGTGTGAGCAGGGCCATTGACGATGCCGAATCGACAGTCCGACATTGCCCGAAATCTCCTGACGAAGGCTGGTTTAGCCCCACGTAGAGGCAGTTCGAAACCGGCGCCCGCCGCAGGCCGCCCTTCGCTCCGCCACCACCGGGCCGAAAGCCCCTCCCACGGCCCCCGCAAGCCCCGGAGCTCCACCGGGAATCCCCACTAAGGCGCCTAGTAGGCTCGGAACGGCCTGTGCGCCTTGTCACGGCCGCGACGGGGCCAGTGCGTCGTGGGTCACAGGGAAGGCGGCGGTTTTCGGGGGGAAACACCCCCTTTGAGCTCCGGAATCCAGGGGCTCTGGGATCTTGGGATCTGGGGGGATCACGCATGGAGCCCGCACTCATCGGCACCCGGCTGGCCTCGGCGGCCATCTCTCCCCTCCTGAAGCAGCTCCTGGTACGGGAGGGCAGCGGCGCCGGCCTCACGGAGAAGCCCGTGCGGCTCTCCGGTCTCGTCTCGTTCCGCGGGGAGAAGCGGACCCTGACCGAGAAGGACGTACGCAAGCTCGCCGACACCCTCGTGCGCCAGTCCCTGGCCGACCGCGGCGAGCTTCCCTTCCCCCCGGACGAGACCGAGGCCGTCACCGCCGCCCTCGCCGACACACTTCTCGCCCTCGGCGACCTGGAGATGGACCACGTCCAGGCCGTGCACCACGGCCATCGCGAGCTGGCACGGCGGCTGCGCACCGCCTCGGCGGCCCGGCTCGCCGCCGACGGACTGTCGGCGGACACCACCGTCTTCCTCGACTCGCTCACCGAGTGGGCCTGCCTCCACATCCTGCAGTTCTTCACCCAGCGCTCGTCCTTCGTCGCCCGCGCCCTGGTCGAGCAGGGCCGCGCCCAGGCCGAGCTGATCGCCAAGGTCGACGAGCTGATCCTCCGAGTGCCCCGTGCCGACGCCCGTGATGTGGCCTTCGAACACCGCTACCTCACGTACGTCGCGAAGAAGCACGGCAGCCTGACGATCTACGGCATCGACCTGCACAACTCGCCGGATGTCTGGCCGCTGGACGTGGCGTATCTAAGTCTGGAGGCGAGCGCCGGCGAGGCGCGCCATGTACGGCCGGGCCGGATCGCTCGGCACCTCGCGGAGCGGCCGTCCGCCCTCCGCGAGGAGGACCGGCTGGGTGGTCCGCTCATGCCGCCCCTCAGCACACTGGAGGAGCTGGAGGACCTGGCGAACGCAGTGCCGCTCGACGCCGTACCGGTCCGCGCCGACCAGGCCCTCGCCCAGCACGACAAGGTCCTCCTGCGCGGAGTCGCGGGCTCCGGAAAGACCACGCTCGTCCAGTGGCTCGCCGTCTCCACCACGAGCCGGCACCCGGCCGAGCGGATGGCGTACCTCCACGACCGCATCCCCTTCGTCCTCCCCCTGCGCACCCTCACCCGCCACGGCGAGCGGCTGCCCGCCCCCGACCGTTTCCTCGCCACCGTCGGCTGCCCGCTCTCCCCGCCCGAAGGCTGGGCCGACCGCGTCCTGTCGGCCGGACGCGGCCTGATCCTCGTCGACGGCATCGACGAGGTCCCCGAGGCCGAGCGGGGCCGCACCCGCCGCTGGCTGCGCGATCTGCTTGCCACGTACGACGACGGCAGCAGCGGGGGCAACCGCTGGCTCGTCACCTCCCGCCCCTCCGCCGTGGGCGACGACTGGCTCACCCCCGAGGGCTTCACCGAGCTCACCCTCTCCCCCATGCGCAGGACCGAGGTACATGCCTTCGTGGAGCGCTGGCACCGGGCCGCGGGCTCCGAGGCACAGCCGTACGAGCAGCCGCTCCTCGACGCGCTGCGCACCAAGCAGGACCTCGCCCGCCTCGCCACCAACCCCCTCATGTGCGGTCTCATCTGCGCACTGCACCGCGACCGCCGGGGCTTTCTGCCGCGCGGCCGCAAGGCGCTGTACGAAGCCGCGCTGTCGATGCTGCTCGCCCGTCGCGACCGGGAGCGGGACATGGGGACGCCGTCCGGCATCGACCTTCCCGAAGCCCCGCAGATCCAGCTCATCCAGCGCCTCGCGTACTGGCTCACGCTCAACGGCCGTACGGAGATGGACCGCTCACGGGCCGAATCACTGGTCCTCGGTGCGATTCCGGCCGTTCCCGAGGCGGCGGCGGCCGGAGATCCGCAGGCGGTCTTCGACCATCTGCTCCACCGCAGCGGACTGCTCCGCGAACCCTCCCCGGACGCTGTGGACTTCGTCCACCGCACGTTCCAGGACTACCTCGCCGCGAAGGCGATCGTCGACGAGTGGCACATCGGCGTCCTGGCCCAGCACGCGGCGGACGACCAGTGGGAGGACGTCATCCGGATGAGCGTGGCTCATGCGCGCCCGCGCGAATGCGCCGAGATCTTCACCGAGTTGGTGACCGCGGCGGACGCTGAGCAGAACCGCCGCAGGCAGTTGCGGATTCTGGTCGTCGCGGCGGCGGCGATGGAGCAGGCGACGGAGATCTCCCCGGACATCCGCGGGGAGCTGCTCCGCCGTACGGCGGAGGTCATTCCGCCCCGCTCGGTCGAAGAGGCGCGCGCGCTCTCGGCCGCCGGGCCGCTCGTGCTCGATCTGCTGCCGGGCCCCGACACGGTGGGGAGCGGTTCAGCGGCCCGTATGACGGTCATCGCCGCTTCCCATATCGCGACGGACGCGGCGATCCCGTTCCTGTCGCGGTACACCTCTCACCCCGTACTCACGGTGCGGTCCCAGCTCGTCTGGGCCTGGGACCGGTACAACACCGAGCGGTACGCAAAGGAGGTGATCGCGGCCATCGACCCGGACGGCCTGCAGTTCACCGTCCGGAACGCCGAACAGGCAGGGATACTCAGGGCCTTGGGCGCCGGCCGCGGGCTGCACTTCCAGGGGGACCTTCCCGGAGAGCTCATCGCGGAGACCATACGGGCCTGTTCACCCCCGGAGGTTCGCATCTCCGGCAACGCGCTGCTGACAGACCTCACCTGCCTCGGGGACGGGGACGCGCTGCGAACCCTCGAACTCGACCGCTGCCCCGAGATCACGGACCTTTCGGCAGTGGCAGGACTGCCGATCACCGAGATCCTCATGGACGATCAGCAACTCGCCGTGATGGAAGCCGTGTCACCGGTCAGGGAGCTGCAGATCGAGCTGCGCAGCACGGAACCGTCCCTGGACCGGGTCCCGCACCGTTTCCCGAACATCACCTCGATCGTTGTCGTACATCTGTTCCGGCGGAACTTCCTCGTGGATCTGTCACCTCTGCTCGCGCTGGAGAGACTCCAGCAGGTCCTCGTCGTCGGCGAGCGCGACCGGATCTCCGGGGCCGACGGCTTCCCGCCCGGAGTCCAGGTACACATCACCACACCGAATTAGAGCCACGGGTCTCACCGAATGCGAGCCACGGGTCTCACCGAATGCGAGCCACGAGCCACTCCGCATGAGAGCCACGGGCCACGCCTTCTTCCCGCCCCCGCCCCCGTCCGCCATCCTCCTGTGCCATGAGTAGACCCGTGATGAGCATGAAAGGCCGCGGGATCCTTCGCCGCGCCCGGACCTGGCCGCTCGCCCTCGGCCTCGTCGCCGCCCTCACCTGGAGCACCGGAAGCGCACCCGCCGGGGCCGGACCCTCCGACACCGGGCTCAAGGGCGCCATCGACACGATCCTCGCCGACTCCCGGATGGCGGGCGGCGCCGCGAGCGTCGTCATCGCCGACGCCACCACCGGGGAGCGGCTCTACGAACGCGCGGGCGGCGACCGGCTGATGCCCGCGTCCAACACCAAGCTCGCGACCTCCACCGCCGCGATGGCGCTCCTCGGACCCGACTACCGGTTCCGTACGGACGTCCTGTCCACCGGCCGCCGCCAAGGCTCCACCCTGTACGGAGATCTCTACCTCCGCGGCACCGGCGACCCCACCACGCTCGCCACCGACTACGGCCGGCTCGCCGAACAGCTGCGCGCCTCGGGCATCCGCAGGGTCACGGGCCGTCTCGTCGCCGACGACACCCGCTTCGACACCAACCGCCTGGGCCGTTCCTGGGCGGCCGACGACGAATCCTCGTACTACTCCGCGCAGATCTCGCCGCTGACCGTCGCGCCCGACACCGACTACGACGCCGGTACGGTCATCGTCGAAGCCCTCCCCGGCGCCGCGCCCGGAGACAAGCCGCGGGTGAAGATCACTCCGCCGACCGACTACGTACGTGCCGACATCCGGGGCACCACCGTCCCCGCCGGACAGACCGACACCCTCGCCATCGAGCGCGAACACGGCGCCAACACCCTTGTCATCAGCGGCGACATCCCGGTCGGGGCATCCGCGACCAAGGAGTGGATCACCGTCTGGGAGCCGACCGGCTACGCCGCCGCCGTGTTCGCCGACGCGCTCACCGAGCACGGTGTACGGGTCTCGGGCACCCCGCGGCTCGGCCGGCCCACCCCGGCCGGAGCGGCGGTCCTCGCGACGCACAGCTCCATGCCGCTGAAGGAGCTGATGCTCCCCTTCATGAAGCTGTCGAACAACATGCACGCCGAGGCCCTGACCAAGACGATCGGATACGAGACCGCCGGACGCGGAACCTGGAGCGCGGGCCTCGCCACCATCGACGGCTATCTGAAGAAGGAAGGCGTGAACGCGGCGCAGCTCCGCCAGGTCGACGGCTCGGGTCTGTCCCGGATGAACGTCTTCCCCGCCGACCAGCTCGCCCGTCTCCTGCTGGCCGTCCGCGACGCGCCCTGGTACGCCGACTGGTACGCCTCACTGCCCGTCGCCTGCAACCCCGACCGCGCCGTCGGCGGCACCCTGCGCACCCGCATGTGCAACACCCCGGCCGCCCTCAACACCCGTGCCAAGACGGGCTCATTGACCGGCGCCTCAGCCCTCTCCGGGTACGTCACCGACGCCGGCGGCCGCGAACTCGTCTACAGCATCGTCCTCAACAACTACCTCGCCTCCTCCGTGAAGAGCATCGAGGACGCGATCGTGGTGACCCTGGCCAAGTCCGACACGGCCGATGGCACGATCGCCGCCGTGCCGGTTCCGCGCCTGCGGGGCGGCGCACCTGAGGCGCCCGCCGAACTCGAATGCGCTTGGCAGAAGCCGAAGTTCTGCTGAAGCCGGTGGCCCGGACCGTACGGTGGACGCGGTCCGGGCCGTGATACGCCCGCTCGTGACCGCGGAACACAAAAGGGGCTGCCCCGGACCTGAAGGTCCGGGGCAGCCCCTCTACGCGTTCCGAACGCTTACGCGTCCTTCGACAGGTTCGGTCCGGTGCTGCCGCCCGCGGCCGACTCGATCGGCGGGACGTCCGGCAGGGCCGACTTCTCCTCACCGCGGAAGGTGAACTTCTTCTCCTCACCCTCGCCCTCGGTGTCGACGACCACGATGTGACCGGGGCGGAGCTCGCCGAAGAGGATCTTCTCCGACAGCACGTCCTCGATCTCGCGCTGGATCGTCCGGCGCAGCGGACGGGCGCCCAGCACGGGGTCGTAGCCCTTCTTCGCCAGGAGCGACTTGGCGGTCGAGCTGAGCTCGATGCCCATGTCGCGGTCCTTCAGCCGCTCGTCCACCTTGGCGATCATGAGGTCGACGATCTGGATGATGTCGTCCTCGGTCAGCTGGTGGAAGACGACCGTGTCGTCGACACGGTTCAGGAACTCCGGCCGGAAGTGCTGCTTCAGCTCTTCGTTGACCTTCGCCTTCATCCGCTCGTAGCCGGACTTGACGTCGCCCTGGGCGGCGAAGCCCAGGTTGAAGCCCTTGGAGATGTCCCGGGTCCCGAGGTTGGTCGTCATGATGATGACCGTGTTCTTGAAGTCCACGACCCGGCCCTGGGAATCGGTCAGGCGACCGTCCTCCAGGATCTGGAGAAGGGAATTGAAGATATCGGGGTGGGCCTTCTCGACCTCGTCGAAGAGGACGACGGAGAACGGCTTCCGGCGCACCTTCTCGGTGAGCTGGCCGCCCTCTTCGTAGCCCACGTATCCGGGCGGGGAACCGAAGAGGCGGGAAACCGTGTGCTTCTCGCTGAACTCCGACATGTCGAGGGAGATCAGCGCGTCCTCGTCGCCGAAGAGGAATTCGGCGAGCGTCTTGGAGAGCTCGGTCTTACCGACGCCGGACGGGCCGGCAAAGATGAACGAGCCACCGGGGCGCTTCGGGTCCTTCAGACCGGCGCGGGTACGCCGGATCGCCTGGGACAGCGCCTTGATGGCGTCCTTCTGACCGATGACGCGCTTGTGGAGCTCGTCCTCCATACGGAGCAGACGGGAGGACTCCTCCTCCGTCAGCTTGAAGACCGGGATACCGGTGGCCGTGGCGAGGACCTCGGCGATCAGCTCGCCGTCGACCTCGGCGACGACATCCATGTCGCCGGCCTTCCACTCCTTCTCCCGCTTGGCCTTCGCCGCCAGCAGCTGCTTCTCCTTGTCGCGGAGGGAAGCTGCCTTCTCGAAGTCCTGGGAGTCGATCGCGGACTCCTTGTCCCGGCGGACACCGGCGATCTTCTCGTCGAACTCGCGGAGGTCCGGCGGCGCGGTCATCCGGCGGATACGCATCCGGGAGCCGGCCTCGTCGATCAGGTCGATCGCCTTGTCCGGGAGGAAGCGGTCCGAGATGTACCGGTCGGCCAGGGTCGCGGCCTGGACGAGGGCCTCGTCGGTGATGGAGACCCGGTGGTGGGCCTCGTAGCGGTCGCGCAGGCCCTTGAGGATCTCGATGGTGTGCGGCAGCGACGGCTCCGCGACCTGGATGGGCTGGAAGCGGCGCTCCAGGGCCGCGTCCTTCTCCAGGTGCTTGCGGTACTCGTCGAGCGTCGTCGCACCGATGGTCTGCAGCTCACCCCGGGCCAGCATCGGCTTGAGGATCGAGGCTGCGTCGATCGCGCCCTCGGCGGCGCCCGCACCCACCAGGGTGTGGAGCTCGTCGATGAACAGGATGATGTCGCCGCGGGTGCGGATCTCCTTGAGCACCTTCTTCAGGCGCTCCTCGAAGTCACCGCGGTAACGGGAACCGGCGACCAGCGCGCCCAGGTCCAGGGTGTAGAGGTGCTTGTCCTTGAGGGTCTCGGGCACCTCGCCCTTGACGATGGCCTGCGCCAGGCCCTCGACGACCGCCGTCTTGCCGACGCCGGGCTCGCCGATGAGCACCGGGTTGTTCTTGGTCCGGCGGGACAGCACCTGCATGACCCGCTCGATCTCCTTCTCGCGCCCGATGACCGGGTCGAGCTTGGACTCACGAGCGGCCTGGGTGAGATTCCGGCCGAACTGGTCGAGGACGAGGGAGGTCGAAGGCGTGCCCTCGGCCGGGCCGCCTGCCGTGGCGGCTTCCTTGCCCTGGTAACCGGAAAGCAGCTGGATGACCTGCTGCCGCACCCGGTTGAGATCGGCGCCGAGCTTCACGAGGACCTGGGCCGCGACGCCCTCGCCCTCGCGGATCAGGCCGAGCAGGATGTGCTCCGTGCCGATGTAGTTGTGGCCCAGCTGAAGAGCCTCTCGGAGCGACAGCTCCAGGACCTTCTTGGCACGGGGGGTGAAGGGAATGTGCCCGGACGGGGCCTGCTGGCCCTGGCCGATGATCTCCTCCACCTGCTGGCGGACCGCCTCGAGCGAAATCCCGAGGCTCTCCAGGGCCTTAGCGGCGACACCCTCACCCTCGTGGATAAGGCCCAGGAGGATGTGCTCGGTGCCGATGTAGTTGTGGTTGAGCATCCGGGCTTCTTCCTGAGCCAGGACGACAACCCGCCGCGCGCGGTCGGTGAACCTCTCGAACATCGTTAATCGCTCCTCAGAGCGGTCAGTCAGTTAGGGGTCGATCCCCTCCCTGTCCTTCCGCAGCTTAGTCCCGCAAGCGGGGACCGCTCATTCCAACTGCCGACACCCGTCGATGGCCTCCTGCCCCGAACGCCGACAACAGCCCTAACTTGATGGTGCGAGACGATGTTCCCGCAGGCCAGGCAGATACCCGCGCCATCTGTACGCCGATGGCGAACGTGAGACTCCAAACCATGCGTGTCGCCCGTCCCCACTAGGGATGTCTTACCCGTTAGCAGTGACACTCCATGCGGCGCACGCCGGTTCCCTCCGCTACGGGCGAACACCCTTGCGCTACCGGTTCACCCCGCACCGCCCCTTTCGGCCACTCTGGGCAACCATGCCCCGACGGTGCGTAACTATCGGGTGGGCTCGGGAGTTCCCGGGGTATGGCCTTCACTCTCCTGTCACCCCGCATGCCGCTCGACGGCGGCACCGCGCGGTGGTACGAGCACGAGCTCGGGTGGGCGACGGGCGACGGGCCGCCGGTGCAGCTGCTCACCGGGCTGCGGTTCGATGTGCTCGAGCTGCCGGCCGACGCGGGCTTCGCGCTGCTGAAGCGCTACGAACGGACCGGGCCGGTCGCCCTCGCGGGGAGCAGGATGCGGCTGCTGGTGGCCGCCGGCGGCGCGGAAGAGCTGCCGGGGCTGCTGGACTGGCTGGAGTGGGGCGGGATCGGCCTCGATCTGACGGCCCTCGGCCCGGGCGGCTCGATGGCCGCGCCGGCGCCACCGGGACGCGCCGTCCCTCTTGCCCCACCTGTCCCCCAAGGGGCCGCTGTGTGGGTGCGGCCCCCGGAGCCGGGACACGAGGTGGAGCCGTCACTGCCCGCGTTCGCCCCTGTGGGGCGCAGCGCCGGACCCGGGGGCGGTGGGGGCACCCCCGACCTCGTACGGCTTGTGGACGCGGCGGCGAATGCCTGCCACCGGGCCCGTTTGGTGCGTACGAATGCGGCTGGGCCGCATGCGAATGCTCAGCCGTTGGCCTTCTCGTAAGCCTCGCGGATCTCGGCGGGAACACGACCGCGGTCGTTGACGCTGTAGCCGTTCTCCTTCGCCCACTTGCGGATCTCGGCAGTGTCCTTGTTGCCCGTCGCTGCGGCGACACGGCCCTTTCCACGGCCGGTCGCGGCACGACCGCCAGTACGCCTGCCGCCCTTGGTGTAGGGGTCGAGCAGGCCACGGAGCTTGTCCGCATTGGCGGTGGTGAGGTCGATCTCGTAGGTCTTGCCGTCCAGAGCGAACGTCACGGTCTCGTCCGCCTCGCCGCCGTCGAGGTCGTCGACAAGAAGGACCTGAACCTTCTGTGCCACCGGATTTCCTTTCATCGAAAATGCAGTACGCGGAAAGGAAACCGCTTTTCTCTGGAAAACACAAACCCCTGGCAGAGGTTCAGAACCCTGAGAACGCGGGAAACGTGCGCGATTCGGACATAGGGTTCCGCCGGGGGTTCAGTCCGGGGTTCAGTCCGGGGTTCAGTCCGGGGTTCAGTCCAGGGTTCCGTACGGGGTTCCGTACGGCTTCCCGTCGATGCGGCGATCACAGGTGCAGAAGCATCCGACTGTTGCCCAAGGTGTTCGGCTTCACTCGTTCGAGACCGAGGAACTCGGCGACGCCCTCGTCATAGGAACGCAGCAGCTCGCTGTAGACATCTCCGTCGACCGGAGTCTCACCGATCTCCACGAACCCGTGCTTCGCGAAGAAGTCGACTTCGAAGGTGAGGCAGAATACCCGGCGCACACCGAGCCAGCGGGCCGTGTGCAGCAGCTGTCCCAGCACCTGATGACCGACGCCGAAGCCGCGGCACTGGGGGTCAACGGCGAGAGTACGTACTTCCGCGAGGTCTTCCCACATGACGTGGAGCGCACCGCAGCCGACCACTCGCGTGTCCGTGTCGCGTTCCGCGACCCAGAACTCCTGGATGTCCTCGTAAAGCGTCACAGTGGCTTTGTCGAGCAGGATGCCTTCGCTCACGTAAGGGTCGACGAGACGGCGTACCGCCGCTACATCGCTGGTCCTGGCTCGCCGGACGGTGACGGCATTTGCTGCGGCATTGGGAAGCGGATGCGCTGACGACATGACCGGACGCTATCGCCCCGCTCCGTCCGCGCCCTCGGCGCCCTCGGTGTCCTGTTCGAGAGAACGTTCCTGGTGCACTTCGGGAGCGTCTTCCGCGGTGTCGCGCTGAACGACCCGGATCGCGTCCTGGAGTGCTTGGCGCTGCTCCGCCGACATCATCCCGAAGAAGGCGACAAGTGCCGCGGCGGGGTTGTCGCTCTTCGACCAGGCTTCGTTCATCAGTGCGGCCGAGTAGGCGGCCCTGGTGGAGACGGCGGTATATCGATAGGCGCGGCCTTCGACTTCCCTGCGCACCCAGCCCTTCTGATGGAGATTGTCCATTACGGTCATGACGGTGGTGTAGGCGATGGACCGTTCCTGCTGGAGATCTTCCAGGACTTCGCGCACGGTCACCGGGCGGTTCCATTGCCAGATGCGCGTCATGACGGCGTCTTCGAGCTCTCCCAATTGACGGGGCACATCGCCACCATAGTCGGAGATGTCTGAATGGCTGGTTATTGACGTAGTTCGGGTACTAAAAAGGACGTACGGCCGTATTGAGCCGTACGTCCTGGAAGAAGCCGGGACCAATCGGGCCCGAGCTGCCCGCGCCGCCGGCGTCAGGCCTCGGAGGGGCGGTCCGCCGGGGTGGACTGGCGGGCCGCCTCCGCGCGGGCGATCGCCGCGTCCACGGCGGCATCCTCCTTGGCCTTGTTCGGGCCGCCCTGACTCTTGACGATCGTCACGACGAGGCCGATGAAGAAGACGGCCATCACCACGGGGGGCAGGAGCGCGGATACGTAGTCCATGCCCTCCAGAGTAGCTATCCCGCGGCCCGCTTCTCCGACGGGGGCACGGGGCGTCGGCGTGGCGGGAAGACCTCACCCGGCGTGGGGATCGGGCGGTCCGGCCTCGGCGCGGGCGCGGGCCCGGGTTTCGGGGCCGCCGGGCGGGGCTCCGGCTTGTCGCCGGCGGCGGCCCGGCCGCCGGGGAGGGCCAGCAGCCGGACGCGCGAGGCCGGCGACGCGGCGGCAAGTGCGGCGCCACGGCCGTCGAGACGGGCTCGCACCGACTGCTCGGCCAGATCCTGGCAGCGCGCCAGCAGCGCGGCACCGACGGGCGTGCGGCGCAGGGAGCGCAGGGCCGCGAGGTCCTCGGGAGCGGGGTCGTACCCCGCGGCCAGGGCGTCCTGGAGAAGCTCCAGGTAGCCGGCGGCCGAGCCCGGGAGGGCATCTCGGTAGCGGGCCAGGTCGGCGAGGAGGAACGCGCGCAGCCGGCCCGCCTCACGGACGGCCTCGTCCACGGACTGGGCGAGTCGCAGGCAGTCCTGGACGACGTTCTCGCGGGGCTGGGCGGGGTTGAGGGCGATGGCGAGGGCGCGGCGGAGCACACGCAGTTCCTCCGCACTGAACGCCATGCCACCACGGGATCCGTATGGCGTGGGCATGGGCCGACAGTACGCGCTAATCCGACAAAATTCGTTTAACGTGACACCCGTGGCGCGGCGGCCGTCCGCCGTCATTCCCTGCGGCGCTCCGCACGGCTTCGGCGTCACATGCGCGAGACGTTCCGCTCGTACACCAGGCGCAGGCCGATCAGCGTCAGCCACGGCTCGTGCTCGTCGATCTCGGACGATTCGCCGAGCACCGTCGGAGCCAGACCACCGGTGGCGATCACGGTGACGTCGTCCGGTTCGTCCGCCAGCTCACGCTTCATGCGCCGGACGACGCCATCCACCTGGCCCGCGAAGCCGTACACGATGCCTGCCTGCATCGCCTCGACCGTGTTCTTGCCGATCACGCTGCGCGGGCGGGCCAGCTCGATCTTGCGCAGCTGGGCGCCCTTCACGCCGAGGGCTTCGACCGAGATCTCAATGCCGGGGGCGATGACACCGCCCGCGTACTCGCCACGCGCGCTGACCGCGTCGAAGGTCGTGGCCGTACCGAAGTCGACGACGATGGCAGGGCCACCGTAGAGCTCGACGGCCGCGACCGCGTTGATGATGCGGTCCGCGCCGACCTCCTTGGGGTTGTCCGTGAGGACGGGCACGCCCGTCTTGACGCCGGGCTCGACGAGGACGGCGGGGACATCCCCGTAGTAGCGGCGGGTCACCTCGCGCAGCTCGTGCAGCACCGAGGGAACGGTGGCGCAGATGGCGATGCCCTCGATGCCGTCGCCGAGCTCGTCGCCGAGCAGCGGGTGCATGCCCATCAGGCCGTTGAGCAGCACCGCGAGCTCGTCGGCGGTGCGGCGCGGGTCGGTGGAGACGCGCCAGTGCTCCACGATGTCCTCGCCGTCGAAGAGACCGAGGACGGTGTGGCTGTTGCCGACGTCGATGGTGAGCAGCATCAGTCCTGCGCCTCTCCGGCTTCCGGGGCGTCCCGCAGGTCGAGGCCGATGTCGAGGATCGCGGAGGAGTGGGTGAGCGCCCCGACCGCGAGGTAGTCGACGCCCGTTTCGGCGTACGCGCGGGCGTTGGCGAGCGTGAGCCGGCCGGAGGACTCCAGCACCGCGCGGTTCTTGACGAGGGCGACGGCCTCCTCGGTCTCCACCGGGGTGAAGTTGTCCAGCAGGATCAGATCGGCGCCGGCGTCCAGGACCTCGCGGACCTGGTGGAGGGTGTCGACCTCCACCTCGATGGCGAGATCCGGGGTGCCCATGGCCGCGAGCGTCTCCCGGACGGCCTTGAACGCCTGGGCGACGCCGCCCGCGGCGACGACATGGTTGTCCTTGACGAGGGCCGCGTCGGAGAGGGACATGCGGTGGTTGACGCCGCCGCCGCAGCGCACGGCGTACTTCTCCAGGGCACGCAGGCCGGGCGTCGTCTTGCGGGTGTCACGCACGCGCGCGTTGGTGCCTTCGAGGACATCGGCCCAGGCGCGGGTCGCGGTGGCGATGCCGGAGAGGCGGCACAGCAGGTTGAGGGCGCTGCGCTCGCCGGTGAGGAGGTCCCGGGTGCGGGTGGTGACGGAGAGGAGCTTCTGGCCCGCCTCGACACGGTCGCCGTCCTCGACGTGGCGCTCGACCGTGAACTCGTCGGTGCACACGATCGACAGGACGGCCTCGGCGACCCGGAGGCCCGCGACGACTCCGGACTCGCGCGCGGTGAAGTCACCGGTGGCGACCGCGTCCTCGGGGACGGTGGCGACGGTCGTCACATCGACGCCGCCGTCGAGGTCCTCCTCGATCGCGAGGTGCGCGATGTCCTCGACCTGGACGGGGTCGAGACCGGCCTCCGCGAGAAGCTCGGCGAGTGCCGGGTCGAGACCGCACTCGTACACCTCGTCGGCGCAGCCGCAGTCGTCGCCGCAGGCCGTCTCGTCGGCGGCGGGGGCGCCGATCTGGATCAGCGGTACGTCCACGGGCTCCGGACGTTCTTCGGGCGTGCTCACGGTTGCGACTCCCTGTCGGCGGTGGGGATGGCAGTGGGGATGGCGGTGGGGATCGGGGCGGGAACGGGGACGGTTGCGGGAAATGCTTCGGTGGGGGTGCGGTGTACGACGAGCCGCCGGTCGGCGGTGAGCCGTACGACGAGATGGCGGCGCCACTCCGCGTCGTCACGGTCGGGGTGGTCCTCGCGCCAGTGACAGCCGCGCGTCTCCGCGCGCTCGCGGGCGGCGGCGACGAGGACCCGGGAGACGAGCAGGAGGTTGGTGGCCTCCCAGGACTCCACGCCGGGCTCGGCGGCCTTGTCGAACTCGGCGCCCGGCTCCCCCTCGCCGGATCCCCCGGCGTGGGTGCCGGCAGCGAGGGTCTCCTCGGCGTCGCGCAGCGCGGACAGGTGCAGCGCCTCCAGTGCGTCCGCCGCGGCGTCGAGGCTCTCGGCGGAGCGGAGCACACCGGCGCCGTGCGTCATGATCCGCTGGATCTCGTGGCGCGCCTCGGGCACGAGCAGGGGTACACACCCGTCGGCGGGGGCCGCGGATGCGGGTGGCGCTGATGCGGGTGGCACGGCGTGCCCGGACGCGGGCGCCGAGGCGGGTGCGGGTGCGGTGGCCCGGTTCGCGGCAATGGTCTCGGCGATGCGCTCCGCGAAGACCAGACCTTCCAGGAGGGAGTTGGAGGCCAGGCGGTTGGCGCCGTGGACGCCGGTGCAGGCGACCTCGCCGCAGGCGTAGAGGCCGGGGACCGTCGTGCGGCCGTGGAGGTCCGTGCGGACGCCGCCCGAGGCGTAGTGGGCGGCGGGGGCGACCGGGATCGGCTCCCTGACCGGGTCGATGCCGTGGCTGCGGCAGGCCGTGAGGATCGTGGGGAAGCGGGTCTCCCACATTTCGGCGCCGAAGTGACGGGCGTCCAGGTACATGTGGTTGGCGCCCTGCTCCTGCATCCGGCGCATGATGCCCTTGGCCACGATGTCGCGCGGGGCGAGCTCGGCCAGCTCGTGCCGGCCCACCATGAAGCGGGCGCCGGACGCGTCGACGAGATGGGCGCCCTCTCCCCGTACCGCCTCGGAGACGAGGGGCTGCTGGCCCTCGGAGCCCGGGCCCAGGTACAGGACAGTCGGGTGGAACTGGACGAACTCGAGGTCGCTCACCTCGGCGCCCGCGCGCAGGGCGAGCGCCACTCCGTCGCCGGTGGACACCGACGGATTGGTGGTGGCGGAGAAGACCTGGCCCATGCCGCCGGTCGCCAGGACCACGGCCGGCGCGTGCACGGCGCCGACGCCGTCGTGCTGGCCCTCGCCCATGACGTGCAGGGTGATGCCGGCGGTGCGGCCGGTGTCGTCCGTCAGCAGGTCGAGCACCAGCGCGTGCTCGATGACGCGGATCGCGCCGTCGCGTATCGCCGTGGCCAGTGCGCGGGAGATCTCCGCGCCCGTCGCGTCGCCTCCCGCGTGGGCGATACGGCGCCGGTGGTGGCCGCCCTCGCGGGTGAGCGCGATGTCGCCCTCGGCGTCCGTGTCGAACCGGGCGCCCGTCAGGATCAGCCGTCGTACCGCGTCGGGGCCCTCGGTGACCAGCGTGCGTACGGCTTCCTCGTCGCACAGCCCGGCGCCCGCGACCAGGGTGTCGTCCAGATGCTGCTCGGGGGTGTCGCCCTCGCCGAGCGCCGCGGCGATACCGCCCTGCGCCCAGCGGGTGGAGCCGTCGTCGAGAAGTGCCTTGGTGACCACGACCGTACGGAGGCCGGCGGCCGTGCACCGCAGGGCCGCCGTCAGGCCCGCGACACCGGAGCCGACGACCACGACGTCGGCGTCGATGGCCCAGCCGGGAGCCGGAGCGTTCAGCCGTATACCGATGCTCGTCGCACCGCTGCTCGTCGTACCGGTGCTCATCACGAGGCAGCTCCGAAGGTCAGGGGGATGTTGTCGATCAGCCGCGTCGTGCCGACCCGCGCGGCGACGGCCATGATCGCCTCGCCGGCGTGGTCGTCGGGGACCTCGGTGAAGTCGGCCGGGTCGACCAGGGCCAGATAGTCGAGGGCGAGCGGCGGCGCCGCCTTTGCGGCCTCGTCGAGGACGGCCCGGGCCGCGGCGCGCACGGCGTCGGCGCCTCCGCCGGGCTGGGCGGCGGCCACCGCATGCGCGTCGGCGGCCGCGCGGGCCTCGCCGAGGGCGGAGAGGGCGGCGGCACGCGCGGTGGACGCGGGCGCGGACTCGGCGCGGGCCCGCAGAGCCTGCTGGGCTGCGAGCCGGTCGTGGGCCGCGAAGAGGGCCCGGGAGAGCGCGAGGGCGGTATCCCGCTCCGCGGGCGACAGGTAGCGGTTGCGGCTGGAGAGCGCCAGGCCGTCCGGCTCCCGCACGGTCGGTACGCCGACGATCTCCACCGGGAAGTTCAGATCGCGGACCATGCGGCGGATCAGGGCGAGCTGCTGGGCGTCCTTCTGGCCGTACAGCGCGACATCCGGGCGGGTGAGGTGCAGCAGCTTGGCGACGACCGTGAGCATGCCGTCGAAGTGGCCGGGGCGGGAGGCGCCCTCCAGGAGCTCGCCCATGGGGCCCGCGGAGATCCGGACCTGTGGCGCTCCGCCCGGGTACACCTCGTCCACGGACGGGGCGAACACGGCGTCGGCGCCCGCTTCTGCCGCGGTCTTCAGGTCCGCCTCAAGAGTGCGGGGGTAGCGGTCGAGGTCCTCGTGCGCCCCGAACTGCAGCGGGTTGACGAAGACCGTCACGACGACCTGGCCCATGGGACCGACGAGCGAACGGGCGGTGCGCACCAGGGTGGCGTGGCCTTCGTGAAGGGCGCCCATGGTCATGACGACAGCGCGTCGGGCGGGCGACGCCGGGGTGAGTGCGTGCAGCTCTGCGGCGGTGCGCAGCGTGGTGATCATCGGTCGTTCTCTCCGTCTGCTCCGTACGAGCCGTCTGCTCCGTTCGCTCCGCGCGAGCCCTGCGAACCGTCCGCAAGGACCTCGAGGAGATCCTCGGCGAGCTCCGGCTTGAGCAGGCCGTGCGCGAGGGCACGGTCCGCGGTCGTCCGGGCCATGGCCAGATAGCCGGCGACCGTACCCGGCGCGTGCTTGCGCAGCTCCGACACGTGCGCGGCGACGGTGCCGGCGTCGCCACGGGCAACGGGTCCGGTGAGCGCGGCGTCACCCGAGCGCAGTGCGTTGTCGAGGGCGGCGCCGAGGAGCGGGCCGAGCATCCGGTCGGGGGCGGAGACCCCGGCGGTGCGGAGCAGCTCCATGGACTGGGCAACAAGGGTGACCAGGTGGTTCGCACCGAGGGCGAGCGCTGCGTGGTAGAGCGGGCGGGCCTCTTCCTCGATCCACTCGGGCTCACCGCCCATCTCGATGACCAGGGCCTCGGCGGCGAGCCGCAGCTCCTCGGGGGCGGTCACCCCGAAGGAGCAGCCGGCCAGCCGCTGGACGTCGACGGACGTGCCCGTGAACGTCATGGCGGGGTGCAGTGCGAGCGGGAGCCCACCCGCGCGGCGGGCGGGGTCGAGGACCGCCGTGCCGTAGCGCCCCGAGGTGTGCACCAACAGCTGCCCCGGGCGGACTGCGCCCGTCTCGGCGAGGCCCTCGACCAGCCCGGGCAGGGCGTCGTCGGGAACGGTGAGGAGCACCAGCTCGGCTCGGGCGAGCACCTCGGCCGGGGGGACGATCGGCACGTCGGGCAGCAGCACGGCGGCGCGGCGCACGGATGCGTCGGAGACCCCGGAGACGGCGACCGGACGGTGTCCTGCGAGCTGCAGGGACGCGGCGAGAGCGGGGCCGACGCGGCCCGCCCCGACAACACCCACGGTGAGGCGGGCCGGACGGTCCTTGGGGTCGGCCGGCTCATGGGCCGGTGGTGTTGCTGGCGGTGGTGGTGCGTTCACGCGCGGCGGCCTTCCGTTCCAGTCCGCAGGGGGTACCGGACGATTCTTCGTCATGCTACGCCAGCGTTTCGGCGGACCTTCCGCTTGTCCACAGGCTGTGGAGGCGACAGCGGGTGCGGGCCGGGCGGGGCCTGTGGACAACGGCGCGTGGACGGCGGACATGGGCGATGATCGCAGGATGGCGGAGAACGGGACGGGCAGCGCGGGGGTGAACGTGACGGGCGTGACGGGCCATGTGGGGGTGAACGTGACGGGGAGCCCGGTGGAGGACATGACGGGGGACGTGACGGGGCACGTGGCGGGGAACGGGACGGACGACGAGGCGGCGGAGGCGAGCGTGCCGGAGGAGAAGGGCGAGCAGGGGGAGAAGAGCGAGCAGGACGCGCGGCAGCGCAGGCTCGCCGCGTGGCGCGCCTCCGACCGGCTGCTGTGGCGCGGCTCGACGGACGGTCGGATCGGCGAGCGTCTGGCGGCCCTGGCGGCGGAGGCCGGGGCGGTCCACGACCTGGACGAGGGCGTGGACGTGTACGGGGACGGTGTCGTCGCCGAGCTGGAGGGGCGGGTGGCGGCGCTGCTCGGGTTCCCGGCCGCGGCGTTCTTCCCGACCGGGACGATGGCCCAGCAGGTGGCGCTGCGGTCCTGGGCGGGGCGCACGGGGAACCGCACGGTGGCGCTGCATCCGCTCGCCCATCCCGAGGTCCATGAGCGTGGCGCGCTCGGCGCGGTGAGCGGGCTGCGTACGGTCCACCCGACGCAGGAACCGCGGCTGCCGACGGCCGCGGAGGTGCGGGCCCTCGACGAGCCGTTCGGCACGCTGATGCTGGAGCTGCCGTTGCGCGACGCGGGCTTCGTGCTGCCCGAGTGGGACGAGCTGGTGGACGTGGTGGAGGCAGCGCGCGAAGTCGATGCGGTGGTGCATTTCGACGGCGCGCGACTGTGGGAGTGCGCCCCTCACTTCGGGCGGGAGCTGGAGGAGATAGCGGGGCTCGCGGACAGCGTGTACGTGTCGTTCTACAAGTCCCTGGAGGGGCTGTCCGGCGCGGTGCTGGCCGGGCCGGAGTCGCTCGTGGAGGAGGCGCGGGCGTGGCGGCACCGGTACGGGGGGCAGGTGTTCCAGCAGTACCCGGCGGTGCTGTCCGCGCTGCTCGGGCTGGAGCGCGAGCTGCCGCGGCTGCCGTCGTACGTCGCTCATGCCAAGACGGTCGCGGCGGCGCTGTCGGCCGGGCTCGCGGACGCGCCGGGGGCGCCGTGGTTCCGGGTGCACCCGGAACCGCCGCACACCCACCAGTTCCAGGTCTGGCTGCCGTACGAGGCGGAGGTACTGACCGAGGCGGGGGTCCGGCAGGCGGAGGACACCGGCGTCACCCTCTTCCGCCGCTGGTTCCCGGCGGCCGCCGGCGGCCCTCCGGGCGTCTCCGTGACGGAGGTGACGGTGTCGTCCCACGGCCTGTCGTGGACCGCCGACGACGTCCGGGAGGCGCTGGCTGACTTCATGGCGCGCGTACAGGCGGGGTAGGGGCGCACGCGGCTGCGGGCTCCGGGCTCCGGGCTCCGGGCTCCGGGCTCCGGGCTCCGGGCTCCGGGCTCCGGGTCAGGCTCCCGCGCCGCCGCCCGCCCGTACCAGGCCGGTCTCGTACGCGAGGACCACGACCTGCACCCGGTCCCGCAGACTCAGCTTGGTGAGGATGCGCCCCACATGGGTCTTGACCGTGGCCTCCGACAGCACCAGCCGGGCGGCGATCTCGCCGTTCGACAGGCCCTGCGCGACGAGGAGCATGACCTCGCGCTCACGGTCCGTGAGCCGCTCCAGCTCCTTGTGCTGGGGCTCCTTGCTGGTCGACGGAAGCATCGGCGAGAAGCGGTCCAGCAGCCGGCGCGTCGTGGACGGCGCGACCACCGCGTCACCGCTGTGCACGGAACGGATCGCGCCGAGCAGCTCACCCGGCGGCACGTCCTTCAGCATGAAGCCGCTGGCGCCCGCCTTCAGCCCCGAGAACGCGTACTCGTCGAGGTCGAAGGTGGTCAGGATCAGCACCTTGGGCGCGCCGGGCTGGGCGCAGATGCGACTGGTCGCCTCCACCCCGTCCAGGCGCGGCATGCGCACATCCATCAGCACCACGTCGACCGCCGTCGAGCGGAGGATCTCGATCGCCTCGGCCCCGTCACCGGCCTCCGCCACGACCTCCATGTCCGGCTGGGCGGCGAGCACCATCCGGAAGCCGGTGCGCAGCAGCACCTGGTCGTCGACGAGCATCACGCGGATGGTCATGTACGGAGTCCTTGTCTCGGGGGCGTGGTCAGCCGTCTCGGTGCGTGGTGAGCCTAGTGGGCGGGCTTGAGCGGGAGCAGGGCGCTGATCCGGAATCCGCCGCCCGGCCGCGGCCCGGCGTCCAGCGTGCCGCCGACCATGCCGACGCGCTCCCGCATGCCGATGAGGCCGTGGCCCTTGCCGTCGGCGCCGCCGTCCTCGTACATCTCGTGGGCCGCACCCCTGCCGTCGTCCTCGACGAGCAGCCCGAGCCCGTCGTCGAAGTACACCAGCCGGACGCTCGCCCCGGCATCCGGACCGCCGTGCTTGCGGGTGTTGGTGAGGGCCTCCTGCACGATCCGGTACGCGGTGAGCTCCACACCGCTGGGCAGCGGGCGCGGGGTGCCCTCGATCTTGAAGTCGACCGTCAGGCCCGCGCTCCGCACCTGCTCGACAAGATCCTCGATCTGCTCGACGTCGGGCTGCGGCACGTACTCCCCGCTCTCCGGGGCGTCGCCCGTGCGCAGCACGCCCAGCAGCCGGCGCATCTCGGCGAGTGCCTGGCGGCCGGTGCTGGAGATGGTCTCCAGCGCCTGCCGGGCCTGGTCGGGCGCGGCGTCCAGAACGTACGCGGCGCCGTCGGCCTGGACCACCATCACCGAGACGTTGTGCGCGACGACGTCGTGCAGCTCACGGGCGATACGGGCGCGCTCGGCGGCGACGGCGACCTTGGACTGCGCCTCACGCTCCTTCTCCAGCCGCGAGGCCCGCTCCTCGAGCTGGGCGAAGTAGGCGCGGCGGGTGCGCAACGAGTCGCCGAGCACCCAGGCCAGGGCGAACGGGACGGTCATGACGACACCGAAGAAGATCCGCCCACCGACGCCGACGCTCTCCTCCGGCCAGCGGATCTGGGCGAGCGTGGCCGCGGACAGCCCGCCCAGCAGGGCGAGACGGGAGGCCCAGCGCGGTCCGTCGTGCGCGGCGACGGTGTAGATGATCGCCAGCATCGCGAGGTCCGCCGGGTTGGCTCTGATGTCCAGCACGAGCTGGGCGGCGCCGAGGCCGGCCACGAGCAGCAGCGCCTTCTCGGGCATGCGGCGGCGCAGTGCGACGGCGAGGCACAGCAGCAGGACGATGACGGCGGCCACGCCGCGCGGTTCCGCCCCGACGTCCACCTGGACGACCCACAGCATGGAGAACCCGAAGAGCATCACAGCCCAGAAGCTGTCGACGCCCGTCGGGTGTCTGCGGAGGAAATCGTAGAGGCGCTGCACGTGACCCAGCGTAGGCAAGCCGGAAAGGTGCACGGGTCAACCGGAGGGTCGATCCGGTCGGGGAATGCCTACTCCCCAAGGTGGAGACTGGGCCACGTGACGTATGAGGTGGGACCGCGTGACGTATGAGGTGGCAGAAGAGACGGGCCGGCCGGGCGGTGCCGAATGGATCCCGTGGCGGGAGGCGACGGAGCGGGCGCTGTACGGGCCGGCGGGCTTCTACCGGCGGCCCGAGGGACCGGCCGGACACTTCCGTACATCCGTGCACGCTTCACCGATCTACGCCGGTGCGGTCGCCCGGCTGCTGGTGGAGACCGCCGAGTCCCTGGCTCCGGGCACGGACGAGGTCGCGCTGGTCGACGTGGGCGCGGGTCGCGGGGAACTGCTGAGCGGGGTGCTCGCGGCGCTGCCGGAGGGCTTTCCGGTACGGGCGTACGCCGTCGAGCGTGCCGCCCGGCCCGACGGCCTCGACACACGCATCGAGTGGAGCGAGCGGCCCCCTGCCGGGGTGTCCGGGCTGCTTTTCGCGAACGAGTGGCTGGACAACGTCCCGGTGGACATCGCCGAGACGGACGGTTCGGGCGTCGCGCGGTACGTCCTGGTCCGCGCGGACGGCGAGGAGCGCCTCGGTGACCCGGTGACCGGGCCGGACGCCGAGTGGCTCGACCGCTGGTGGCCCATGGCCGGGCCCGGGGCGCGGGCGGAGATCGGCCGGCCGCGCGACGAGGCGTGGGCGGCCGCGGTCGCCACGCTGGACGCCGGGCTCGCGGTCGCCGTGGACTACGCGCACGACGCCGGCGCCCGGCCGCCCTTCGGCACGCTGACGGGCTTCCGCTCGGGGCGCGAGACCCAGCCGGTGCCGGACGGGAGCTGCGACATCACCGCGCACGTCGCCCTGGATGCCTGCGCAGGGCCCGGCGCCGAGCTGGTGAGCCAGCGCGAGGCCCTCCACCGCCTCGGCGTCTCGGGCGGGCGTCCGCCGCTCGCTCTGGCCTCGTCGGACCCCACGGCGTACGTCCGCGCCCTGGCGTCGGCGGGCGAGGCCGCCGAGCTGACCGCACGCGGCGGCCTCGGCGATTTCACCTGGCTGCTGCAGCCGGTCCCGGCGGGGTGAGCGGGCCCCCGCCGCCGAAGCCCCCGCCCGTTCCGTACCTGGCCCCGCCTGTTCCCGTACCTGTGGGGCAAGACGTGCACGGCAAGGCGTGCAGGGCATGACGTGCACGGGAAGACGTGCAGGGCAAGACCTGTGGGGAAGGACCCCAGAGCCCCGTACGGCCCTTCGGCCGTGTCCTCGATCGCCGCACCGGCTGGATCCCGGGGGCGGAGCCCCGGCCGGGGCACGTCCACCCGCTGGGCAGCGCCGCACCCACTCACCCCCGCGAGGGATACTGTCGCCCATGACGGAGACGACGTTCGGCATCGGCGGCGCGGCGGAGAGCACCGACATGGTGCTGAACATCGGGCCGCAGCATCCCTCCACGCACGGCGTGCTGCGCCTTCGTCTCGTCCTGGACGGGGAGCGCATCCAGCACGCCGAGCCGGTGATCGGCTATATGCACCGCGGTGCGGAGAAGCTCTTCGAGGCGCGCGACTACCGGCAGATCGTGATGCTGGCCAACCGCCACGACTGGCTGTCCGCGTTCTCGAACGAGCTGGGCGTCGTCATGGCCGTCGAGCGCATGCTCGGCATGGAGGTCCCGGAGCGTGCGGTCTGGCTGCGTACGCTCCTGGCCGAGCTGAACCGCGTCCTCAACCACCTGATGTTCCTTGGGTCGTACCCCCTCGAACTGGGTGGAATCACCCCGATCTTCTACGCCTTCCGTGAGCGGGAGGACCTCCAGCACGTCATGGAGGAGATCTCCGGCGGCCGGATGCACTACATGTTCAACCGCGTCGGCGGCCTCAAGGAGGACCTCCCCGCCGGCTGGACCGGCCGGGCCAGGGCCGCGATCGCCGAAGTCCGTTCCCGCATGGACGTGTACGACCGGCTCGTCCTCGGCAACGAGATCTTCCGTGGCCGTACCCGGGGCATCGGCGTCCTGACCCCGCAGACCGCGCACGCGTACGGAGTCTCGGGACCGATCGCGCGCGCCTCCGGCGTCGACTTCGACCTCCGGCGCGACGAGCCGTATCTGGCCTACGGCGAGCTCCAGGACACCCTGAAGGTCGCCACCCGCACCGAGGGCGACTGCCTGGCGCGCTTCGAGTGCCTGCTGGACCAGACGCACAACTCGCTGGAGCTGGCGGACGCCTGCCTGGACCGGCTGGCCGAGCTGCCGCCCGGGCCGGTCAACCAGCGGCTGCCGAAGGTGCTGAAGGCCCCCGAGGGCCACACGTACGCCTGGACCGAGAACCCCCTGGGCATCAACGGCTACTACCTCGTCTCCAAGGGCGAGAAGACGCCGTACCGCCTCAAGCTCCGCTCGGCCTCGTACAACAACATCCAGGCGCTGACCGAGCTGCTGCCGGGCACGCTGGTCGCCGACATGGTGGCGATCCTGGGATCGCTGTTCTTCGTCGTCGGCGACATCGACAAGTAGCGACCCGCAGCCGAGCGGGCTGCGGGGGCCGCGCGCTGCGCAGGACATCACGGCCAGGACGGCGATGCCCTGACGTCGCCGTCAGGGCATGGCCGTCAGGGCATCGCGGTCACGACGTCATCGTCAGGGCGTCGCCGTCAGGAAATCGCGCTGCGCAGCTCCGCCACGTCCAGCTGCTCGGTCTCGTCGTGCGCCGTCAGGTCGATGACCTTGCCCACCGCGCGGTCCTCGGTGCTTCCCAAGAGCTTCGCCTGGGCGTTACCCCCGGCTTCGGCAAGGGCCTCTTCGCCCACCACGTCCGCCAGGTCCTCGTTCTGGACCGAGGCGAGCTGGGCGGGTTCGAGAGCCGCGACCGGCTTCTTCCCCGCAGAACCAGCAGAACCGGTGGTCTCGGCAGTGCCGGCGGTCGCGGCGGCCTGCGCAGCCTGCCCGGCCTGCGTGCCGAAGAAGTCGAAACCGCCCTGGGGGCGCGGTGCCCGGCGGCGCTGCGCGGAGTACGGGACGATCGCCGCGGCGACCGGCACCCGTGTGGCGGGAACGGCGGACGACGGGCGGGCGTGCTGCTCTCCCCCGGCGACCGCCGCGTGCTTCCCCTGCGGCTCGTCCGCCTCTCGCGCCCGCTCGGCCAGATCGCGCTTGCGGGCCTCCTCGACGGTGCGCCTGGCCTCCTGGGCCGCGGCGTTGCGCGACAGGTCGTCCAGCGCCTTGGCCGCCCGCAGATACGCGGAGGGCGTCGGCGTGGAACCGGCCGGGGGCAGTTCCTTGGGCGCGGCCGCCTCGAGCGCAAGCTGCCTGCGGCCTTCGAGCGCGGTGGCCCGCTCGGTCTCGGCGGTCGCGTACCGCCGCAGCAGCGCGGCGTGCTCGTTGCGCAACCCGGCCAGTTCGACCCGCTTTGAGCGGAGTTTCGCGTCGAGCTTGGCGCGCAGCTCGCGGGATTCGTCGAGGTCGGTCTCCAGCTCGGCTATTCGCTCCTCGGTCTTCCACGCGTCGCTGGCGCGGGCGCGGGTGAGCTCGGCGACGCGGCGGCCCGCGCTCCGGTCCCAACTGCGCATGAGGACAGCGCCGGTGACCGCAGCCGCGGCAGCGGCCGCGACCAGGGTGCGAAGCACGACCGGATCCGCGAGTAGCCAGGCGCCGGCGGCACAGAGCACCGAGGCTCCGGCGACCGCGGAAGGCGGAAGGAGCCTGTGCAGAGGTGGGGAATGGCGGTGGCGTCCACGTGGCATGGCCTGAAATTTACCGTGCGTAGGTGACGATTGGGGGGTCAGCCCGGCAATCTCTTCGCCACAAGGACACATCCCTTCGGCATACCGGGCCGGCTCCCTTTGTCCGCGGCCGCCCTTCCGCTATCCGCCGCCCTTCCGCGGCTACTTCTTGATCAGGCCCTTGGACTCCAGATACTCCTTCGCGACGTCCTCGGGCTTCGCCCGCTCCGCGTCCACCTTCCGGTTCAGCTCGACGAGATCCGGCGTCGTCAGCGCCTTGGAAAGCGCGCCGAGCGCGTCGGCTATCTCCTGCGCCCCCGCGTCCTTCGCATTGACCACCGGCAGTACGTTGTCGGCGTTCTGGAGCTTCTTGTCGTCCTCCAGCAGCACCAGGCCGAAGCTCTCCAGTGTGGCGTCGGTCGTGGTGGTCAGCACCAGCTGGTCCTCACCGTCCTTGACCGCCTGCTTGGCCTGCGGCGTGCCGACGCCCTTCGGGTCCACGCCCGCCACATCGATGCCATAGGTCTTCTTCAGACCCGGTGCGCAGAACGGCCGTACCTCGCACTCGTCACCGGCCGCGATCTTGACCTTGATCTTCGACCTGCCGAGATCGGAAAGTGTCTTGAGCTTGTTCTTCTCGGCGAATTCCTTGCTCACCGCGAACGCGTTCTGGTCGACGGCCTCGCCGGCGGGCAGCACCTTCAGACCGAGCGGCGTCGCGAGCTTCTCCAGACCGGCGACGGTGGCGGCGACATCACTCGACGCGACGGGCTTCTCCTCGGGTGCCTTCGGCCCGTTCGCCTTCGCGTTGAGGAATTCCGCGATCGTCGCCGCGTATTCCGGTACGACGTCGATCTCACCCTTCTCCAGGGACGGTTCGTACAGCTCGCGGTTCTTCACGGTCGTCACCGAGGCGCTGTATCCGGCGTCGCGCAGCACCTGGGCGTAGAGCTCGGCCAGCACCTTGGACTCCGTGAACGCCGCGGCGCCGACGACGAGCGAGCCCTTCTTTCCGCCGCCCGCGTCACCGCCCGAGCCTCCGGAACTCCCCTTCTCCCGCTCCAGGCTGTCGCCGCCGCACGCGGCGAGCGAGCCGACGAGGGCCACGACGCCCAGAACCGCACCCGCGATGCGCGAGGTCTTGCTCATCAGGTCACCATCCAAGGGAGTGAGTCGTCACACGGTTTTCCGGAGGGGACTGCACAAGCGGTCCACCACCACCAGCACGGCCTCCACCAGGAGGGCGAGCACGGCCACGAGCAGGGCGCCCGCGACCACTTGCGGAGTGTTGTACGTGTTGAACCCGGCCGTGATGATCCGGCCGAGGCCGCCCTGTCCGACCATCGCCGCGATCGTCGCGGTGGCGACGACCTGGACGGCGGCCGAGCGCAGCCCGGTCATGACCATCGGGTACGCGAGCGGCAGCTCGACCCGCACGAAGAGCTGCCGGCCGGACATCCCCATGCCCCGTGCGGCCTCCACCACCGCCCGGTCCACCCCGCGCATGCCCACGTAGGCGTTGGTGAGCAGCGGAGGCACGGCGAAGAGCACCAGCGCGGTGATCGTCGGCACATAGCCGGCGCTGCGCAGCGGCGTCACCATGAAGAGCGCGAGCACCGCGAAGACGGGAATGGCCCGGCCGGCGTTCGAGATGTTCACGGCGATCGCGCCGCCGCGGCCGACGTGCCCCAGGTACAGCGCGATCGGCAGCGCGATGGCGCAGGCCAGGGCAAGGGCGGTCCCGCTGACGTACAGGTGCTCCCCGAGCCGGTGCCAGGCACCGCTCTCCCCCGACCAGTTGGCGGTCGTGGTCAGCCACGTCCAGCTCTTGGCCAGTACGTCCATCAGTGGGCCCCCCGGGTCCCGGCGGCCCGTATTCGGGTCCAGGGCGTGAGCAGGCGCTGCACGCCCAGGAGCAGCAGATCGGCGGCGACGGCCAGCAGCACACAGAGCACGGAAGCGGTCAGCACCTGTGCCTTGAAGAAGCTGGGCAGCGCGTCCTCGATGAGGTTGCCCAGGCCGCCGCGGCCCACGATCGAGCCGACCGTGGTGAGCGCGATCGTCGAGACCGTGGCGATCCGCAGTCCGGCCATCAGCGCCGGCAGGGCCAGCGGAAGCTCGACCTCCCACAGCAGCCTGCCCGGCCCGTACCCCATGCCGCGAGCCGCCTCGCGCGCCTCGTCGGGCACCGCTTCCAGGCCCGCCAGGATGTTGCGCACGAGGATCGTCAGCGAATAGAGCACCAGGCCCGTGATCACCAGGGCGGCGGAGAGTCCGAAGAACGGCAGCAGCAGCGAGAACATCGCCAGCGACGGAACGGTGTAGAGCACCGTCGTCAGACCGAGGACCGGGCCCGACAGGCGCGGATGGCTGCGGGCGAGCAGCGCCAGCGGGAAAGCCACCGCCAGCCCGATCGCGACCGAGACCACGGTGATCCAGACATGCTGGACCGTCGCGTCGATCAACTCCCCGCTGCGGGAACGGAGATATTCGCCGCAGATCCAGTCGTTGGCCACCAGGCAGCCCTGACCCGCCATTTGCCCCACCCCCGATCCGGCGTTCGACTTTTTCGACCGGAAACCGACCCTATCCCCCGCCACTGACAATCGCCGAGGAGCTTCGCGTTCCAGCAACACGGCCTTCACACAAGCCCCGCCGTGACCCGTCACAATGGGGAACCATGATCCGATTCGAGCACGTCACCAAGCGGTATCCGGACGGCACCACCGCCGTCGACGACCTCTCCTTCGAGGTGGCCGCCGGCGAACTGGTCACGCTCGTCGGACCTTCCGGCTGCGGCAAGACCACCACGATGAAGATGGTCAACCGGCTCATCGAGCCGACCGAGGGGCGGATATACCTCGACGGGGACGACATATCCGATATCGACCCCGTCGAGCTGCGCCGCCGCATCGGCTATGTCATCCAGCAGGTCGGGCTCTTCCCCCACAAAACGGTCCTGGAGAACACCGCGACCGTGCCCCATCTGCTGGGCTGGAAGCGCGCCAGGGGCCGCGAGCGCGCCGCCGAACTCCTCGATCTCGTCGGCCTGGACCCCAGCGTCTACGGCGACCGCTACCCCGAGCAGCTCTCCGGCGGCCAGCGACAGCGCGTGGGAGTGGCCCGGGCGCTGGCGGCGGACCCGCCGGTCCTGCTGATGGACGAGCCGTTCGGCGCCGTCGACCCCGTCGTACGCGACCATCTGCAGAGCGAGTTCCTCAAACTGCAGGCCGCCGTACGCAAGACGGTCCTCTTCGTCACCCATGACATCGAGGAGGCCGTCCGGCTCGGCGACCGTATCGCGGTCTACGGGCAGGGCAGGATCGAGCAGTTCGGCGCACCCGCCGCCGTGCTCGGCACCCCGGCCACCCCGTACGTCGCGGACTTCGTCGGCGCGGACCGCGGGCTCAAGCGGCTGTCCGTCACCCCGATTGAGGAGGGCGACCTCGAACAGCCCCCGGTGGTGCACCTCGACGACCCGCTGCCCCGCAAGCTCGGCTCCCGCTGGGCCGTCGTCCTGGACCGCGAGGACAATCTGCACGGCTGGATCTCCGCCGAGCACGCCGCCCGCAGCGGTTCCGTACGCGAGCACGCCCGCCGCATGGAGGCCTGGCTGCCCGTCGGCGCCTCCCTGAAGCAGGCATTCTCGACGATGCTGCAGCACGACGCCGGCTGGATCGCCGTCATCGACAAGGAGGAGACCGGACGTTTCCTCGGCGTCCTGACCCCGGCTCGGCTGCACGGGGCCCTGCGCCGCTCCATCGACGCCGACGCCCAGGACATCCCGCGTACCGAGGTGGAGCTGGAGACCGTGGAAACGGCGAAGGCGGCTACACCGCGCTGAGCCGGCCGCCCATCCACACCAGGGCCGGCGGGATCTCGCGGCGCCAGGTGTTGAAGTTGTGTCCGCCGCTGTCGAGCGTGATGGACGAGACCCGCGCGGGCGCCTTCACCTTCTTGATGAAGTCGAGGGTGCCCTTGAGGTTGCCTTCGCCCTCCTTGGACGTGGTGACCAGGAACGACGAGGCGCCCTGCGGCCGGTGGTCGAGGCTCCACAGCAGATTGGCCCGATTCCGCTCGCTCTTGTTCCCGTGGAAGAGGTTGCCGGTCGTCGGGTCCTCGGCGGCCTTGTAGTACGCGGAGAGACCCGCGCCCGCGGCGAACTGCTCGGGATGGTGCATGGCGATCTTCAGCGCGCAGTAGCCGCCCGTCGAGTTGCCGATGAAGCCCCAGTTCCGCGGCTTGGTGCCGACGCGGTACGACTCCGACACGGCGGCCGGCAGGTCCTTGGCGAAGAACGTCTCGGTCCGGGGTCCGCCCGGAACGTCGACGCACTCGGTGTCCCGCGGCGGCGCGACGGTCGGCCGCAGCATCACCAGGATCATCGGCTGCATCTTTCCGTCCTTGGCCTGCTGGTACGCCGTTCTCGGGTACTTGAGGCCCTTGAGGAGGTTCTCCGCGGTACCCGGGTAGCCGGTCAGGACCACCGCCGCGGGAAAGGTCTTCTTCGCGTACGCGGGCTGGAAGTACTCGGGCGGCAGATAGACGTACGCGGGGCTCTTGATGTCCGACTTCGCCCCGTGGATCACGATCTTCTGTATCTGCCCGCCCGCGGCCGGTCGCGAGCCGCCCGGGACGTCCAGCTTCTGCTTGCCGACCATCTTGATGCGCTTGCCGCCGGCCGAGTGGTCGACGACCACGCCCATGTCCTGCTCCTGGCCGAAGAGATCGGCCCAGGAGCCGTAGAACAGAAAGGAATTGTTGGCGGCCAGGCCGACCGAGGCGAACAGTGCCAGCTGGGTCACCAGCAGCAACCCCACCCTGCCGAGCACGGCTCGCCAGCTGCGGCGCGACAGCCGCGGCCAGAGCCAGATCGTCGCGGCGAAGAGAGCAACTGCGGCCAGAACGGACAGCGCCAGAACCTTGTGACTGGTGAGACCCATGAGGCTATCGAGCTTCTTCCGTGAGAATTTCCTGAGTGCGAGTGAACCCGCCGCCCCGAAGTCCCGTCCTAGAGAGCGCAAATTGTCCGGGCCGACTGTTCTGCGGCCGAGGACTCACGATCTCTCTCGGAGTCACGGGAAGCGATGTCTGTCACGATAGATGGGGATAAGTCGGGCTTGGTTCCGGTTGCCGTACGCCGGATCCTCAGCGGCCCGCGCGCCGAATCCGTACCTGCGCTCGTCGGCACGGCCTGCACCTTCATCGGCCTGATCGACGTCGCCGCCGGTGTCTTCCCGCGCTTCCGGCACAGCCGGATGCACGCCTTCGCCGAGGTGCTCCCGGGCGCCCTCGGCCCCTTCGCCGCCGCGCTCTCGCTCAGCGCCGGCGTCCTGCTGCTGCTTCTCGCGCACGGCCTCAAGCGGCACAAGCGGCGTGCCTGGCGCGCCGCGATCGTCCTGCTGCCGGCCGGCGCCGCCGCCCAGTTCGTCTACCGGCACTCGGTCATCGGCGTCCTGCTGTCGCTGGTGCTGCTCGCGCTTCTGCTGCGCCACCGCAGCCAGTTCGCGGCGCTTCCCGACCCGAGCAGCCGCTGGCGGGCCCTCGCCAACTTCGTCCTGATGGGCGCGGGTTCGCTGGGCCTCGGTCTGGTCATCGTCAGCGCCCATCCGCGCAAGGTGATCGGCAACCCCAGCCTCACCGACCGCCTCGAGCACGTCCTGTACGGCCTCTTCGGCTTCGAAGGACCGGTCGACTACGAGTCCGGCGTCGACTGGACCGTCGGCTACTCACTCGGCGCGCTCGGCCTGCTCACCGCCATCACCACCATCTACCTGGCCTTCCGCCCCGAGCACCCGGCCGCCCGGCTCACCGAGGACGACGAGGCGAGGCTGCGCGAACTGCTCGCCAAGCACGGCGGCCGCGACTCCCTCGGCCACTTCGCGCTCCGCCGCGACAAGGGCGTCGTCTTCTCCCCCAGCGGCAAGGCCGCCGTCACCTACCGCGTCGTCTCCGGTGTGATGCTCGCCAGCGGCGACCCGATCGGCGACGTCGAGGCCTGGCCCGGCGCCATCGAGCGCTTCATGGACGAGGCCAAGGCCCACTCCTGGACCCCTGCCGTCATGGGCTGTTCCGAGACCGGCGGCGAGGTGTGGACCCGCGAGACCGGCCTGGACGCCCTGGAGCTCGGCGACGAAGCGGTGGTGGACGTCGCGGATTTCTCGCTGACCGGGCGCGCCATGCGGAATGTGCGCCAGATGGTGAAGCGCATCGAGCGCAACGGTTACGAGACCCGCGTACGCCGCGTCCGTGACCTCTCCGAAGGAGAGCTGGAGCGGATACGCCAGGCCGCGGACGACTGGCGCGGCACCGAGACCGAGCGCGGCTTCTCCATGGCCCTCGGCCGGATCGGCGACCCCTCCGACGGCGACAGCGTGATCGCCACCGCTCACAAGCAGGACGAGGGCGAGCCGGGCCCGTACGGCGACCTGAAGGCCGTCCTCCACTTCGTCCCCTGGGGTACGGACGGCATGTCCCTGGACCTGATGCGCCGCGACCGCTCCGCCGACCCCGGCATGAACGAGCTACTGATCGTCGCCGCGCTGCAGGCCTCCCCCAAGCTCGGCATCGAGCGGGTCTCGCTGAACTTCGCGATGTTCCGCTCGGCGCTCGCCCGCGGCGAGAAGCTGGGCGCCGGCCCTGTGCTGCGCACCTGGCGCGGACTGCTGGTGTTCCTCTCCCGCTGGTTCCAGATCGAGTCGCTGTACAAGTTCAACGCCAAGTTCCGGCCGCGCTGGGAGCCGCGCTTCGTGGTCTTCCGCAACACGCGCGACCTGCCGCGCATCGGCTTCGCCGCG
Source organism: Streptomyces sp. NPDC053673 (assembly GCF_055585225.1). Lineage (NCBI taxonomy): Bacteria > Bacillati > Actinomycetota > Actinomycetes > Kitasatosporales > Streptomycetaceae > Streptomyces > Streptomyces sp. NPDC053673. The sequence goes on along the minus strand of NZ_JBVJKN010000019.1, from coordinate 75,599 downwards.
ATGCAGGCGGAGGGCTTCGTGACCTTCGCCCTGCCGCGCCCGTTCCGCCGCCGCCGGCCGGCCCCCGCGCCCCGCCCCTGCGCCCACATCCGCCCGGCCACCGACGGCGAACACGAGGCCCGCGCGGCATAGCCGCAGCGGCGGCGGCATAGGAGACCGGCATACAGGCCTAGGCTGGTCGTATGAGTACGTTGCGCGGACGGGGCACGGCCGTGGGCCTGCCGGAGTGGGACCGCTGTGCGGTCATGGGAGTCGTCAATGTGACGCCCGACTCCTTCTCCGACGGAGGCCGCTGGTTCGACACCACGGCTGCCGTCAAGCACGGTCTCGACCTGGTCACCGAGGGCGCCGACCTCGTGGACGTGGGCGGTGAGTCCACCCGGCCGGGCGCCACCCGGGTGGACGAGGACGAGGAGCTGCGGCGCGTCATCCCCGTCGTACGGGGTCTGGCGGCCGAGGGCGTCACCGTCTCCGTCGACACCATGCGCGCCTCGGTCGCCGCGCGGGCGGTCGCGGCCGGCGCGGTGCTGGTCAACGACGTCTCCGGCGGCCTCGCCGACCCGGAGATGGTCCCGGCCGTCGCCGCCGCCGAGGTGCCCTTCGTCGTCATGCACTGGCGCGGCTTCAGCGAGGACATGAACAGCAGGGCGGTGTACGCGGACGTCGTCGCCGAGGTCGTCGCGGAGCTGCGGGAACGGATGGACGCGGTGGTCGCGGGCGGTATCGCGCCCGAACGGATCGTCGTCGACCCCGGCCTGGGCTTCGCCAAGCAGGCAGAGCACGACCTCGCGCTGGTCGCCCACCTCGCCGCGCTGCGCGAGCTCGGCCGCCCGCTGCTGGTCGCGGCTTCCCGCAAGCGGTTCCTCGGCCATGTGCTGGCCGGCGGCGCCGCGACCCCGCCGCCCGCCCGGGAGCGCGACGCGGCCACCGCCGCGGTCTCCGCGATCGCCGCCCACGAGGGCGCGTGGGCGGTCCGCGTCCACGAGGTACGGGCCACGGCGGACGCGGTACGGGTGGCCCGGGCGGTAGAGGGAGCACAGTGAGCGACGCAGGCGAGGCCGCCGGGCCGCAGACAGCCGCCAAACCCGCACCTCTGCGCCGAGCCGGCGGAGATGGGGGTCCCTCCCAGGCGTCAGCTCTGGGGGAGAACGGAAAAGCACAGGGCGACGCAGGCGAGGCCACCGGGCCGCAGACAGCCGTCAACGCCGCACTTGTGTGCCTGAGGGCAGGCGGTCCGCCGCCTGTCTCCGGCGGGGGTACTCCCATCCAGACGCCGGATCTGGGGACGATCGGAACGGCACTGTGACACCTCGTACCGACGTCGAAAAGGTCGAGGAGGCCAACACCGCCTTCTACGAGGCGATGGAGCGCGGTGACTTCGAGGAGATCTCCGCGCTCTGGCTGGACGGCGCGGGCGGCGACGACATCTCGTGCGTGCACCCCGGGTGGCCGGTGCTGTCCGGGCGCGGCGAGGTGCTCCGTTCGTACGCCCTGATCATGGCGAACACCGAGTACATCCAGTTCTTCCTGACCGATGTCCGGGTCAGTGTGGCCGGGGACACAGCCGTCGTCACCTGCACCGAGAACATCCTCAGCGGCGGGCCGGCGGAGCAGGAGGGTGAGCTCGGGCCGCTCGTCGGGCAGCTGGTCGTGGCCACGAATGTGTTCCGCCGCACACCGCACGGGTGGAGAATCTGGTCACACCACGGGTCACCCGTACTTGCCGAATCCGAGGACGAGGAGAACGACGAATCCCCCTCCTGAGTGGGTAAACGGGCTTGTGGGGTTCGATTTCCCACGTGCGGGGTAGGCGCGGCTACCAGTCGCCAACGGTTATGTCCATAGCCCCCGTGGGCGGGCGTTGTCGGTGCTCGCAGGTAGATTCGAATCAGTGCACTGCTGCCGCCCGCACGCGGCTGCGTGCGCGCAGGACCTACGACAGCAGGAGTGATTCGCGTGGATCGTGTCGCGCTGCGCGGCCTCAAGGCCCGCGGGCACCATGGCGTCTTCCCCCGGGAGCGCGAGGAGGGCCAGACCTTCATCGTGGACCTGGTGCTCGGCCTCGACACCCGCCCCGCGGCGGCGGACGACGACCTGGCGAAGACCGTTCACTACGGCGTGGTGGCGGAGGAGGTCGTCGATGTCGTCCAGGGCGAGCCGGTGGATCTGATCGAGACGCTCGCGGAGCGCATCGCCCAGCAGTGCCTCAAGCACGCGGGCGTCCAGGAGGTCGAGGTGGTCGTGCACAAGCCGGACGCCCCGATCACCGTCCCGTTCGACGATGTGACCATCACGATCACCCGGAGCCGAGTATGAGCGATCCCACCGTGCAGCCCGTACCCGCCGCCGTGGTCGAGCAGGTCGACGCGGCGGACGTCACCCTGTCCAATCCGAAACGGGCCGTGATCGCGCTCGGCGCCAACCTGGGCAACCGGCTGGAGACGCTCCAGGGCACCATCGACGCGCTGGAGGACACGCCCGGCGTGCGGGTCAAGGCGGTCTCCCCCGTGTACGAGACGGAGCCGTGGGGCGTCGAGCCCGGCTCCCAGCCGGCGTACTTCAACGCGGTGGTGGTGGTGAAGACCACCCTGCCCCCCAGCTCCCTGCTGGAGCGCGGCCAGGCCATCGAGGAGGCCTTCGACCGGGTGCGCGACGAGCGTTGGGGGCCGCGCACGATCGACGTGGACATCGTGGCGTACGCGGATGTCGTCTCCGACGACCCGGTCCTGACCCTGCCGCACCCGCGGGCCCATGAGCGGGCCTTCGTCCTCGCCCCGTGGCACGACGTGGAGCCCGAGGCCCAGGTGCCGGGCCGCGGGCCGGTCGCCGAGCTGCTCGCGAGTGTGGGCCGGGAGGGTGTCGCGGCGCGCGCCGACCTGGAACTCCGCCTGCCCGAGTAGTCGTTAGGCTCTTGGGGTCGGCACGGTACGACCTGCCCACACGCCAAGACTCCCAAGACGAAGGACACGCGGTGAAGCAACTACGGCTCGGGGTACTGGCCGGACTCTTCGCCGTGGCCGGAGTGCTGTCCTGGGGCGGCGCCCGCCTGTGGGACTCGATCGGCACCCTGCCGAGCGTGCCGCTGGCCGCGCCGATCGTCCTGGCGGCGATCGCTGCGGTCCTCACGGCGACCGCGATCTCGCTGCGCGCCCGCCTTCGCGCCCAGCGCGAGCGCCGTCCCGGCGCGAAGGGCGTCGAGCCCCTGATGGCGGCGCGCGCGGTGGTCTTCGGCCAGGCCAGCGCCCTCGTCGCGGCGATCGTCAGCGGTATGTACGGCGGGACGGGTGTCTTCCTGCTCGGCTCCCTGGACATCCCGGCTCGCCGGGACCAGGCGATCTACGCCGCGTTCTCGGTCCTGGCGGGCATCGCGGTGATCGCGGCGGCGTTCTTCCTGGAGCGGGTCTGCAAACTCCCAGAGGACGAGGACGAGGACAACGGCCCGGGCCACGTCCCGGCGGCATAAGAGCCCCGATCCGGGCTCACCACGGCTCACGGACCAGGTGCCCGTTCACGAGGAAAGTCGGGTACGGGTCCAGCCGGTAGCTGTAGAGGGTGAACGGCTTGACCGGAATGGCACGCTTGCGGACCTCCAGGACCTGGACCCACTGCGATTCCCGCGGCACCAGTGGGTGGTCCTCCGCCTGAAACGTCCCGCGCTCCGGCCAGGCGTCCGAAACCATCAAGGCCGATGCCCGTCCGTTGTTGTTCGGCGTGAACCGCGCTCCGATGATCCCGGCCAACTCCGCGAGGAAAGGAACGTTGGCGCTGACGATCACGCGTGCCTTCCAGCGCCTGGCTCGGAACCCGTCACCGTCCGCATAGCCGTCCAGGAACCCGTCGAAGACCTCGCGGTCCCGGAGCGCGACCCGTGGAAAGCTCTGCCGCATGTGATGCGCATCGCCGCCCGTGTACTGCCGCATGGCGTCGGCGAGATACGACGAGACCACTCTGACCCGGAACCCTGGGGCATCACGCTGCAGACACCCGGATGGTCGTGTGACCGGCTCCAGGCGGGCAGCCCGGTCGCGGCCATCAGGCACGCCGCGTACCGCGATGCGAACTCTTCGTCGTTCACGACGAGAGAAACGTAGTTCTTGCCGACGGTGCCGTCTGCGCAGGTCGCACCGATGAAGTACCCGAACTCGTAGCCCGGTTGGATGGTCAGCCGCTCACGGTGCAGCTTCCGCGCATGGGTCCACGCGACAACGGTCCCGGCAGCGTCCCTGGCGTGCACCCAGCCGTCGGGCGTACCCAACAGCTGCCCTGGCGCGGCAATGAACGTGGCGTGGTCCGTCACAACCTCGACCACCTCACGCACTTTGACGGCTGTCACCCCGGTGACAGCCGTCCGAGCCGTGCCCTCCCCGTCCAGCGTCCATAACCTGTCACCCACACGGATGTCCCGTGCACGTTGACGACCGCCGACGACGTTGACGGTCTGGCGGCTGGGAAGCCCATGCCCCATCGCGATCCCCCTTGATCAGCGATCAACTCCACTGATCGGGGACCGTATCGGGCACCACTGGCAATCCGGCTATCGCGCCAGTATCAGGCTCATCGCCTCAGCGCGCGTCGAGGCATCCCGCAGCTGACCGCGGACCGCCGAGGTCGTGGTCTTGGCGCCGGGCTTACGGATGCCGCGCACCGACATGCACATGTGCTCGGCCTCGATCACGACGATCGCACCCCGCGCCTCAAGGATCCGCATGAGCGAGTCGGCGATCTGCGTGGTGAGCCTTTCCTGCACCTGCGGGCGGCGGGCGAAGACGTCGACGAGCCGCGCCAGTTTGGAGAGCCCCGTGATCTTACCTGTGGTGGCCGGGATGTAGCCGACGTGCGCAACACCATGGAACGGCAGGAGATGATGTTCGCACAAACTTACGATTTCGATGTCCTTCACCAGGACCATCTCGTCGTGCCCCAGGTCGAACGTCGTGGTCAGGACGTCCTCGGGCTGCTGCGTCAGCCCCGCCAAGAGCTCCCTGTACGCCCGGGCCACCCGCCCCGGCGTCTCCCGCAGCCCCTCACGGTCTGGGTCCTCGCCAACCGCAATGAGAAGCTCCCGAACGGCGTCCTCGGCGCGCTTCTCGTCGAACTCGCCGATCGTGCCCTCACCGTCCAGCGTCACCGGGTCGGTCATCTGTGCCTCGTTCCTGTGCTCTGCCATGGCGCGAAAACGCCGCACCTCCCAGGCTAGAACCTGGGAGGTGCGGCGTTCATTCCGGTACTCGGGCCCGTAGGCACGAAAACTACCTGGTCAGGCCTCCGGACGCTCGTCCTGGATCGCCTCGGCGGCCGACTTGGTGACATCGGTCACCGTCGGGCCTCCGCCGTTCGCCGCGCCGTTCGTCAGAGCGAGCTCCTTCGGGGAGAGCACCGGCGGACGGGTGGACGGGGTGCGGCGCGCGGAGCCGGTCCACGCCGGGCGGGCCGGGCGCTTCACGATCGGGGCGAAGATCTCGGCGATCTCCTCCTTGCCGAGCGTCTCCTTCTCCAGCAGCGCGAGGACCAGGTTGTCGAGCACGTCACGGTTCTCGACGAGGATCTCCCAGGCCTCGTTGTGCGCGGTCTCGATGAGCTTCTTGACCTCTTCGTCGACCAGCGCCGCGACCTCTTCCGAGTAGTCGCGCTGATGCGCCATCTCGCGGCCGAGGAACGGCTCCGTGTTGTCGCCGCCGAACTTGATCGCACCGAGCCGCTCGGTCATGCCGTACTGCGTGACCATCGCGCGGGCCGTGGCCGTGGCCTTCTCGATGTCGTTCGCTGCGCCCGTGGTCGGGTCGTGGAAGACGAGCTCCTCGGCCGCGCGGCCGCCCAGCATGTACGCCAGCTGGTCGAGCATCTCGTTGCGCGTGGTCGAGTACTTGTCCTCGTCCGGGAGCACCATCGTGTAGCCGAGGGCCCGGCCGCGGGACAGGATCGTGATCTTGTGGACCGGGTCGGAGTTCGGGGAGGCCGCCGCGACCAGGGCGTGTCCGCCCTCGTGGTACGCGGTGATCTTCTTCTCCTTGTCGGACATGATCCGGGTCCGCTTCTGCGGGCCCGCCACGACGCGGTCGATCGCCTCGTCCAGGAAGTGGTTGTCGATCAGCTTCTTGTCGCTGCGGGCCGTCAGCAGAGCGGCCTCGTTCAGCACGTTGGAGAGATCGGCACCGGTGAAGCCGGGGGTGCGGCGGGCGACGGCCGAGAGGTCGACGTCCGGGGCGACCGGCTTGCCCTTCTGGTGGACCTTGAGGATCTCGAGGCGGCCCTGCATGTCCGGCCGGTCGACGGCGATCTGCCGGTCGAAGCGGCCCGGGCGCAGCAGCGCCGGGTCGAGGATGTCCGGCCGGTTCGTCGCGGCGATCAGGATGACGCCGCCCTTCACGTCGAAGCCGTCCATCTCGACGAGCAGCTGGTTCAGCGTCTGCTCGCGCTCGTCGTGGCCACCGCCGAGGCCCGCACCGCGGTGCCGGCCGACGGCGTCGATCTCGTCGACGAAGACGATCGCCGGAGCGTTCGCCTTGGCCTGCTCGAAGAGGTCACGGACTCGGGAGGCACCGACACCGACGAACATCTCGACGAAGTCGGAGCCGGAGATCGAGTAGAACGGGACGCCCGCCTCGCCCGCGACGGCGCGCGCGAGCAGCGTCTTGCCCGTACCGGGCGGGCCGTACAGCAGCACACCCTTCGGGATCTTGGCGCCGACTGCCTGGAACTTCGCCGGCTCCTGCAGGAACTCCTTGATCTCGTGGAGCTCCTCGACGGCCTCGTCGGACCCGGCCACGTCGGCGAACGTCGTCTTCGGGGTGTCCTTGGTGATGAGCTTGGCCTTGGACTTCCCGAAGTTCATGACCCGGGAGCCGCCGCCCTGCATCTGGTTCATCAGGAACAGGAAGACGACGACGATGAGCACGAAGGGCAGCAGCGAGAGCAGCACCGAGAGGAACGGGGACTGCCGCTCGGGCGAGACCGTGTAGCCCTTGTCGATCTCACCGGCCTCGTACTTCTTCTGCAGGGTGTTGGCCAGCTCGACGCCCTGGTCGCCGATGTAGCTCGCCTGGACCTTGTCGCTGCCGTCGACCTTCTGGCCGTCCTTCAGCTCGATCTTGATGACCTGCTCATCGCCGGTCGTCAGCTTGGCCTGCTCGACCTGGTTCTTGGAGATCGCCTGGACAACCTCGGCGGTGTCCACCGTCTTGTAGCCGCCCGACGAGCCGACGACCTGCATCAGCACGACCACGGCGAGGACGGCCAGCACGATCCACATGACCGGCCCACGGAAGTATCGCTTCACGTCCATCCATACGGAGCGGTGTCGCTCCGTCCCTCCTGCCCGTAGGTAAATGCTGCTAGTGAGACTGCTGCTGTGAGACTTAACTGAAAAGACTGTTCTTCGGACGGTACCCCAGCATTGTCACCCGTGACCGCCTTCCCATGCTCCAACGGCGGGAAGGCGGTACGGGTTCCCGTGCTTCTGCCGCCGTCGTCAGCCGCCGTAGACGTGCGGAGCGAGGGTGCCCACGAACGGGAGGTTCCGGTACTTCTCGGCGTAGTCGAGGCCGTATCCGACGACGAACTCGTTCGGGATGTCGAATCCGATCCACTTCACGTCGATCGCGACCTTCGCTGCGTCCGGCTTCCTCAGCAGCGTGCAGACCTCCAGGGAGGCCGGCTCGCGGGAGCCCAGGTTCGACAGCAGCCAGGACAGGGTCAGACCGGAGTCGATGATGTCCTCGACGATCAGGACGTGCTTGCCCTTGATGTCGGTGTCCAGGTCCTTGAGGATGCGGACCACTCCGGAGGACTGGGTGCCGGCGCCGTACGAGGACACCGCCATCCAGTCCATCGTGACGGGGGTGGACAGCGCACGCGCCAGGTCCGCCATCACCATCACGGCGCCCTTGAGGACTCCGACGATGAGCAGGTCCTTGCCCGCGTACTCCGCATCGATCTTCGCGGCCAGCTCGGCCAGCTTCGCGTCGATCTCTTCCTTGGTGATGAGGACCGATTTGAGATCGGCGCCCATGTCCTTCTCGTTCACCCGCGTCGCTTTCTGTCTCGGCGTCCCGGCGCTCGGCCCGCTGCCGGCTCAGCCTTGCCGAATGACCAGTCTGCCACCCTGGCGGCGCGCTTCGACCCGGCCGGGCAGGTTCAGGGGCTTCTGGCCGCGCCAGCCGATGATCAGCCGCTCGACCTCCTCGACATGCCGGGCGAAGAGTGAACCCGCAGGTGAACCGGCTGCGACCAGGGCCCGGCGGAGCACCCGACGACGGACCGCGGGAGGCAGTGCGTAGAGCTTCGCGCATTCGAGCAGACCGGTGTCGTCCCGGACGGTCTCGTCCGCCTGTGCGGCCCAGGCGTCCAGGGCGTCGGCGTCGTCGCGGGAGAGCTGGGCGGTCCGGGCCAGAGCCTCGACGACACCCTTGCCGAGCGCCTTCTCCAGGGCGGGCAGGCCCTCGTGGCGCAGTCGTGAGCGGGTGTACGCCGGGTCGGCGTTCATCGGGTCGTCCCAGACAGGCAGATGCTGCACCAGGCAGGCCTTGCGGGCGGTCTGCCGGTCGAGCTTGAGGAAGGGGCGGCGGTAGCGGCCGGCTCCGGAGACGGCGGCCATGCCGGAGAGCGAGCGGATGCCGGAGCCGCGGGCGAGGCCGAGGAGGACGGTCTCGGCCTGGTCGTCGCGGGTGTGGCCGAGCAGGACGGCGGCTGCACCATGGCGCTCGGCGGCTTCGTCGAGGGCGGCGTAGCGGGCGTCGCGGGCCGCGGCTTCGGGTCCGCCTTCGCGGCCGACGGTCACGGCGATGGCCTCGACGGGGTCGAGGCGCATGGCGGTGAGGCGGGCTGCGACTTCGGCGGCGCGGAGATCGGAACCGGCCTGCAGGCCGTGGTCGACGGTCACGGCGCCTGCGCGTACGGACAGCTTGGGGGCCTCGAAGGCGAGGGCGGAGGCGAGGGCCATGGAGTCGGCCCCGCCGGAACAGGCGACCAGCACGAGGGGCTGCCGGTCCGGGCTCTGCCCGGACCCGGACCGTCCGCCGGCGGCGGTGCGGGGGAGTTCGTTCAGTTCGTTGAGTACGTCGTGGAGTACGCGGCGGACCGCCAGGCGTATCGCCGCGACCGCAGGATGGGGACCCATGTCCGGTGCCCTTCGTGAAAAGTTTGGGGGGAGCCTCGATCGGAGTCGGGACGGGGGATTCGGTCACTCAGAGTGCGTCGATGGTGACAGAACCGGGCCGTTCCCCGAGCATTGCACGCCTACCCATCGCCTACGGTCCCTCGGATGGGTGATTAGGGGGGCGTCCCTCTGCCGTCGGCCGCAACGACGCTCACGGCTCTGCCCTACGGTGCACCCTCGCGACCCAGTCCGCCGGTTTGGCGATCTCCGCCTTGGTGGGAAGGGTGTTCGGCGATGTCCAGACCCGGTTGAAGCCGTCCATACCGACCTCCTCGACGACGGCCCGTACGAACTGCTCGCCGTCCCGGTACTGGCGCAGCTTGGCATCGAGGCCGAGCAGCCTGCGCAGCGCCAGGTCGAGGCGGGAGGCGCCGCGGGCGCGACGCTGCTGGAACTTCTCGCGGATCTCGCCGACGGACGGCACGACCTGAGGGCCCACGCCGTCCATCACGTAGTCCGCGTGACCTTCGAGCAGGGACATCACGGCGGTCAGCCGGCCGAGGATCTCGCGCTGCTCAGGAGTCTGCACCAGCTCGACGAGCGAGCGGCCCTCGTCCTGCTCACCCTCGGGACGGCCGCCGGCGAGGGTCTGGGCGGCCTCGCGCAGCCGCTCGAGGACGGTCATGGGGTCGACGTCGGTCTCGGCGAGGAATGACTGGATCTCGCCCTCCAGATGGTCGCGCAGCCAGGGCACGGCGGTGAACTGGGTGCGGTGCGTCTCCTCGTGGAGGCAGACCCAGAGCCTGAAGTCGTGCGGGGCGACGTCCATCTCGCGCTCGACGTGGACGATGTTGGGGGCGACCAGAAGGAGCCTGCCGCCGCTGCCCGGCGCGCCCGGAAGCTCACGGGTGGGCGGGGCGAAGGTCTCGTACTGGCCGAGGACGCGGGACGCCAGGAACGACAGCAGCATGCCCAGCTCGACGCCGGTCACCTTGCCGCCGACGGCACCGAGCACGGCTCCGCCGGGGCTGCCGGAGCGACGCTCCAGCATCTTGTCCAGGAGGGGCTTGAGCAGCTCGCGGAAGCCCGCCACGTTCGCCTTGACCCAGCCTGCCCGGTCGACGACGAGGACCGGCGTGTCCTCCGGCTCGTGCCCGTCGGGGATCATCCGGGTGAAGTCCCGGACGTGCTCCTCGGAGGCCTTGGCGTGCCGGCGCAGCTCGGCGACGACGGCACGTGCCTCGTCGCGGCTGACGTCCGGCCCCGGCCGTACGAGGCGGATCGCGGTTGCGACCGCGAGGTTCCAGTCGACCATCTCGGCACCACCGATGCTCGTCATGCGTCAACCGTACGTTGTCGACCCGGCACCCGGTGAGGTGTTGACCCGCGCCACGAGCCTCCGGCCGGGGTGCGCGGTATCCGGGGGCCTCCCGGATCCGGGCCTCCGGGGCCCCGGCGTCTCGGGGCCTCGGGGTCTCGCGGTCGCGGTGTCTTGGGGTCTTGGGCTCTCGCGGTCTCGGGGTCTCGGGGTCTCCGGGGTCTCGGGGTCTCGGGGTCTCGGGGTCTCGGGGTCTCGGGGCACGCTGAGGCGTCGGTCCCGAGGCCCGTCAGGGGACGAGGGCGGCCGCGAGGCGGTCCAGGGCCGGGCGGGCTGCTTCCGCGGACGGGGTGTCGCCGGCCAGGAAGGCGAAGGCGAGCAGTCGGCCGTCGGCGGAGACGACCGTTCCGGCGAGGGTGTCCACGCCGGAGAGGGTGCCGGTCTTGGCCCGTACGAGGCCGGCGGAACCCGCCGCGGAGCGCCCGCTGAGGGTGCCGGTGAAGCCGGCGACCGGGAGACCTGTGAGGACCGGGCGGAGCTGCGGGCGGGCGGGGTCGGCGGAGCGGGCGAGGAGGGTGGTGAGGAAGGCCGCGGAGACCTTGTCCGCACGGTTGAGCCCGCTGCCGTCGGCGAAACGGGCGCCGACCACGGGGAGTTCGAGCCGCTTGAGCCGTTCGGCGACGGCGGCCTCCGCCCCGGCGAAGCTCGCCGGGCGGCCCGCGGCGATCGCGGTCTGCCGGGCCAGGGCCTCGGCGATGTCGTTGTCGCTGTTGGTCAGCATCCGTTCGACGAGTGCGGACACCGGCGCGGAGTATGTCCTGGCCAGGGGGACGGCCTTGGCGGGGGCCTTGGCCGAGGCGGGGCCCGTCTCCGTGTTGACGCCGCGCTCGCTGAGCAGCCCGACGAACGCGACGGCGGCATCGAGCGCCGGGGCCTGGCTGCGGTCCGCGGTGCCGCTCGTCGAGTCGTCGAGCCGTCCCTCATTGAGCATCAGGGGGCTGACGGGGGCGATGTTGTCGTTGTTGCGGCCTATGGGGTGCACAGCGGGCCCCGTGTACAGCGAGGTGTCGTACGCCAGTCGAATCGTGCTCACGCCCCGGTCGCGCAGGGCACGCGCGGTGCCGTCGGCCAGAGCGCGCAGCCGGGGCATGTCGAGGGTCGGGTCGCCGCCGCCGACCAGCGTGATTCCACGGAAGTCCGGCGCGGCGACGACCGTGGTGGGGATGCGGTGGCCGGGACCGGTGGCGGAGAGCGCCGCGGCCGCCGTGGCGATCTTGACGGTCGAGGCCGGCGTCATGGGAGTGCTCGCGCCTCGCCCGTACAGCTGCTTGCCCGTGGCGACGTCGACGACCGAGGCGGTGCGGACGGGACCGAGCCCCGGGTCGTCCATCAGCGGGGCGAGGGCCTCGGCAACGGACGCGGGCGGGATCGCGGGGGCCGACGCCGCGGAGAGGACGCCGGGGGCGCTCGGCGCGGGCGCGGGCCCGGGGGCCTCGGCCGCGGTCCGTGCCCGCCCCGCCGGCTGGTGATGTGCGCCACCTGTACGGCTGAGCGCAGCGGCCCGCTCCCGCTCGGCCTTACGCTGACCGTTGTCCCAGGGGCCGGCCGCGGTCACCACTGCGGCCGCGACGGCCAGGCCGACCACGGCCGCACCTGCCGTGAGCTGCCATGTTCCTCTGTCGGGCACCCTTGACCAGCCCCTTTCGCGATCACACACCTGCGTAGGGGACACTTAATCACTGCGCATAGCCGCGTCACCGACATACGTGTTGATCATGGAGGAGTGCCACCCGTGGAGTTCGACGTCACCATCGAGATCCCGAAGGGGTCGCGGAACAAGTACGAGGTGGACCACGAGACCGGCCGGATCCGTCTGGACCGACGCCTCTTCACCTCGACCAGCTACCCCGCCGACTACGGCTTCGTCGAGAACACCCTGGGCGAGGACGGCGACCCGCTGGACGCCCTGGTCATCCTGGACGAGCCCACCTTCCCCGGTTGCCTGATCAAGTGCCGCGCCATCGGCATGTTCCGGATGACGGACGAGGCGGGCGGCGACGACAAGCTGCTGTGCGTCCCGGCTTCCGACCCGCGCGTGGAGCACCTGCGGGACATCCACCACGTGTCGGAGTTCGACCGCCTGGAGATCCAGCACTTCTTCGAGGTCTACAAGGACCTGGAGCCCGGCAAGTCGGTCGAGGGCGCCAACTGGGTCGGCCGGGCCGAGGCCGAGGCCGAGATCGAGGCCTCCTACAAGCGTCTTGAGGCGCAGGGCGGCGCGCACTGACGCGGCCCCTTTGACCTGACGGTCGGCCTGACGGGCGGTGCACCCCACACGGGGTGCACCGCCCGTCGCATACTGGCCGCACACGGGTGCGTCGGTGAGAGTCGGGAGAGAGCGCGGTGGTGGCGGAGCCGGAAGGTCCTGTGGAGGACCGGAAGCCGCAGTCGGACGAGGCGCGCAGCGCCTTCGTCCCGCCGGAGGGCGTGGAACAGCCCGGGCCGCCCGAGGAGGACCATCCGTCCTCGGAGTTCGCCGTCCCCGACGGCCTGTCGACGGAGCCCCTCGCCGAGCCCGAGGGTTCCGCGTTCGCGCCGCCGTCCACGTACCGCGCCCGGGAGTCGCCGCCCGTTTACACCCCGGCCCACGGCATGCCCGTGATCCAGCTGTCGAAGGACGCGCCGTGGCAGGACCGGATGCGCACGATGCTGCGGATCCCGGTGAGCGAGCGGCCGGTGCCGGAGCCGGTGCAGCGGCACGACGAGGCCGGGCCCGCCGTACCCCGGGTGCTCGACCTGACGCTGCGCATCGGCGAGCTGCTGCTGGCGGGCGGCGAGGGTGCCGAGGACGTCGAGGCGGCGATGCTCGCGATCACGAGCTCGTACGGGCTCGACCACTGCGAGCCCACGGTCACGTTCACGCTGCTGTCGATCACGTACCAGCCGTCGCTCGTCGACGACCCGGTGACGGCGAACCGGACGGTACGCCGCCGGGGCACCGACTACACCCGGCTGACGGCCGTCTACCAGCTTGTCGCCGACATCAGCGCCGAGGACCACGAGGTCAAGCTGGACGAGGCGTACCGGCGGCTCGCCGAGATCCGCCGTAACCGGCACCCGTACCCCGGCTGGGTGCTCACGCTCGCCGCGGGCATCCTGGCCGGCGCGGCGTCCGTGCTGGTGGGCGGCGGGGCGCTGGTGTTCCTGGCAGCGGCGGTCGGCGCGATGCTGGGCGACCGGCTGGCGTGGCTCTGCGCGGGGCGCGGGCTGCCGGAGTTCTACCAGTTCGTGGTGGCGGCGATGCCGCCCGCCGCGATAGGGGTGGCGCTCAGTGCGCTCCACGCGGACCTGAGGCCGTCCGCGGTGATCACGGGTGGGCTGTTCGCGCTGATCCCGGGGCGGGCGCTGGTGGCGGCCGTCCAGGACGGGCTGACGGGCTTCTACATCACGGCCTCGGCCCGGCTGTTGGAGGTCGCCTACTTCTTCGTGGCGATCGTCGTCGGGGTGCTCACGGTGCTGTACGTGGGCGTGCAGTTCGAGGCGAACCTCACTCCCGAGGGGGCGCTCAGCGTCGTCGAGCGGCCCGTGGTGCAGATCCTGGCGTCGATGGTGCTGTGCCTGACGTTCGCCGTACTACTGCAGCAGGACCGTTCCACCGTGCTGATCGCGGCGTTCAACGGCGGTGTCGCATGGGTCGTCTACGCGGCGATCGCGGTGACGGCGGGCGGGTCTTCGGTGCTGGCGACGGCCGTGGCGGCGGGTCTGGTGGGTCTGTTCGGGCAGCTCCTGGCGCGCTACCAGCACACCTCGTCACTGCCGTACGTGACGGCGGCGATCGGCCCGCTGCTGCCCGGTAGCGCCACGTACTTCGGGGTCCTGCACATCGCGCAGAACAACATGGACCAGGGCTTCGCCTCGCTGGCCAGGGCGGCGGCGCTGGCACTGGCCATCGCGATCGGGGTGAACCTGGGCGGTGAGATCGCCCGGATGTTCCTGCGCAGCCCGGCCGCCGCGGGCCGTCGCCGCGCGGCCAAGCGCACACGCGGCTTCTAGTGCCGCGACCGGCAATGTTTGCCCGTCGAGGAGCGTCGTCCGGTGCGTGCCATCGCAAGGCGGCCGGAAGTCCTTGTAGCGGAGCTACCAGGGCTTTTGGCCAACGCGGCGAGGGTGCGTGCAGGACGACGCGACAGGGCAAAGCTTGCAGGGAGGGGCACAACTAGTGCCGTGGCCGGGACCGGGACAGGACCTGGCGGCTTCAGCCTGCAGGCCCGGAAACGAACCGGGCCCGAAGAGAAGGGCGGGCCCCTCAGCGCTTGGCGTGACGGCCGCGCTGGGCTCCCTGGGGCTCGGCCGACGGGTCGGCCGCGGCTTCCTTCCTGCCCTTGGAGCGGGCGCGCAGGAACTCGATCGCGATCGGGACGACCGAGATGAGCACGATGGCGATGAGGATCGCCTCGATGTTCTTGTGGACGAACTCGACGTTGCCGAGCGCGGCGCCGAGGAGCGTGACTCCGGCGCCCCAGAGCACACCGCCGATGATGTTGAAGGTGAGGAACGAGCGGTAGTTCATCCGGCTCACACCGGCGATGATCGGCGTGAACGTACGGACGATCGGCACGAAGCGGGCGAGGACCAGCGACTTCGGGCCGTACTTCTCGAAGAACTCGTGCGCCTTCTCCACGTTCTCCTGCTTGAAGAGCTTGGAGTCCGGGCGCTTGAAGAGTGCGGGCCCGACCTTGCGGCCGAAGAGATAGCCGACCTGGTCGCCGATGATCGCGGCGAGCACGACGAGGGCGCAGACGATCCACAGCGGTACGTCGATCTTGTCCGCGGTCACCAGCAGACCCGTGGTGAACAGCAGCGAGTCGCCCGGCAGGAAGAACCCGATCAGCAGACCGGACTCGGCGAACACGATGACGAGTACGCCGATCAGGCCGAAGGTGGTGATCAGATAGTCCGGGTCCAGCCAGCTCGGTCCGAGCGCAAGGGTGTTCACGAGGTCCGGGCTCCTGTGTGATTGGTCGATCGACGTGGCGAGTGCCCAAAACTATCAACGCATCCAGGTGGTGGCGGGTTCCACCGGCCCTCTCCGGATGCGAGGTGAACGGACGGCCACAAAGCTGTGGCCATGAGTATTGAGGACTACGGCGGCGGGCAGGGCCCCCAGGCCGATGTG
Source organism: Streptomyces sp. NPDC053673 (assembly GCF_055585225.1). Taxonomy (NCBI): domain Bacteria; kingdom Bacillati; phylum Actinomycetota; class Actinomycetes; order Kitasatosporales; family Streptomycetaceae; genus Streptomyces; species Streptomyces sp. NPDC053673. Next base: position 60,011 of record NZ_JBVJKN010000019.1, on the reverse strand, counting down.
CTGGTCGTCACAACGAACGACGTCCCGGGCTTCCGGGTGGAGCAGGTGATCGGCGAGGTCTTCGGGCTGACGGTGCGTTCACGGCACTTGGGCAGCCAGATCGGCGCGGGCCTGAAGTCGATGATCGGCGGTGAGCTCAAGGGCCTGACGAAGACCCTCGTGCAGACCCGTAACCAGGCCATGGAACGCCTTGTCGAACAAGCACGCTCGCGGGGCGCGAACGCCGTGCTCATGTTCCGTTTCGATGTGACGGAGGCGGCGGACGTGGGCACGGAGGTGTGCGCCTACGGCACGGCCGTGGTGATCGCCAGGGCGTGACGGCGCCACCGGGACCAGCGGCGGTCCGCGGTCGGGCCGGGGTGCGCACAACGGCTCCGGTCCTCACGCCACGCAGGGCGCAAGCCCTTTGATTACGCGCTTTACGGGCGATTTGTGCCGTTATCGTGAGGCCCGTGACGACGACCGAGCACGCCCCGCCGGCCACCCCGGCGCGCGATCTGCTGCCGCTGATCCTCCCCGCAGTCGTCGTCGGAGTCGCCTCGAGCCTGATCCTGCTGGGCGTGACCGAGGTCTCGGACCAGCTCAAGGACGTCCTGTGGGAGGTTCTGCCCGACGCACTCGGCATCGGCCCCTATTCGGCGCTCTGGGTGATCGCCGTGCTGACGGCGACAGGCCTGGCCGTGGGGCTCGTGGTGTGGAAGGTGCCCGGGCACGCCGGGCCCGATCCGGCCACGATGGGGCTCGTCGACCCGCCGCTGCCGCCCGCGGTGTTGCCGAGCCTGCTGCTCGCCGCAGCGCTGGGGCTGGCCGGCGGCGTCAGCCTCGGGCCCGAGAACCCCATCACCGCCGCGAACATCGCGCTCGCCGCCTGGCTCGGCCGCAAGGCGATGCGGGGATCGAGCGCTGAGCTTTGGGCGGGCCTCGGCGCCGCGGGCACGATCGGGGCTCTCTTCGGTACGCCCGTGGCGGCCGCGCTCATCATCACCGAGAGCATGGCGTCGCGCCCGGCGCCCGGCGCGCTCTGGGACAAGCTGTTCGCCCCGCTCATCGCGGGCGGGGCCGGCTCGCTGACCACCGTACTGATCGCGCACCCGACGTTCGATCTCGCGCTGCCCGAGCTGCAGGGGTCGCGCTGGGGCGACGTGCCGGCGGCGATGGCGGTCTCCTCGCTGGGCGCCCTGGTCGGTATGGCGGCCGTGTGCGCGTTCCCGCGCGTCCATGCCGTGTTCCGGAAACTCCGGCATCCCGTACTGATGATCGGCGCGGGCGGACTGGTGCTCGGGCTGCTCGGGTCGCTGGGCGGGAGTCTGACGCTCTTCAAGGGCCTGGACGAGATGAAGGTGCTGGCCTCGGATCCCACGGGCTGGTCGTCCCGGCAGTTCGCGCTGATGGCGGTGGTCAAGCTGGCCGCGCTCACGGTCGCGGCGGCGTGCGGGTTCCGGGGCGGACGGATCTTTCCCTCGGTGTTCGTCGGGGTCGCGCTCGGGCTGGGCGTCAGCGCGCTCGTACCAGAGGTGCATCCGACGCTCGGCGTGGTCTGCGCGGTGCTCGGCGTCCTTTTGGCGGTCACCCGGCAGGGCTGGCTGAGCCTGTTCACCGCGGCGGTCCTCGCCGCCGACTCGCACGTTTTCCCGCTGCTGTGCGTCGCCGTGCTGCCCGCCTGGCTGCTGGTGACCGGACGGCCGCAGATGCAACTCCACGACGACGGAACATCCCTGCGTTGAAAGGCGACCGGACATGGCACTGCACAAGGGCGGAACAGACCGCGAGGAAAGCCCGGAGCGGCGCAGACTCTCGCTCAACCCGTTCTACGGGGAGGCCGATCCGACCGGGTCGATGACCTCGGCGCCGCCCAAGCATCAGCTTCCGGAAGGGCCGATGGCGCCCGCGACGGCATACCAGCTGGTCCATGACGAGCTGATGCTGGACGGCAACTCGCGCCTGAATCTGGCGACGTTCGTGACGACGTGGATGGAGCCGGAGGCCGGGGTGCTGATGGCAGAGTGCCGCGACAAGAACATGATCGACAAGGACGAGTACCCACGGACGGCCGAACTGGAGCGGCGGTGTGTGGCGATGCTCGCCGACCTCTGGCACGCGCCGGCCCCGGAGACGACGGTCGGCTGCTCGACGACCGGATCGAGCGAGGCGTGCATGCTCGCCGGGATGGCGCTGAAGCGCCGGTGGACGAAGCGCAACGCGGACCGGTATCCCGGCGCCCGGCCGAATCTCGTCATGGGCGTCAATGTGCAGGTCTGCTGGGAGAAGTTCTGCAACTTCTGGGAGGTGGAGCCGCGGCTGGTGCCGATGGAGGGCGACCGCTTCCACATCGACCCGCAGGCGGCGGCCGATCTGTGCGACGAGAACACGATCGGCGTGGTCGCGATCCTGGGCTCCACCTTCGACGGGTCGTACGAGCCCGTCGGGGAGGTCTGCGCGGCACTGGACGCACTGCAGGAACGCACGGGACTGGACATCCCGGTCCATGTGGACGGGGCGTCGGGGGCGATGGTGGCGCCCTTCGTGGACGAGGACCTGGTCTGGGACTTCCGGCTGCCGCGGGTCTCGTCGATCAACACCTCCGGGCACAAATACGGGCTGGTCTACCCGGGTGTGGGATGGGCGCTGTGGCGCTCGCCGGAGGACCTTCCCGAGGAACTGGTCTTCCGGGTCAACTACCTGGGCGGCGACATGCCGACGTTCGCGCTCAACTTCTCGCGGCCGGGAGCCCAGGTCGTGGCGCAGTACTACACGTTCCTGCGGCTCGGCCGCGAGGGGTACCGGGCCGTGCAGCAGACGGCCCGGGACGTCGCTCAACGCCTCGCGGATCACATCGGGACGATCGAGGAATTCCAACTGCTCACCCGTGGCGACGAGTTGCCGGTCTTCGCCGTCACCACGGCCCCGGACATCAAGAACTTCGACGTCTTCGACGTCTCGCGCCGGCTCCGGGAGAGCGGGTGGCTGGTGCCCGCCTACACCTTCCCGCCGAACCGCGAGGACCTGTCGGTGCTGCGCTTCGTGTGCCGCAACGGCTTCTCGGCGGACCTGTCGGCGCTGCTGATGGAGGACCTGACCCGGATCCTCCCCGACCTTCGCGCCCAGAGCGCTCCCCTCAGCAGGGACAAGTCGGCGGCGACGAGCTTCCACCACTGAGCGGGGCGGGGCCGGGGCCCCCGGCCCCGGAGAAGTCAGCGGCGGCAAACGCAATCCTGTCCAGCCCGCTGGTCGAACTTGATTACTCCTGATCGCCCTCGTGCGGGACGCCCGTCGCATAGGGGTTCACCTGCCCCTCCGCGAGCACCCCCACAAACGGCTCACCCTCGCCCGCGAAGGTGTACGCCCCACCCTCGATCCGCTCGATCAGACCGCGCGTCCATGCCGCCCCCGCGTCCGCCGAGTGGACCCACATGTTCATGATCTCGCCGATGTGGCCGAGCTGCCCGGGCCCGCCCTCGGGGGTGTAGTACTCGGTGACCGCCGCGCGCCACTCCTCGATCCCGCGCACCCGCTCCTGGAGCAGTTCCACGGCCTCGTGCCGCTCCAGGTCAACGATGAAGCCGACCCCCGCCGAGAGCACGTCCATCTTCTGGTCGTACGAGGTCAGCGCCTCGCGCAGGAGCGCGAAGAACTCCTTGGTACCGCTCTCGGTGATCTCGTACTCGGTGCGCGGTGGGCCGCCGACCGTGGACGGCGCGATCTCATGGGCGTGCAGCAGTCCCTGCTTCGCCATCTGCTTGAGCGCGTGATAGATCGAGCCGGGCTTGGCGTTCGACCATTCGTGCGCGCCCCAGTACTCCAGGTCGTTGCGGACCTGATAGCCGTGCGCCCGCCCGTGCTGTCGCACGGCCCCGAGGACCAGAAGCCGGATCGCTGACATGTGCGCGCACCCCTTCTATTCAACTTTGACTAGGGTACGCGCGCTAGGGAACCCACTTGTACTTGCCACCGCCGACCCATCTCACGTACGCGGGATCGTCCAGATCGACGTGCTCCAGTCCCGCGTCGTGCGCCAGCCTGATCACGTCCAGCATGTCGCGCGCCGTCCCCGCCGCGACCCCGTGGATCTCCACCATACGGAACGGCGGATCACCCGGGATGACACGGAGGACGACCACCGGGGCCACTGCTCCTTCTTCGCTCATGCTTCAAGCGTGGGGCAGGGCCAGGGCGCACGCATGAGGGAGGGGTACGGCGAGCGCCGTGTCCGGGCCCGCGCCACGGCCCGGGGTCGACGCCCCGGGACCATGCCGTTGTGCCGGAGCTAGTGCCGCGACCGGCAATGTTTGCCCGTCAAGGAGCATCGTCCGGTGCGTGCCATCGCAAGGCGGCCGGAAGTCCTTGTAGCGGAGCTACCAGGGCTTTTGGCCAACGCAGCGAGGGTGCGTGCCGGGCTGCGCGACAGGGCAAAGCTTGCCGGGAGGGGCACCAGGGCCTGTCGTTTGGATCAGGCCCTAGCCCCAGCTCTGGCCGCTCTCCAGCGCCACCAGCGCGAACGAGTTCTTCCCGTCCAGCGACTCGCGGACGATGTCCGCGTGGCCCGCGTGCCGGCCGATCTCCTCGACCAGATGCAGCATCAGCCAGCGCATGGACACCCGGCCCTCCTTCGGGAACCACGGCGCCTCGGGCAGCGGGAAGGTGTCGTCCAGGCTCGGCACGGAGCGGATGAACTCCTCGGTCTCCTTGGCCACACCGTCCCAGAAGGCCAGCGTGTCCGGGATCGTCTCTCCGTCGACGAGCCGGAAGCTGTCCCCCCAGGTCTCCTCGGTCCGCTGCCTCTCGTTCGGCCGCTGCTGCGCCATCCGCAGCCAGTTCAGCTCGGTCTCGGCGACATGCTTGAGCAGACCGGAGAGCGACAGCTCGCTGGCGCTGGGGCGGCTCGCCGCCTGCTCCTCGGTCAGACCGAACACGGACCGGCGGATCGCGCCGCGCTGCGCCTCCACAAAGCTGAGCAGCGCGCCGCGCTCGTCGCCCTGGGCCTCTGCGGGAACGTGAGTGACCATGATGTCCGCCTTCGCGTGGGAGCTGATGCGGCCGCTGCCGCGGCCGCCCTGACAACTCCCAAGTTACGGACCCTTGCGGTCAGCTTCTGTCCGCAAGTCTCCGCGGGGCGCGAATCTCAGAACGGGAAGACGGAACGTCCCCGCTGCACCGAGATCCACTTCTGGGTGGTGAACACCTCGACCATCGCCTCACCGTTCAGCCGCCCCAGGCCGGAGGCCTTTTCGCCGCCGAAGGGGACAATCGGCTCGTCGTGGACGGTCGAGTCGTTGATGTGGATCATTCCGGTGTGGATCCGCTGGGCGAGGGCCACCCCGCGCTCGATGTCCCCGGTGTGCACGGCCCCGCTGAGCCCGTACGGAGTGTCGTTGGCGATCCGGATCGCCTCCTCCTCGCCGTCGAACGGTACGAGGAGCACCACCGGGCCGAAGATCTCCTGCGACAGGACGGGCGAGTCGGCCGCCAGGCCGGTCAGCACGGACGGGGAGACCACATTGCCCTCGGTCCGGCCGCGCAGCAGGGCCGTCGCGCCCGCCTCGACGGACTGCTCGACCAGGTTCGACACCGCCTCGGCCTGCAGGGAGTTGATGAGGGGGCCGATGTGGGTCTGCGGGTCGGCGGGATCGCCGACCTTGAGCGTCTTGACCTTGGCGACCAGCTTCTCGGTGAACTCCTGCTCCACCTTGCGGTCGACCAGGATGCGGTTGGCCGCCATGCAGACCTGGCCCTGGTGCACGTAACGGCTGAAGACGGCCGCGTCGACGGCGTAGTCGATGTCGGCGTCGTCGAGCACGATGAAGGCGCTGTTGCCGCCGAGTTCGAGTACGGCGTGCTTGAAGTTCGCCGCGCAGACGGTCGCCACGTGGCGGCCCACCCGGTCGGAGCCTGTGAAGGAGATGACCTTCGGGACGGGGTGCTCTATCAGCGCGTCGCCGATCTCGGCTATGTCCGTGATCACGACATTCAGCAGTCCGGCGGGCAGGCCCGCGTCCTCGAACACCTTGGCCACCAGGGATCCGCCGCAGATCGGCGTGTTCTGGTGCGGCTTGAGGACCACGGCGTTGCCGAGAGCCAGCGCCGGCGCGACCGACTTGATCGACAGGAGGAAGGGGAAGTTGAACGGGCTGATGACGCCGACGACGCCGACGGGGAGCCGGTAGACGCGGTTCTCCTTGCCGTCGACCGGCGAGGGCAGGATGCGGCCCTCGGGGCGCAGCGACAGCTGGATCGCCTCGCGCAGGAACTCCTTGGCGAGGTGCAGTTCGAACCCCGCCTTCAGCCGGGTCCCGCCCAGCTCGGCGACGATCGCCTCGGAGATCTCCTCCTCGCGGTCCTCTATGACCCTCAGGGCGCGCTCGAAGACCCCACGGCGGGAGTACGGGTTGGTGGCCGCCCATTCCTTCTGCGCGCGCTCCGCGGCCCGGTAGGCCTGATCCACCTCGTGCGCCGTGGCGACGGTGATGGAGGCCAGCTTCTCCTCGTTGTACGGGTTGAAGTCGATGATGTCCCAGGAGCCGCTGCCCGGGCGCCATTCACCATCGATGTACTGGAGTGCCAGATCGCTGAAGAAGGAGGACATGAGATCCCTTACCGCCGCGGTAGCAGATGAAGATGCAGGTGCAGATGGAGATGCAGTTACCAGTTCGCCTGATGCCACGTCATCGTACTGGCCAGTCAGGTGAGTTGGAGGAGACCTCGGAGAAGGTCCCGGCTCTCGGCCGGACCCGGGCTGTCCTGCCGGAGGCGCTCCATCACCCGTTCGTACTGTGCGACCTCCTCGCGCTTGTCGAGGTACAGCGCGCTGGTCAGCTGCTCCAGATAGACGATGTCGGAGAGGTCCGACTCCGGGAAGCGCAGCATCGTGAAGGCCCCGGATTCACCCGCGTGGCCGCCGAAGCTGAAGGGCATGACCTGAAGGGTGATGTTCGACTGCTCGGAGACCTCGATCAGATGCCTCAGCTGGCCCTGCATCACGGCCCGGTCGCCGTAGGGACGGCGCAGGGCGGCCTCGTCCAGGACGGCATGGAAGCGGGGTGCGCGCTCGGAGACGAGTGCCTTCTGACGCTCCAGCCGCAGCGCGACCCGGCGGTCGATCTCGGCGCTCGGTGCGCCGGGCATACCGCGCGAGACGACCGCATGGGCGTACGCCTCGGTCTGCAGCAGGCCGTGGACGAACTGGACCTCGTAGATCCGGATGAGCGAGGCGGCGCCCTCCAGGCCGATGTACGTCTGGAACCAGCCGGGCAGCACATCGCCGTAGCTGTGCCACCAGCCCGCCACATTGGCCTCCTTGGCCAGGCCGAGCAGTGAGGCGCGCTCCGCCTCGTCGGTGACGCCGTAGAGCGTGAGGAGGTCCTCGACGTCCCTGGCCTTGAAGCTCACCCTTCCCAACTCCATGCGGCTGATCTTGGATTCGGATGCGCGGATCGAGTAGCCCGCGGCCTCGCGGGTGATGCCGCGCGACTCGCGAAGCCGCCTCAGCTGTGAACCAAGCAGGATGCGGCGCACCACAGACCCTCCGCCAGGACCATCGGCCCGGGGGTAGCCCCACGACTCCACTGCAGTCACGTCTCCAACCCTCCCCTTCGCCATCGCTGTCTCGGGGCACCCCCGAACCCCGAGCCCCGGATTCTGCCACCAAAACGCTTCAGCCCGTACTCATTCGATTACGGAAATGAGACGCCCTTGGGAAGGGGGCGAAAGAAGCGCAGGGAAGATATGAGCGTGAACCGGCACGGGTTCGGACAGGTCCGGCGCGTGCACGTGCATCTGCCCTTGCATCTGATGTACGCATTCGGAACCATGGACCCCGCGCACCTGCGTACTCGTTCGTGCTCGTTCGTGTTGTAGCGTCACAGCCGCGATTCCCGGGAGTGCCTCGCATGGGAACGAATGGATCGACCATGCTCGAGCCGTTACGGCAGGGGCTTCCGCCGATCGATCCCGCGACCGTCTCCAGCTCCGCCTCCTGTGCCCTTCCCGCCCGGTACGAAGCCGTGCGCGGCGCCCGGAAGTTCACGAGCAGAACACTCACCCAGTGGGAGCTGAACGAACGCTTCGACGATGTCGCTCTCGTCGTCTCCGAACTCGTCACCAACGCACTGCGGCACGCCCTGCCCTCGGATGCTCCGCGCGATCAGGAGCCGCCCGTGCGGCTGCATTTGATGCGCTGGACGAGTCGGCTGGTGTGCGCGGTGCGCGACCCCAGCGGGGAAAGCCCCGTCGCGGGCGAGGCGGAGGACTCCGCCGAATGCGGCCGGGGACTTTTTCTGGTCGATTCCTTCAGTGACAGCTGGGGCTGGCACCCGCTGGCCGGGCCACTGACCGGAAAGGTCGTCTGGGCACTGTTCCGCCTGTCCGCGGAGTGAGCGGCCCGCCCCCTGAGGGGCCGGCCGCCTAGGCCCTGTCCGGGCGGACAGGACCTAGCCGACGAGGTGGTCGAACTCCCCGTCCTTCACTCCCAGCAACAGGGCCTCTATCTCGGCCGGCGTATAAACGAGCGCCGGCCCTTCCGGGAAGTTCGAGTTGCGTACCGCGACGTTCCCGCCGGGCAGTTTCGCGAACTCCACGCAGGACCCCTGGGAGTTGCTGTGCCTGCTCTTCTGCCAGACGACTCCGTGAAGCTCTGTGGCCGCCATGCCGTTGTACACGTCGTGCACAGGACGCTCCCCGAGTTACAAGGTGCAGGTGTCAACTGTCTCGGATCATAGCTCTGTTCATATGCAGATGCATGAGCAGATGCACGTGCACGCGGGGTGGTCCCTCGGTTACAGCCCGGTCTGGACCTTCTTCAGGACCTCCTCGAGCGCCGCCATCACAGGGCCACGCCAGCCGCCGCCCATGATCTGCCGTGCCCTCATCTGTGCAGGGTCGTCCGGGTCGAATCCCTCGTGTACGAGGAAGAGACGCGTTCCACGTCCTTCCGGCTCCAAGGTCCAGGTGATTGTCCAGTCCGCAGTGTTCTGTCCGGTGCTCGGCCCGGTGCTCGGTCCGGTGCTCGGTCCAGTGGCCCGCCCGGCAGCCTGTCCGGTGGTCTGTCCGCTTTCACCCCCTGCGTCACGCCCGCCCTGCTGGTCGACCCATCGGATGCGGAGCATCCGCTCCCTCTCGAACGCCAGCACTTCGGCCTCGACCAGGCCGGAGAACCTGGTGCCGGGCCGCGGCAGCGTCCGCATCGTGTAGCGGTGGCCCACCTCGAGCCGGAAGTCCCCTGGCATCAGCCACTGCGCGATGAGCTCGGGTTCCGTCAGCGCACGCCAGACCTTGGCGGGCGGATGCGGCAGATACTGATCGACCCGGATGGTGGTGAGGTCTTCGTCACGGTCGGAGCTCATGACTCATCGTCAGACATACGGTCCAGCAGATCACCGAGCCCCTTGAGCCGGTCGCGCCAGAACCGCTCGTACGGATGGAGCCAGTCGTGTACGTCGGCGAGCGGGGCGGCTTCGAGGCGATAGATACGCTGTCTGCCGGAGCGCTCCTCGGACACGAGTCCAGCCTCCCGGAGCACCTTGAGGTGCTCCGAGAGGCTCGGTCGGCGCATGTCGAAGTGGTCGGCCAGGGCCTGGACGGGCTGGGGCCCGTCCTCGCGCAGCAGTCGCAGCACTTCGCGCCGGGTGGTGTTCGCGAGTGCGGCGAAGAGCCGGTCCTCGCGGACACCGGTCGCAGTCATCGGTTCAGGCTCCCTCCGCCTCACCGTTCTCCGTCAGCAGCATCAGACCATTGCCGTCGGGGTCGGCGAAGCCGGCCATCCGCCCCCAGGGGAGGTCGTCGGGCCCGTCCACCGCGACCCCGGCCGCGGCGAGCTTTGCGCAATCGGCGTCGACATCGGTCGTGACCAACATGATCCCCCGCGCGGAACCGGGCACGAAACCGCCCATGCCGGGCCCGGAGAGCGTGAAGACGGTCTGGGCACCCTTGGGTGCGACCTGCAGCCACCGCCCGGGCGGCATCCGGAGGTCGGCGGTGACCTCGAAACCGAGGACGTCGGTGTAGAAGGCGAGCGCCCGGTCCTGGTCGGAGACGGGGAGTGTGACGAAAGAGGCGTGGGTGATGTTCATGCCCCCAACGGTAGGTAGGGATTTCCCTACGCGTCAAGCGTAGGGAAATCCCTACCTGTTTGGCCGTCGCGTCAGCGTGACGACGACCCGTACGGCAGCAACGCCATCTCCCGCGCGTTCTTGATCGCGCGGGACAGGTGACGCTGCTGCTGGGCCGTCACGCGCGTGACCCTGCGGCTGCGGATCTTGCCGCGGTCGGAGATGAACTTCCGGAGCAGGTCCGTGTCCCCGGCTTCGGCAACACGATCAGCCACTCCCCGGCGACCGCGCGGGACGCCCCTTGAGCCCGTTGGGAGCACACCCCGAGGCGAAGCTCCGGAGGAGGAGGTCGAGGACGGACACCCCGGTCGACGGGACGGCAGCGGGGCGGTTCACAACCTCCGGCAAGGGCGCGGCGCACGTCGCAGCGCGGCGGTGGGCTACTCCGGGAGTTCGCCGCGCCGACCGCGCGGGGGCATACGGGCCGCCTCGGCCGCGTTCGTGCCGTCGTGCCAGCCCGCCGCGTCCGTGGCGCCACGCACGCGTGTCCTGACCGTTTCCGGGAAGAGCCGGTCCGCGTGGTCCGTGACGGCGACGTCCCGGGCGGCAAGCACCGGGAGGAGGTCGCCACCGCCGGCCGCCTCCTGCGCAGCGTGGGAGGTCGCCGCGGCGAGGCGGTCACCGATGCGGTGGGCGTACGCCAGGAGGAAGGACTGGCGGAAGGTCTTGGTCCGTTTGCGGCCGCCCGCCCGCTGGGACGCCTCCGCGCGGGTCATCGCCGCCGTGCCCTGCACCAGGAGCGACGTGTACAGCAACTCGACCGCGTCCAGGTCGGGTTCGAAACCGACCACCGTGGAGAAGCCGAGGCCGCTGTTCCAGACCGCGCGGCAGCGGTTCGCCGAGGCGACGGCGTCGAGCAGGATCGCCTTGGCCGTCTCGTAGGGCGCGTCCACACCGATGCGGCAGGCTCCGGGCACGTCCGCGCGGTGGGTGCGGGCCGCGAGTACCGCCTCGTCGATGCTGTACCGCGCCATCAGCTCCTGCGCCTTCGCGGTGAGCGCCTCCGCCTCCTCCGGGAAGCCCGTGGCCTCCGCCTTGGCGAGGAGGCCACGGATCCGGGTCAGCATGCGCGGCTCGTCGTGCGGTGCGGCGGGCGGCAGGTGCGCCGGGGCGCCCGGCACCGGTCCCACCGGCTCGATCGCGGGCAGCCGTACGAGCAGCCGGAACAGTTCCAGCACCGCTGTCGCGTACGAGAACCGGTCCGCGGACCGCTTCTCGTACCCGGCGGGGAGGTCGGCCAGCTGCGCGGCCCACCTCGGCGGCAGATCCTTCCGGTACCGCCGGGTCTCGCCGGCGATCAGCCCGGCGACGAGACGGACGTGCGCGTCGTCGAGGTCGCGGCGGACGATCCGTACGACATCGGCGGGCTGCCAGCCGCGCTCCCAGGCCCGGCGCACGAAGTCCTCGCCGCGCCGGACCAGCTCCGCGTCCGCCCCGGGATCCGCGGCGAGCAGCGACGCCCCCGTGTCGAGCGCGTCGTCGTCATCCGCGTACAGCGCCCCGCCCAGCGCCCGCTCCACCACATCCACGCCGATGGAGCCTACGTGAGCGCCGCCGTCATGCGCTCTTCGGCCGACCCGACCGGCTTCGGCCGACCCGGCCCGCTTCGGCCGGCTCAACCGGGCCCTGCGACCGGGCTGCCCCGGCCGCCTTCCACAGCCTGTGGATATCGAATCTCCGGACGAGGCCCCGTCTCCTCGACGGGAAACGTACGGTGGCGCCCATGGGTGAGAACAAGCAGCGCATGCTGGCCGGGGAGTGGTACCTCCCCGACGACCCCGAGCTGGCCGCCGACATCGAGCGGCGCTTCGCGCTCTGCGCGGCGTACAACGCGAACGGCGGCGCCGCGCCCGCCGAGCGGGCCGGGATCCTGGCCGAACTCCTCGGCCGGGTGGGCGCGGACGTCCGCATCCGCCCGCCGTTCCAATGCGACTACGGGCGCTACATCAGCATCGGTACGGGTACGTTCATCAACTTCGGCGCGGTCCTCCTCGACGCCGCACCCATCACCATCGGCGCGCATGTCCAGATCGGGCCGAATGTCCAACTGCTCACCCCCACCCATGAGCTGGACGCGGAGCGCCGCCGAGAGGGCTGGGAGAAGGCCGAGCCGATCACGATCGGCGACAACGTCTGGCTCGGCGGCGGCGTCATCGTCTGCCCCGGAGTGACGATCGGCGAGAACACGGTGGTGGGGGCGGGCGCCGTGGTCACCAAGGATCTGCCGGCGGGCGTACTGGCGGTGGGCAACCCGGCCCGGGTCGTACGGTCGCTCTCGTGATCGGCGTTTGATGGTCAGGACCTGACGATCAGGGCCTGACAATCAGGGCTTGATGGTCAGGGCTTGATGATCAGCTTGCCCCGTACATGGCCCGCCTCGCTCAGCTCCTGGGCCTTCGCGGCGTCCGCGAGCGCGAACGTCTCCACGACCGGGACGCTCAGCCGGCCTTCGGTGGCGAGGCGGGCGTGCTCCGCCAGGCCCGCACGGACCACGTCCGACGGAGTACCGCCCGGCGAGAACGGCACTCCGAAAGCTGCGGCGTCCGGGTCGGCGATGGTGATGATCCGGTCGGTCGTGCCGCCACGCAGCTCGATCGAGGCGGGCAGCGCGCCCTGTCCCGCCGCGTCGAACACCGCGTCCACACCCTGCGGAGCGGCGGCACGGACCCGGTCCACCAGCCCGTCCCCGTACGCCACCGGGATCGCCCCGAGCGTCCGCAGATACTCGTGGTTGCCCGGGGACGCCGTACCCACGACCGTCGCGCCGAGCGCCACCGCGAGCTGCACGGCGACCTGGCCGACGGCACCCGCGGCCCCGTGCAGGAGCAGCGTCTCCCCCTCCTTCAGACCGAGTCCGTCGAGGACGCGCTGGGCGGTCTCACCGGCGACGGGAAGGGCCGCGGCCGACTCCCAGGAGAGACCCGCGGGCTTCGGCGCGATATCGCCGGCTATGGCGTACTCGGCGTACGCGCCCGTCCTCGTCCAGCCGAAGACCTCGTCGCCGACGGCGACACCGGTCACGCCCTCGCCCAGCGCGTCCACGACGCCGGCGAACTCCAGTCCGGGGATCGCGGGGAACGTCGTCGGGTAGAACTGCTCAACCCGGCCGTAGCGACGCTTGTAGTCGAGTGGGTTGACGCCGACCGCCACCACTTCGACGCGGACCTCGCCCGGGGCGGGGCGGGGCTTCTCGGCCTCCGTGTGGCGGAGCACCTCGGGGCCGCCGAACTCCTCGTACACGATCGCGTTCATGGTTTCCATGCCGGTTTCCCCTCCTGCGGACTCGGAACCGCTCCGAACCCGCGACTCCTCAGAACTCTCAACTCTGCGGCCTCGCAACTCCTGCGGCTTCGCGACTGCTGCGAACCCGGAATCGCTGATGAGTCCAGCGTTGATCAGCGAAGGGGCCCGCCCGGCCCGTCTTCGGAACAGTCCGTCCTGGCCGAAAGGCCAGCCGTCCCCTCAACTCGACTGTCTACGCTGGGACATATGGAACTGACCGGATCCGTGCCCGCCCTGACCGCCGCCTACGACGTGATCCGGCAGCCGCTGGGCGAGATCCTGCCCCGGCTGTCCGCGGTGCTGGCCGAGCTCGTCCCGCACGAGGCGGCGGCGGAGCTGTCCACGCACTGCGCGCACTCGCCGTTCAAGGCGTACGGCGCCCCGGCGGTGACGGACCGGCTGACCACGGCCGATCTGACTCCGCTGCTCGCCTCGGGCATCGCGGGCCGGCCGTGGCAGGGCACCGTCACCCTGGCCGGGGCGGAGCGGCCGGTGCTCGCCGTCAGGAGCGACGCGACGCCCAGGGGCGCGGTGCTGGTGCTGGTACGGCCGGACGCATCCGCACACACGCCGGTCGACGAGGCCGCGGTCGCCGTCGTACAGGCCCTGTGGGACCTGGTGACCAGCCACTTCGACCGGCTCGCGGCGGAGGCCGTGCCGGGGGCGCTGGCCCGCTCACGGACCGCGGCACAGACCCGCGCCCGGGTGATCGCGGAGCTGGGCGAGGCACACGCGGCGGCGCTGACCGGGCTGCTGGGCCTCCTGCGCAGCCGCGGCCTGGACGACGCGGCCGCCCGCGCCTCGGCGACCGACCTGGCCGTGTCCGCGCTGGTCGAACTGCGGGCCGAGGCCGACCGCGACCAGGAGATCGCGGAGGAACCGGCCGCGCAGGCGTTCGCCCGGCTCGCCGAATCGCTGCGTCCGCTCGTGCGCTACACCCCGGTGCGGCTGGAGCTCGCGGCGCCCGGCACCACACGGACCCTGGCGGCCGATGTGGCCCACACCGCGCGAGCTGTCGTCCGCGCGGTGCTCCTGGCGGCGCTGGAGCAGGACGGGCTCACCCGGGTGCACGTCGGCTGGCAGATCACCGACCAGGAACTCCGCGCCACCGTACGGGACGACGGCCCCGGCGATCTCACCCCGCAGGCACTGGCCCCCGCCCGGATCGTCGAACGCCTGGACGTCCTGGGCGGCCGCCTGGACATGGACGCGGTCCCTGGCTGGGGCACGACGGTCACGGCGACGATCCCCCTGGAGGCTTCCGACGACCCGGCCGCCGACCCGCTCACCGCCCTGGGCGCACGGGAGGTCGAGGTGCTGACCCGGCTGGCCCTCGGGCACCGCAACCGGACGATCGCGCAGGAGCTCCACATCAGCGAGTCCACGGTGAAGTTCCACGTGGCGAACATTCTGACGAAGCTGGGCGTCGGCTCTCGTGGGGAGGCGGCGGCGCTGTTCCACGCGGCGGCGTGACGGGCCTGCCCCGGGTCGTGACGGGCCTGCCCGGCGGCATGACGGGCATCCCCGGGGTCGTGACGCACATGCCCAGGTGAGGAGGGCATGCGCGGGTGAGAACGGCGTGCCTGTCCGGTGCCCGGCCGGTGCCCGGCCGTTGTCAGTGGTGGGTGCCACACTCGCATCCATGAGCGAACGGTGGGCCCTGGCCCCGGTCGAGGGGGGCGGAGCGCTGCTCGTACCCCTCGGCCCGGACGGGCTGCCCGCCGGAGAGGTGCGCCGGGAGGCCGATCTCGTCGAGGCCGTGCGGTCGCGGCCCGAGGTGGGGCGGTGGGTGTGGCGGTCAACCGGCGAGATCTATCCGCGGCTGCTCGCGGCCGGAGTGCGGGTCGAGCGGTGTTACGACATCGAGGACGCCGAGCTGCTGCTGCTCGGTCACGAGGGGCGGCTCGGAGAGCCCCGGTCCGCGGCGGCTGCCTGGGCGCGGCTGCGGCAGGCTCCCGTACCGCCCGATCCACCGCTGCGTGCGGCGGAGCCCGGCTCGCAGTCCTCGCTGTTCGAACCGGAGCCCGTGTCCGTACCGTTCGAGGGGCTGCTGGAGGTGTACGCGGACCAGCAGCGAAGACATGAGGCCGCCGAGCACCCGGGGCGGATGCGGCTGCTGACCGCGGCCGAGTCGGCGGGGATGCTGGTGGCCGCGGAGATGAACCGGTCGGGGCTGCCGTGGCGCGCGGATGTGCACCGCGAGGTGCTGCACGAGCTGCTGGGCGAGCGGTACGCGGGTGGTGGCGAGCCGCGCCGCCTCGCCGAGCTGACGGACGAGGTGTCGGCGGCGTTCGGGCACCGTGTGCGGCCCGATCTGCCGGCGGATGTGGTGAAGGCGTTCGCCCGGGCCGGGATCAAGGTGAGATCCACGCGCCGCTGGGAGCTGGAGGAGATCGGCCATCCGGCGGTGGAGCCGTTGATCCGGTACAAGAAGCTGTACCGGATCTGGACGGCCCACGGCTGGAGCTGGCTCCAGGACTGGGTCAGGGACGGCCGCTTCCGGCCGGAGTACGTGCCCGGCGGCACCGTCTCCGGCCGCTGGACCACCAACGGCGGCGGGGCGCTGCAGATCCCCAAGGTGATCCGGCGCGCGGTCGTCGCGGACGACGGCTGGCGGCTCGTCGTCGCCGACGCCGACCAGATGGAGCCGCGCGTCCTGGCCGCGATCTCCCGTGACCCGGGCCTGATGGAGGTCGCGGGCCACGAGGGCGATCTGTACACGCGACTGTCCGACCGGGCCTTCTCCGGCGACCGCGACCACGCGAAGATCGCCCTGCTCGGCGCGATCTACGGCCAGACCAGCGGCGACGGCCTGAAGAACCTCGCGGCGCTGCGCCGCAGATTCCCCCTCGCCGTGGCGTATGTGGACGACGCGGCCCGCGCCGGTGAGGAGGGTCGGCTGGTGCGCACCTGGCTGGGCCGCACCAGCCCGCCCGCGGCCGGGGCGGGCGACGACGACGAGGCGGGCATCCCTCAGGGCGGCGCGGAAGAGGACTCCGCCCAGGGCGAGTTCGTCCCCGGCTACGCCTCGACCGACGCGCGGGCCCGCGGGCGGTTCACCCGTAACTTCGTCGTCCAGGGCAGCGCCGCGGACTGGGCGCTGCTGATGCTCGCCGCCCTGCGCAGGGCGACGGCCGGGATGCGGGCGGAGCTGGTCTTCTTCCAGCACGACGAGGTGATCGTGCACTGTCCGGCCGACGAGGCGGCGGCGGTCGCCGAAGCGATCCGCGCGGCCGGGGATCTGGCCGGGCGGATCGCGTTCGGTGCGACGCCGGTGCGGTTTCCGTTCACGACGGCGGTGGTGGAGCGGTACTCCGACGCCAAGTGACGCGCGCTCCCCCGGCTACCTGGCCGTGAGCCATGTCCGGCTGGTGGCAATGGCCTTCAGTTCAGCGAGCGTGATCACGGGCTTGGCGCCGCTCTTGCGGGACGTGGGGGTCGGAGCGTTGTACGCGGAGACGGACATCCACAGTCCGTTCACCCGGAGCGCGTCGGCCCGCAACCGCACGACACCCGGCTGCCTGCCGAGCAGTTGCCGCGTGCCCACCTTCGTGACGTCGGCAAGGGTCTCGTTCCAGACCTCCTTGTCGCCGGCGATGCGCACTGCCTCGATGTAGGTCCGGTCCCCGGTCCTCTCGTCGAGGCAGATGTTTCAGACGGATTCGCCGAGGAGTGTGCGGAGTTCCGCCAGCACCTTGCTGTCCGTGCCGTCGAGGGACGCGTAGGCGCGACGCCACTCGGCGAGCGCGTCGTCGTGACGGCCGTCCGCGCGCAGCAGCAGACCGTGCTCGTAGCGGGCCAGCCCTTCGGTGAAGCCGTCGGCGCGGGAGACCGCACGGTCCAGGACGACGGTGCACTCACGGAAGGCGGCGGCGCGGCGGTCGAGTGCCCGCAGGGCACGGACGATGCCGACCCGGGACTGGGACTGGCTGTGCCAGTCGCCCTCGTCGCCGTCTCCGATGATGGCCAGGCACTCCTCGAAGTGGCGCAGGGCGTGGTCCGGTTCGCCGAGGGTGAGGCGGGCGTAGCCGATGTTGCAGTGCGCGGTGTGCCGAAGCTGCGCGCTGCCGAGCCGTACGCCGACCGCGAGGCTGCGCTCGTGGTAGGTGATGGCGAGCCGGGCGTCGGTGTGTTCGCGCAGATTTCCCAGGTGGCTGAGGACGATCCCCTCCCCGTAGGCGTCGCCGAGCTTGCGGGCCAGGCCGAGCGACTCCTCCAGGGCCTGGTCGGCCTCCTCGTACCGTTCGCGGCGTTCCAGCAGCATTCCGCGGTTGGCGAGACCGCGCTGGACCCAGCTGTCCTCGTCGAGTCCGCGCCACAGGTCGACGGCCTCGTCGTTGAGCACGAGTGAGCGCTCACTGCGGCCGAGCATGAAGTACACACCGGCGAGATCGGTGCGTGCGTGCGCCTCCGCCTCCGGGTCGCCGGCCGCACGGGCGGCGTCCAGCGCGATCTGGTTGAGGACTTCGAGCTCCTGGAGGCGCCCGCGGCGCTGGAGATAGGGGAAGGCGGCGCGTACGACCCGCAGGGCGGTGCGCGACCTCGGCGCGTACGCCTGGATGAGCGCGACGAGATTCGACAGCTCGCGGTCCCCCCAGGCGAGCGCCTCCGCCTCCCCCGCGAAGGGAGCGGCCTCGCCGATCGGCGGCGGCACCCGGTTCCCGGCCAGATGCGCGGGTACGAGCGCAAGGCCCGCCTGCCGGGCGCACTCCCCGTACCACCGCAGGGCGCGCTCGGCCGCGGCCGAGCGCTCGTCCTCGCTGTCCAGCCGTACGGCGAGTTCCCGCGCGAAGTCCCGCACCAGGTCGTGCGGCGCGAAGCGGCCGTAGGCGATCTCGTCGAGCAGCGCGACATCGACGAGCCGTTCGAGCGCGGCGACGGCGCGGCGCTCGTCGACGGCCGGTGACATCAACTGCGCGACCACCGCCGCGTCGTACTCCGGAAGGTCGACCGCGCCCAGCCGGCGCAGCGCGAGGGCCGCGTCGGGGTCGAGGGCGTCGTGGGCGACGGACAAGGAGCGGCGGACGCTGAGGTCGTCGTACTCGAGGTGGTCGAGCCGGCCGGCCTCGGCGGTGAGCAGCCCGGCGAGGGCAGTGGGGGTGAGGGCGCGGCGGGCGGCGAGACGGGCGGCGACGATGCGCAGGGCGAGGGGGAGACGGCCGCACAGTTCGGCGAGACGGCCCATGTCGTCCACGTCATCCGTGCCGTCCGTCCTGCCTGTTCTGCCCGTCTCGGCCGTATCGTTCGCCTCGGCCCCGCCGCGGCCGGAGACGGCACGCAGCAGCGCGGCACTGTCGCGGGCGGTCAGCGGGGCCAGCGCGAACCGGGCGGCTCCGTCGAGCGCGGTCAGCGGGGAGCGGCTGGTGACGACGACCGCGCAGCCCGTACCCCCGGGCAGCAGCGGCCGTACCTGCGCGGCCGACGCGGCGTCGTCGAGCACCAGCAGGGTGCGGGTGGGCGCGAGGGTGGAGCGCAGCAGTGCGGCGGCCGCGTCGGCGTGTTCGGGGATGGCTCGCGCCGGTACCCCGAGGTCACGCAGCAGGGCGGTGAGGGACTGGCGGGGCGCGAGGGGGGTCATGCCGGGAGTGGCGCCGTGCAGGTGGAGATGGAGCTGTCCGTCCGGGAATTCGTCCCGGAGGGTGTGCGCGACATGGAGGGCGAGGGCGCTCTTGCCGACCCCCGCCATACCGCTGACCACGGCGACCGCGGAGCCCGCCGGGCAGGTGAGCGCGGCGCGCAGTTCGGCCGCGAGCGAGTCGCGGCCGGTGAAGTGGGCGGGCGCGGGCGGGAGCTGCGCGGGCAGCGGCGAGGAGCCGCGGGGCGCGCCGCCGCCGGCCGGCCGGGGGTCCTGGAGAACCTCCTGATAGGCCTGTTGGACCGCGGGACCCGGGTCGATGCCGAGCTCCTCGACGAGGGTACGGCGCAGCGACTGGTACGCGGCCAGTGCCTCGGGCTGCCGTCCGGTGCGGTGCAGCACGAGCATCAGCTGCCGGTGGAAGGCTTCACGCAGCGGGTACTGGGCGGTGAGCGCGGAGAGTTCGGGCCCGAGCCCGTCCGGCCGGTCGAGCTGCAGGAACGCGTCGTACCGCCATTCCAGGAGCAGCAGCCACGATTCACGCAGCCGCTGTACGAGGGCGGGTGTGCCGCCTTCGGGGTCGTACAGCCCGGTCAGGGGGTCCCCTCGCCACAGGTCCAGCGCGGCGCGTGAGGAGTCGAGGACGGTCTCCCAGTCGTCGCGGTCGGCGTCCGGATCGTCGCGTACGGACGTCCGGTCGGCGCCCGTGGCACGGGCGTGGGCGGCACGCGCCGTGGCGATGTGCTGCTCGAACGACTCGGTGTCCAGCTCCCCCGGCGCCACCCGCAGCAGATATCCGGGGGCCACGGCCCGCAGCCGGTCCTCCTCGGCGAGCAGCCGCCGCAGCCGGGCCACATGGTTGTGCAGGGACGCGTGCGCGGACGCGGGAAGTTCGTCGCCCCAGAGCGCATCCTTCAGGTCCTCGACGGGTACGACGCGATTGGCACGGAGCAGCAGCGTGCCGAGCAATGTGCGGAGCTTCGCACTGCTCACCGCGCGGACGTCACCGTCGTCGTCGTGCACGGTCAGCGGACCGAGCAGGCCGAACCGCATTGCCTTTGCCTCCTGCCCTGACCGTTGGCCACATGTTAGCGATCCGTTGGTGAAGGCTGTTTGGATCTCCTCGTCGGATCCGGTGAGACGGTGCTCGGCGTGGATGGCCACACTCGGGGGAGTGACGCCGCGTCGCCGGATCCGGAGACAGAGAAAGCCCCGGTCGCGTGGGAGTGACCGGGGCTTTCGTCTTCCGGTCGGATGATCTAGTGCCGCGACCGGCAATGTTTGCCCGTCGAGGAGCGTCGTCCGGTGCATGGGGTCTCCCCAGGCCCACAGGGCCGAGGGGAAGCATCGCAAGGCGGCCGGAAGTCCTTGTAGCGGAGCTACCAGGGCTTTTGGTCAACGCAGCGAGGGTGCATGCCGGGCGGCGCGACAGGGCAAAGCTTGCCGGGAGGGGCACCAGGGCCGGACGGACCAGTCGGTCAGGCACCTTATGGACCACTCGGGCAGGCCGCATTTGGACCTGTCGAACAGACCATTGCGGCCCGCAGGATCGACGTATGACCACAGACCAGCACCCGGGCTCCTCGTACCGGAACCCACCGAAGCAGCACCCGGACCCGACGGACGAAGGCGGGCTGCGGTGAGCGTCGAGTTCATCCTGACGTCGCTCGTCGTCGTCATCACACCCGGTACCGGCGCCCTGTACACCATCTCGGCCGGCCTCTCGCGCGGCGCCCGCGCAAGCTACGTCGCCGCGATCGGCTGCACCCTCGGCATCGTCCCGCACATGATCGCGGCGATCACCGGTCTGGCCGCGCTGCTGCACACCAGCGCCCTGGCCTTCCAGATCCTCAAGTACCTGGGCGTCGCCTATCTCCTCTACATGGCGTGGAACACCCTGCGGGACAAGGACACGCTCACGGCCGCGGAGGACGCCGCTCCGCAGTCCGCGGCGAAGGTGATCGTCAACGCCGTCCTGATCAATATCCTCAATCCGAAGCTCACGATCTTCTTCTTCGCGTTCCTGCCGCAATTCGTCAGCCCCGGCGAGCCCCGCGCCCTGCTCCACATGATCGAGCTGAGCGCCGTCTTCATGCTGCTGACGCTGCTCGTGTTCGCCGCGTACGGGAGATTCGCCGCGGCGATCCGGCACCGCGTCATCTCGCACCCGCCGGTGCTGATGTGGATGCGCCGGGTCTTCGCAGCCGCGTTCGCTGCGCTCGGGGCCAAGCTGGCGCTCACCTGACACGGCGCCGGGTTCCGGTCCCAATGCCCTGTTGGGCGAAGAGAACCTTGATCGCCTTTCCGCTGAATTCCCCATTCCCGACACGTACATGAATTGCTTGCGCCACACCCAGGAGCTCTGTAACCTCCCGCCGAGGGCGGTCTCTTGGGGGGAGATGCAATGCTCGACTTCTTGGGTGTCGATTCACTTGCGGAACGGGTTTATCGACTACTGCTGACACACAGCGAGCTGGGCGTCAATGGAATCGCAGGCGAACTCGGAGTAAAGCCTGAGGAGGTGCGCCAGGCGCTCGACCGGCTGGCGGAGCTCACCCTGCTCCGCCCCTCCTGGGACTCGCCCGGCGGCATGCGCCCGGTCAGCCCGGAATACGGAATGCAACTCCTCCTGCAGCGCCGGGAAGCAGAACTGCTGCGCCAGCAGCAGCAGTTCGCCGAGAGCCAGGTCGCCGTGGCCCAGCTCATGCAGGAATATGCGAGCCTTCGGCCCGGTGTGTCC
Organism: Streptomyces sp. NPDC053673; assembly: GCF_055585225.1. NCBI lineage: Bacteria > Bacillati > Actinomycetota > Actinomycetes > Kitasatosporales > Streptomycetaceae > Streptomyces > Streptomyces sp. NPDC053673. Next base: position 38,314 of record NZ_JBVJKN010000019.1, on the reverse strand, counting down.
GACAGCCATGCGGAACGGCTCATGGGTATGGACGCGATCCAGGCCCGCATCGAACAGCTGGCCCTGCAGGCGACCGCCGAGGTCGCCAGCCTGATGCCCGGCGGGCCGCAGGATCCCGCGCGCATCGAGGCGGCGATGTCCCTCGACCGGCAGGTGCGGGAGCGCGGCATCGCGATCCGGACCGTCGGCGTGGACAGCATCCGCAAGGATCCGCCGACTCTGGCCTACGCCCGCTGGCTGACGGAGATGGGGGCCGAAGTGCGCACCCTGCCCGCACTCCCCATACGGATGCTGGTCTACGACCGCCGCGTGGCACTGGTCCCGGTGGATCCGGGCAATACGGCTCTGGGGGCCGTGCAGGTGCAGGACGCCGGAACCGTCGCGGCAGTGCTGGCGCTGTTCGAACAGATCTGGTCGGCCGCGTGCCCCGTCGACCAGGTGGCCCCCTCGACGGACGAGCTCGGACTGTCCCCGCAGGAACGTGAGCTGCTCAGGCTGCTGTCCACGGGCATGACCGACGAGCGGGCCGGGAGTCAGCTCGGGATGTCCGCGCGGTCGGTGCGACGGGTGATGGCCGGGCTGATGGAACGGCTCGGTGCGCGCAGCCGGTTCGAGGCAGGGCTGCGGGCCTCGCAACGAGGCTGGCTCTGACGGGCACCGGGTTTCTCGCGGAGCTTCCCGAGGCCGCCACGGCATTCCAGTGACGGAAGGGAATTGACGGAAGTCCCGCATATGGCGTCCGGACAATTCCACGTCGTGGATTCTCATGGACATGGATTCATACGAGCACGGATTTCAGGGTGTGCTGGACGGTCCGTGCGACGGCGGGCCAATGTGCGTCGACGAAGAAGTGGCCCCCTTCGAGGATTCGCAGGCGGAATGGCCCGGTCGTGTGGGCGGCCCAGGCGCGGGCATCGGCGATCGGCGTCAAGGGGTCGGCGTCGCCGGTGAAGACGGTGACGGGGCAGGCCAGCGGGGACCCGCCCCGGTGGCGGTACGTCTCGCTGGCGCGGTAGTCACCACGGACGACGGGCAGGACCAGTGCCCGCAGCTCCGGGTGGCTCAGCAGTTCCTTGTCCGACCCGCCCAGTGAGGCCACCTGCCTCAGCAGCGCGTCATCGTCGAGCTGATGGGCGGTGGTGGGCCGGATCCGGGAGGGCGCCGGACGGCCGGAGACGAAGAGCGCACGCGGCCCGTCCTGCCCCAGCCGCCGCGCGACCTCGTACGCGACGATCGCGCCCATGCTGTGGCCGAAGAACACTCGCCGCCGCTCCGCGCCCCGGCCCGCGCCGCGCGCGGCGAGCCGGTCGGCAACCGCGTCGGCCAGCAGGTGCAGATCGGTGATCACCGGTTCGGCGAGCCGGTCCTGACGGCCCGGGTACTGGACACCGATCACCTCCGCCTGCCCGGCGAGCGCGGCCGCGAGCGGACGGTGGGCTCCTGCCGACCCGCCGGCGTGCGGGAAGCAGACCAGTTCGGTGTGCGTGCCCGTGGTGGCGGCGGGCGGGCCGAGGTGCCGTATCCAGACGTCCGTACTGGTCATGGTCGCTCTCCTGGGAAGGGCCGCCGGGCGCGCAGGGCGCCCGGCGGCAGTGAGTCGTGCGGTGGGGACGGTCAGGACGCGACGGGCTGCCGCTGCGCGAGGCGCAGGGCGATCCCGGCGTGGTGGAGGTCGTCCTCCTCCCGTGGCACGTCCAGGATCAGCGCGGTGATGCCCAGGTCGACGTACTGGCCGAGCAGCCGGCCGACCTCTTCGTAACTGCCCACGATATAGGGGCAGAAGGTCTTGTACGCGCGGAACGGGTAGAGCCAGTAGCCGTCCCTGGGGGCATGCGAGCGCTGCGCGTCGGCGGAGAGGTTCTGGTGCCAGCGGGACTCGACCTGGCCGGCCGCCACATCGTGCAGTCCCTCGCCCAGTTCGTCGGAGGGGAAGCGCTCCTGGGCGATCTGCCAGGCCTCCTCCGCGCTGTCGCGGGCGATGATGCCGAGCCGGATGCCGTTTCCGCGCAGCGCGTCCGGCGTCCCCGCGTAGTCCGCGAACGCCCGCGGGTAGGACAGGCGGACGGCGCCGAGGCTCTGCTGGGCGTCGACGCAGGCGTCCGAGGATCCCGAGAGGTAGACGCGCGGAGTGAGTTCGGGCGGCAGCGGGATCGTGAGCTGCGCACTGTTGAGGCCGTAGTGGTTCCCGAGGTGGGTGACCGGCCGGACTCCGGCGAGCAGCTTGTTGATGATCCTTCCGTACTCGACGAGCCGGCTGTAGCGCTCGTCGTGGTCGAGTACGTCCCCGAGCTCACGCATGTGGCCGGCGAAGCCGCCGGTCACCAGGTTGAGGTCGACCTGGCGCCCGTACAGGAAACCGAGGGAGCTGATGGCCCTGGCCACGTCGAACGGGTGGCGAAACAGCGGCTGCACCGCCACCAGCGGCACCAGCGACTCGGTCCGCTCGATCAGCAACTGGGCGACGGACCACGGGTCGACGAGCGTGTTGTCGGTGTAGACGAGGAGTCCGCGGTGGCCCGCGGCCTCCGTCCAGCGGGCCACGTCGACGGCCCGCTGCCGGAACTCCGCTCCGGTGACGGAGTGGGACGACGGAGCGGTGGTGTACACGGTCAGCACGGTTCAGGCCGCCTTTCCGGTCGTGGCGGCGAGCGCCGTACGCAGGCTGAGCGGACGCAGGTCGGTCCAGATCTCCGCTATGTGGGCCAGGCAGGCGGCGCGGGTGCCGGTGAAGCCGGTGACCTGCCAGCCGGCCGGGAGGGGACGCCCGGTGAACCAGACCGAGTACTGCTCCTCGATGTTGTGCACGACGGTGAACGGGGCGTCGGCGGTGGCCCCGGCGGTGACGGCTGTGGTGGTGGTCTCGACGGCCATGGAAGTACTCCTTGCGCGGTGGTGGGACGGACGGGGCTCAGGCATCGGCATGGCCGGCCAGTTCGCCGGCGAGGATCTCGGACAGCCGGCCGATCTCCTCCGGATCGAGGAAGGTGGTGGGCAGCCCGGGCAGGTCGTGCTGCACGACGGATCCGGTGATCACCTTCGACCAGCCCATGTCTGCGGGCTGGAAGCCGTCCTCGGGCAGGACGAAGACATGTGCCGGGCCGTCGTACGGAGGCAGCTCCTGCGAGCTGATCGCCCTGGCGTTGGCCTGGTAGACCCGCAGCAGCCGGTGGGCGTCGTCCATGCTGCTGACGTCGTCGCGCAGCAGACCGGCCTCGCGGCTGCGGCTGAAGACGCGTTCGATCTTCTCGTCGAGCGAGTCGAGGGCCGCCAGCTCCTCGTACGTCACATCGGTGCCCTGCCCGAGCATGTGATGCACCAGGGCGGTCAGGTCCTCCAGGAGGATCCGTGGCGCCTGGTCGAAGGGGTTGGCAACGATCAGACCGAGGAACCCGACCTCCTCACCGCCGGCGCGCAGCTGCCGGGCGATCTCCACGGCAACGGTGGCACCCATGCACCAGCCAGCCAGCCGGTACGGGCCCTCCGGCTGCACGGCACGCAGTTCACCGAGGTAGCGGTCGACCAGCTCCGCCATGGAGTCGAGCGGCTCCTCCCCGGGCTCCATACCGCTGGCCCGTACGCCGTGGACGGTGACCTCGCCCTCCAGGGCCCGGCCGAGCGGCCCGTAGCCGAAGATGTGGCCGCCGAGCGGGTGGAAGAGGAAGAGCGGGGCGGCGCCCTGCGCGTTCAGCGGTACGACGAGCGGGCGGGCGGAGTTCGCGTCCCCGCCGGCCTCCCGGTCGATGAGTGCGGCGAGCCGGCGGATCGTGGACGCCCGGAGCAGCGAGGCCACGGGCACCTCCACACCGAGCTCGTCGCGGATCTTCAGTACGACGCGCAGGGCGCGCAGCGAATGACCGCCCAGGTCGAAGAAGTTGGCGTTGACGCCGATGCCCGTGATGCCGAGGACCTCGCTCCAGATCGCGGCGATCGCCCTCTCGGTGTCGCTGCCCGGGGCAGTGCTGTCGGCCGGGACGAGCGCCGCGGCGTCGCCGATGCCGGGCAGTGCCTTGCGGTCGACCTTGCCGTTCGGGGTCAGCGGCAACTCGTCGAGGAGCACCCAGGCCTGCGGGACCATGTAGTCCGGCAGGGTCTCGGCGCACCAGGAGCGCAGCTCCGTCCCGTCGACGCCGCGCGCGGCGACCGCGTAGCCGGCCAGCACGCGCTCCCCGTCGGAGCCGAGCGGGGCCGCGACGACGGCGGCGGAGACGTCCGGGTGGGCCCCGAGCCGGGCCTCGACCTCCTCCAGCTCGATGCGGTAGCCGCGCACCTTCACCTGGAGGTCGACGCGCTCCAGGTACTCGAAGGTGCCGTTCTCGGCGATACGCACCAGGTCACCGGTGCGGTAGAGGCGAGCACCCGGCCGGCCGGGGCCGGCGAACGGGTCCGGGACGAACCGGTCGCCGGTCAGGTCGGGCCTGTCGTGGTACGCGCGCGCCACGCCCTCGCCTCCGATGTAGAGCTCGCCGGGCACCCCGGGGAAGACCGGGTCCATGTTCTGGTCGAGCACCCACAGGGTGGTGTTGCGGATCGGGCGGCCGATGGGGACGGTGCCGTCGCCGTCCGCCACGCGGTGCACGGCCGACCAGACGGTGGTCTCGGTGGGGCCGTACATGTTCCACACCGGCACACCGTCGCGGGTCAGCTTCTCCGCCAGGTCGCGCGGGAACGCCTCGCCGCCGCAGAGCACGGCCGCCATGCCGTACGGCCGCCAGCCGGTGTCCAGCAGCATCCGCCACATGGCGGGCGGGCCCTGGCCGATCAGGTCGGGCTCGGCCTCGATGAGGTCGCGCAGCGCGGTGCCGTCCGAGACCTGGCTGCGGGCCGCGAGGACCATCTGGGCACCGAGCACGAGCGGCACGAACATCTCGTTCACATGGATGTCGAAGCTGATCGACGTGGTGGCGAGGTAGGTGTGCTCGTCGGCCGGCTCCAGCTCCTCGATGAGCGCGTCGAGGAAGTTCACGACCGCGCCGTGCGGCACCTGGACACCCTTGGGCAGCCCCGTGGAGCCGGAGGTGTAGATGGTGTAGGCGAGTTCGTCGCCCGACACCTCGACCGCATCGGCGCTGCGCGGGTGCGCGGCGGCCGTCTCGACGGCCAGCGGGGCCGGCTCCAGCTCGGCGGCGACCGGCGCGGACGCGGCGTCGTGGAGCACGAAGCCGGCGCCGCTGTGGGAGGCGATGTAGCGAAGCCGTTCGATCGGGTAAGCGGGGTCCAGGGACACATAGTTGGCGCCGATCCGCCAGATTGCGAGCAGGGTGGGGACGAGCAGCACGGTGCGGTTCATGCAGACGCCGACCGGGTCGCCGCGGCGTACCCCGGCGTCCTGGAGATGGCCGGCGATCCGGCCCGCGGTCCGCAGCAGATCGTCGTAGTCGAGCTCGCCGTCGATCGCCCGTACGGCCGTACGGCCCGGCCTGGCCGCCCGCTCGATGCGCTGATGGACGCCACGCGGACCGTCCGGGTCCTGCCGGGGTCCGGATGCGTGCCGGGTGAGGACGGCGATGTCCTCGGTCGCGAGGGCCGGTTCCGCGAGGACCGGCGCATCGGGGTCGGCGGCGATCCGGGCGAGCACGGAGAGATAGGAGCGCGCGATGCGGGCGGTGTCGTCGTGGTCGAAACGCCGGGCGTCGTAGCGGAACTGGAGGCGCAGTTCGGTGCCGTCCGGGTTCATGACGAACCCGGACGTGAGCGGGAAGTTGGTGTGCTCGTAGTAGGCGCCGATGTCGAAGCTCAGGTCGTCCTGCTCGGTGAGTCCCTCGTAGCTGCGGAACCGCCGGAAGTCGAAGACGACGTCGAAGGGACTCCAGCCCGTCTCCTCGACCATCGCGGCCAGCGGGTAGCGCCGGTGCGGCAGGATCGCGGTCTCCTCGGCGAACACCGCGGTCACGAACTCCGCCCAGCTGCCCGCCGGGATCTCGGTGCGCAGCGGATAAGTGCTCAGGAAGAGGCCCTTGACCTGCTCGGCGTCGGTGGTCTCCGGGCGGCCGTTGCCGACGACGCCCGTGATGACGACGGAGCGGCCCAGCAGCGCGGACAGCACCCGCAGATGCGCCGTGAGCAGCACCGTACGGACGGGGACGCGCAGAGTCGCCGCGAGGTCGTTCAGCCTGGACAGGACGGAGGAGGGAATGTCGTGCCACTCGACCTCGACGACCGACTCCAGTTCGTCGCTGGTGCGCCGGGGCGGTACGGGAAGGGCGGCGGGCTCGGCCCCGGCGAGCCGGCCGCGCCAGAAGTCGCGCTGCCGGGGATCGTCGAGGGCGTCCAGTTCGAGGGCGATGTAGTCGCGGTAGCGGGTGCGCGGGGCGGTGAACCGCGGCGCCTCGCCCCTGCGTATCGCGGTGTATCCGGCGAACAGGTCGGTGACCGCGGAGTGCAGGCTCCAGCCGTCCATCATCGCGTGGTGGAAGGACCACCAGAAGTGGAACTGCCCGTCGTCCAGGAGGTGGACGACCATGCGGAAGAGTGGCGCCTTCGCGAAGTCGAAGGGGCGCTGGGTCTCCGCGCGCCGCCACTCCTCCAGGGTGTGCTCGACATCCGCCTCGGGCAGGCCGCGCAGGTCGACGACCTCCAGCGGGACCTCGGCCGTGGAGTGCACCAGCTGCAGGGGCTCGCTGAACTTGGCGAGCTCGAAGGAGGTGCGCAGCGTGTCGTGGGCCGCGACGAGACCTTCGGCGGCTGCCCGGAACGCCTCCTCCTGCCACGGTCCGTGGACGCGCAGCGAGTAGATGTCGTGATAGTAGGAGGCGTCCCCTTCCAGCTCGGCGTGGTAGATCATGCCGGCCTGGAGGCGGGAGAGCGGGTAGGCGTCCGTGACGGCGCTGGCGGCTGCCCGGCGCTGTGGTGTAGCGGTGGTCATCTGTTCTCCAGAGTTCTCAGAGTCCGAGCAGCGCACGGTCGGCGGCGCTGAGCATGGTGAAGTCGGTGACGGCCGCGGCGGGTCCCTCGGCGGTGTCCGTCGGCGTCAGGGCGGCGGCGAGCTCCCGCAGGTCGCGCGCGGTGAACACCTCGTCGAGGGTGAGCCGCCATCCCCGGTCGGCCGCGGCGCCCACGACGCGTACGGCGCTGAGCGAATCGCCGCCGAGGGCGAAGAAGTTGTCTCCCGCGCCGACCGGTCCGGCCGGTTTGACGACATCGGTCCAGATGGCGGCGAGTGCCCGCTCCTCGTCGGTCGCGGGTGCCTCGTACGCGGCGGCCTCGGGCCGCCACAGCTGCGGATCGGGCAGGGCGCGCCGGTCCACCTTGCCGGTGGCGCCGAGCGGGAACTCGTCCAGCAGCACGACCAGTGACGGGCACATGTAGTCGGGCAGGAAGGTGCGCAGCCGCTCGACCAATGCGGGGCCGTCGATCCGGGTGCCGGGACGCAGGGTGGCGTACCCGATCAGCTCCTTCCCACCGCCCGGGTTCTCGTGGACCAGGACGACCGCGTCGCTGACCTCGGGCTGGGCGACGAGCCGCTCCTCGATCTCGCCGAGTTCGATGCGTACGCCCCTGATCTTCACCTGGAAGTCGGTGCGGCCGAAGTACTCAAGCTCGCCGCCGGCCTGCCGTCGCACCAGGTCACCTGTGCGGTAGAGCCGGGAGCCGGGGCTGTCGGGCCCGGCGAACGGGTCCGGGACGAACCGGTCCGCCGTCAGATCCGGGCGACCGCTGTAGCCGGTCGCCAGCCCGGTGCCGCCGATGTGGAGCTCGCCGACGCCGCCGGGCGGCGTGACCCGCATGGTGTCGCGGTCCAGGACGTACAGCCGGATGTTGTCGATGGGCCGGCCGATCGGGACCGCGGCCCCGGAGTCGTCCGGTGCGGCGCTGTACCAGGAGACGTCGACGGCCGCTTCGGTCGGGCCGTACAGGTTCTCCAGCCGCGGGGTCCCGGACGCGCCCGAGGTCACCGCGTGGAACCGGTCGCGCAGGCTGCCCTCCAGGGCCTCGCCGCTGCACACCACGAGCCGTACCGAGTCGGCGATCGAACCGGCCTCCGGGTGTTCGAGGAGCGCGGCCAGCATCGGCGGCACGAAGTGCAGTGTCGTGACCCGCTCGCGGCGGATCTCCTCGATCAGATAGCCGGGATCGCGGTGTCCGCCGGGGCGGGCCATGACGATCCTGGCGCCCGCCAGCAGCGGCCAGAAGAACTCCCACACCGACACGTCGAAGGTGTACGGAGTCTTCTGGAGCACGGTGTCGCGGGCATCGAGCCGGTAGGCACTCTGCATCCAGCGCAGCCGGTTGGTGATCGCGATGTGCGGTACCAGCACCCCCTTGGGGGTGCCCGTCGAACCGGAGGTGAAGATGCAGTACGCGGGTGCCTGGGGCGGTACCGCCAGGTCCAGCGGCGGCCGGGGCGGGGCGTCCAGATCGACGCAGAGAGTGTAGGTGCGGCGCAGTTCGTCCGGCACACCGCCCTCGGTGGTCAGCAGCGCCCGGACGTTCGCGGTGTCCATCATCACCCGCAGCCGCTCGGCCGGGGCGCCGGTGTCCAGCGGCAGATAGGCGGCGCCGGCGGCCAGCACGGAGAGCAGGGCCACCACCATCTCGGCGGACCGCTCCAGATGCACGGCGACCACGTCGCCGGTGGTGATCCCGCAGGAGCGCAGCCGGTGCGCGTGCGCGTCCGCCAGACCGATCAGTTCGGCGTAGCTCAGGGTGCGGCCGGCGTAGCTGACCGCCGGGGCGTCGGGGGTACGGGCGGCCGTGCGCCGGATGCCGGTGAGCAGGTCGAGCGGCTCACCCGGGGTGAACGGCCGGTCCGGGCCCGCGGCCCGGGCCAGTTCGGCGGCCAGTTCGGCGGGCGGCAGAGCGTCGTGCCGCGCGCCCGGCTGTCCCGTCACCTCCAGCAGATGGCCGATGTGGTCCAGCAGAGCGCGGACGGTGGCCGGTTCGAACAGGTCGGCGTTGTACTCGATGGTGAGCGTGGGGTGGGCGCCGTCGAGGTGGACGATCAGGCTCAGGTCGGTCTTGGCGGTCGGCCGGGCGTCGGGAACCTCCGTGACCCGCACGCCGGGCAGTTCGAGCCCGGCGGGCTCGGCCTGCTGCATCACCAGCATGGCCTGGAAGACCGGCGGGTGGTTGGCGGTGCGCTCCACATCGAGCTCGGATAGCAGCCGTTCGAAGGGGATGTCCGCGTCGGCCAGCGCACCGGCCGTCTCGGCCGCCACCGTGTCGATCAGCTCGTCGAGCAGTCCGCCGGCCGGGATGGCCAGGCGCAGCGGCACGGTGTTGATGAAGCAGCCGATGAGCTCCTGATGGAAGGCCTCGGGCCGATTGGCCACGGCCGCGCCGAGCACCAGCTCCCGGTCGCCGCCGCGGGCCGCGACCGCCGCCGCGTAGGCCGCGGCGACCAGTGTGAAGGGGGTGACGGAACGGCGGGCCGCCTCGGTCCGCAGCCGCTCGGCGAACCCGTCGGGCAGTGCGCGCGCCTCGCGGTCGCCCCGGTAGGTCTGGCGGCGGCCGCGCGGCCGGTCGGTCGGCATGCCGTAGCGTTCGGGGGCACCTCGCAGCCGCGCGGCCGCCGAGGCGAGCCGTCCGTCCGCCTCCAGTTCGGCGGTGCGCTCGCGCTGCCAGAGCGCGAAGTCGGCGTAACCGCCCTCCGGGAGCGGCGGCTCGGCCGCTCCGGGATGCCCGGCGAACACCGCGTACAGGGCGGAGAGTTCGCTCTGGAGCACCGACAGCGACCAGCCGTCGGCGGCGATGTGGTGGACGGTGCACACCAGTGCCAGGTCCTCGGGGCCGAGTTCGGCCAGCGCGAAACGGACCGCGCCGCCCGCACGCAGATCGAGCGGCCGTGTCAGCTCCGCCCGTACGAAGGCGTCGAGGTCGTCCGGGCCTTCCAGGTTCACCGTGCGGAAGTCGAAGACGTCCGCCGCCAGGCGGGGGTGGGCCAGCAGACCCTCCGGCGTCACCTCGAAGCCGGTGCGCAGCGGCGCGTGGCGTTCGGTCAGCCGCAGCAGCGCGGCGCGCAAGGCGTCCGTGTCGAGCCGGCCGCGCAGCCGGAAGCACCATGGGATGTTGTAGACGCCCGGTTCGGTGCCGGTCATCTCCTCCAGGAAGAACATCCGCTCCTGGCCGAGTCCGGCCGGGTAGGGGCGGTCACCGGTGATAGGCGGCGAAGGCCGGCCGGCGTCCGGGGACTGCCGTCCGATCCAGTCGGCGAGCACGGCGGGGGTGGCTCGGTCGAGCACGACCTGGGCGGGCACCCGGACGCCGAAGCGCTTGCGCAGCCGGGCGGCGACCCGCATCGCCAGCAGTGAGTGGCCGCCGAGCGCGAGGAACTCGTCGTGCACGCTCATCCGTGCCACGCCGAGCACCTGCTGGAAGATCTCCAGGACCGCGGCTTCGTCCGCCGTGCGCGGTGCGACGATCTCCACCTCGGGGCAGCTGTCGGAGGGCTGCGGAAGGGACCGCCTGTCCACCTTGCCGTTCGGCAGAAGCGGCATCCGGTCGAGGGTGACCAGCCGGGCGGGCACGAACGCGGGGGGCAGCAGCGCGGCGACATGGCGCAGCGCCCCGCCCTCGTCCAGCAGCGTCCCGGGGGCGGGCACGACGTAGCCGATCAGCCCGTGGCCGTCGTCGCTCCTGACGACCGTCGCCTGTTCGACGCCCGGGTGGGCGCGGAGCGCGGCCGAGACCTCGGCGGGCTGGACGCGGACTCCGTGCACCTTCACCTCGTCGTCGGCGCGGCCGAGGATGTCGATGAGCCCGTCGGCGCGTAGGCGCCCCAGGTCGCCGGTGCGGTACAGCACGTCGGCCGGGTCGTCGCGGAAGGGGTTCACCGCGAACCGGTCGCCGGCGAGAGGCCCTAGGTAGCCGAGCGAGCGGTGCGGGGTGCGGATGGTGAGTTCGCCGGTCTCGCCGATGCCCGCCGGGCGGCCGTCCCGGCCCAGCACGACGACCTGCGTCTCGGGCAACGGGTGGCCGATCGGCTGCACACCGTCGACCGGGTCGGCGGGGACCTCGTACCAGCACTTGGCGAGGGTCGTCTCGGTGGGACCGTACAGATTCACCACGCGAGCCGTCTCACCGAAGTGCCGTCGCCACCGGGTCACGGCCCGCCCGGTGAGCGGCTCACCGGCGAACAGCACGGCCCTCAGCGCCTGCGGACGGGGCGCCGCATCGGGATCGTCCGCGTGCTCGGCGACCAGCAGGTCGGCCAGGCTGGGCGTGATGTGCAGCGTGGTGGCACCGGACGCGGCGAGCCAGCGCAGGGTGGCTGCCGGGTCGTCCAGGTCGGCCGGGTCGGGCACGACGAGTGTCGCGCCGGAGACCAGCGGCAGGAACAGATCGCGCAGCACGACGTCGAAGCCCGGGTTGGTGCGCCAGGCCACGCGGTCGCCGGCGGCGGTGGCGAGCGCGTCCCGCTCCCAGGCGAGGAAGTGGCCCAGACCGCCGTGCCGGCCGAGTACGCCCTTGGGGACACCGGTCGAGCCGGAGGTGAAGAAGATGTACGCGGGGTCGTCGGGGGCCGGCAGCGGCAGTTCAGCCGCCGTCCCGGGCGCGGTGCCCGACGCTTCGAGGAGCGCGTCGAGATCGCCGTCGCCGAGGTGCAGGGCGGGGCCGGCGAGGCCGAGTACCGCCTCGCGGCGGGCCTGCGGCAGATCGGGCTGTACGAGCAGGAGCACACCACCGGCCCGCAGGACGGCGAGCGCACCCAGCACGGTCCGCAGGGAGTGGGGGGCCTCCAGCGCGACCGTGTCCCCGGCCCGTACACCCCGCTCGCGGAGCCGGGCAGCCGCCCGGTCGGCGCGGCCGGTCAACTCGCGGTACGTCAGCTCTTCCCCGGGGGCGCTGACGGCGAGGCCGTGCGGGTCGCGGGCGGCGGCCGCCCACACCTGCTCGACCACCGAGGCATGCGGCGACGAGACGAGCGGCGCGGACAGCTCACGCAGGCTCTCCCCGGCCCCGTCCAGGGCGAATCCGGTGACCGGCAGCTCCGGAGCGGCGATGCCCTGCACCAGCAGTCCGGTCAGGGAAGCGGCGAACGACGCCGCGTCGGCGTCGGTCAGCGCTGCGGTGCGGTACAGGAACTCCAGACGCAGCCCACCGTCCTGCGGCCAGCCGTAGACGCACAGGTCGGCGCGGGCCCGTACCGGGGTCTCCTCCCAGCTCAGGCGGCGAGTGGTGCAACCGGGCAGTTGGAGCTCGGCGCGCTCGCGGGGGAACAGGTTGAGCATCAGATTGCTGCGTGCCTCGGCGCCGCTCTCCGCCCAGCGGGCGCGCAGCGCCTCGGCGGGGATGTCGGCGTCGTCATACGCCTCGAACGCCAGGTCCCGCACCTGGTCGACGAGTTCGGCGAAGGTGCGGCCCGCGGGCACGTCGGCCGTGAGGTAGAGGCTGTTGAGGCAGGGACCGATCACGTCACGCGCCCACGCCGATGCCCGGTTGGCGTACGGAAGCAGTACGCCGCAGTTCTCCTGGTCGCCGAGGCGGGCGGCGGTGGCCACCAGCGCGGCAAGGATCACGATGACTTCGGACGCCCCCCGCGTGCGGCCGAACCTCCGTATCCCCGCCAGCTGTTCCGCGTCCAGCAGCACGTAGTGGCGCAGCGCCTCGGACGGATCGCCCTGCTCGCGGCGGGTGGCCGAGCGGGGCAGCGGGACGGGCTGCGGCACGGGCAGCCGGGCGGCCAGCCGCGCCACACGCTCGGCCTGACCGGGCCGGGCGAACAGCTCGCGCTGCTCCTGGGCGAAGCGCTGGTAGGGCTCCGGGGCGCCGGGGAGCTCCGTGCCCTCGGTGACGTGCCGGTACGCGGCGAGCAGCTCCGCGAAGAACGACTCCTCGGAGCCGCCGTCGAAGACCAGATGGCTGATGACGAGGAGCAGCAGCGTGTCGCCGGCCGCGCCCTCGTCGCCGGCCGGCGCCCAGATGCGGGCGCGGACGAGCGGCTGCCCGGGCGCGAACGGCCGCAGCGACTCCTCGTACGCCTCGGCGTACGCCTGCTCGTCGCCGGTGCCGTACGAGATGTCCACAGGTATGTCCTGTGGCTCGTGGCTGCGGGTCAGCAGGAGGGTGTCTCCCGCCTCGTCCCAGTCACAGCGGGAGAGCAGGACCGGGTTGCGGACGGCGACCAGACGGAGCGCCGCGCGGAATGCGCCGGGGTCGACGGGGCCGGCGATCCGCCAGGCCATGGGCAGGTTGTTGGCCACCGGGCCGGCTCCGAGCTGCTCCAGCAGCCAGAGACCTTCCTGGGTGTAGGAGGCCGGAACCGCCGCCGTGGTGACGGTTGTCTCGGACATGCGTGTGACCTTCCGTGCGGATGCAGAACGGTGGATCGGTGGGTCGGCGGATCGGTGATCGCGCGGAGCGACGGGCTGATCAGCTCCGGGCGGAGAGCGTGATCGGCACGGGACCGGTGACGGCCGGGCGCACCCACACCGGGCGGGTGACGAACGAGATGGTGCCCTCGGCGACGACGAGGCCCCGGACGTACTCCTGGTGCATCCGTGCGCCCTCGGGCACCTCGACGCTCACCCGGAGCTCTCCCGTGCCGTCGGCTCCGAGTTCGACAAAGCGCGGCGAGGGGAAGTCCATGCCGTTCCTGGCCGCGTTGGCCATGAAGATGCCGACCGCCGCCTTGTCCGGACCGGCCCCCTTCCCCGCGGCGGGCGCCAGCCGGAACCGCAGGGCGATGTCCTGGGTCTCACCGCAGCGCCAGATCTCCGGAGTGTCGACGACCATGCCGGTGACAGGGGTACGTGCGTCGGCGTCGCGGATCATGCCGCAGCGCGGGCACACCTGGGCATCGCGGCCGATGCGGCCGATGATCGGGTGGGTCGCGCCCTGCCGCACGAGCAACCGCGCGCAGTACGGGCACTCCTCGTCGGCGAGCTCCGGAGAGTGCAGCTCCAGCGTCTCGCCCCATACGTCGTTGTAGTGCTGAAAGCTCTGGACACCGCGCTCGAACAGCGCCTCGGCCAGGGTGAGTTCGGCCCGCTCCACTCCGGTGGTGATGGCTCCGATGCGCCGCCTGATCCGCTTGATGTCCCCCATCAGCGCGGCGCCGTGCAGCGCCTGCGACAGAGAGGCGACCTGATCGCGGACGTTGACCAGCATGTTTCCCTGGCGGGAGTACTTCAGGCCGGTGAAGGCGACGTCCTCCAGGTTGGTCATGGCGCGGCCCATCGCCTGCAGCGTCTGCTTCAGATGCGGCACGGCGGTGAGGTCCAGCCCCTGGGGCGCCTCGTCGCCGAGCACGGCCGCCCCACGCCCGGACACGTACAGCACATGGGCGCTGCTGCCGGTGGACTCCTCGGCGGCGAGGGCTACGGCGGCGGCGCGGACACCGCCTCCCTCCACCCCCGGCTCGCCCTGTGCGAGCAGGAACTCGCCCCACTGCTCACCGGGTTCGGTGCCGCCCTCGGCGACGGTCAGCCAGGGCAGGCCGAGCAATGTGTAGTACGGCAGGTCGACGCGCTCGTAGCGGAGGTGGTCGTTGATGAGCGTGGCGGCCTCGCCCAGCGTGCGCCCGGTGCCGCAGGCCGTGTGAAAGATGTCGTTGACCTTCAGCAGACCGTTGATGACCTGCCCGGTGGCCAGGTACGCGGCTGCCGTGCCGCGTACGAAACCGTGCGGCATCAGGTACTCCTGGGGATACAGCCCCTCGTTGACCCGCATGCCCATGCAGGAGTTGGCGAACAGCACGTCCGCCGCGATCCCGCCGGACAGGATGATGTTCTCGTTCGCGACCTCCGGCCGGTAGCACCGGCCGGTGAAGGCACAGACCGGAGCGTGCGAGGCCGACGGCGAGCCGGGGTCGATGGTGTGCGCGCCGATCGGGCAGATCACGGTGTCGTTGAGGTGGATCACGTCGTCGCGGCCATGTGCCACCAGGGAGACCGCCGCCGTGTGCGTGTCCAGCAGCAGCGGCCGTACGATCTCGGCCTTGGCATCGTCCTGGAGGACCCAGGTGCCGGTCCCGTAGCGCTTCGAGATCCGCTGCACGGCGGGCCACACCCGCAGATGCTGCTCGGTGGGGGTGATGCGGTGGGGCAGGGCCAGGCCCTTGGCGACGATCCAGCTGAGCTGCTCCAGGTCGGCGCCGACGACCATGCCGAGATGACCGCCCTCACCTGCGGAGCGGTGCTCCCAGAGGCTGTCGTGCATCCGGGTCAGCGAACGCTCGTCGATCTCGTCGGCGAGCGACACCACGAGGACGTGGCGGGCGGTGCCGCTGGTCTCGCCGATGGACTCCGGCCGCGCGAGTTCCCGGCCCCGGCCCTGGACGGCGTCGGCGAGTGCGGCGGCGAGTTCGGCGGCCTTGGAGCCGGCCGGCCAGACCACCAGGATCTCGCCGGGGTCAGGGGCAGGTCGCTGCGGCTCCGGCCTGCTGAGCTCGATGACGGCCCGGTGGACGGGGCCCGGTTCGCCGAGCACGGGCACGAGCGTGCCGGGGCGGTGGTCGCGCAGGGCGGCCAGGTACGCGTCGGTGTGCGGGTGGAAGGTGAAGGGCGCGTGCGTCACTGGGAATCTCCTGCGGAGTTGGCCGCAAGGGCGGGCTCGGTCGTGGAGGTGATGGGGGTGGCAGCGGCATCGGTGGATTCAGGGATCGGGTCCGGCTCGTTGACCACCGCGTTGCGCACCAGCACCAAGCTCAGCAGACCTGGCGCGCCGGCGACGACGGCCATGGTCAGTACGAGCGCGGAGTAGTGACCCCCCGCGAGCAGCGGACCCGCGACGAACGAACCGACCGGCACCGCGCTGTGCATCAGCGTGCGCATCAGCGTCATGGTGCGGGCGCGCAGCACCTCGGGCGTGCGCTGGTAGCGGACGCTCTGCGAGGAGACCGTCATCACCATGGCCGGAATGCCGCAGATCGCCTGGCCGATCAGGATCAGCACCGGATTGGCACCGAGCAGCAGCAGCAGACCTCCACCGGCGACGAGTTGGAGGAGCCCGATACGGACCATGGGGCGTACGGCAGGCTTGACCGCCCCGGCGATCAGGGAACCGACCATCTCGGCACCTGCCAGCACACCGACGATCAGACCGAGCATCGTGGCGCCGCCGGGCAGCCGCTCGTGGGCCAGCCACGGCTGGGTCACGATGAGCATGCCCATCGCCATGTTGAAGGCGGTGAACGCGATGGTGATCACCAGCATCACGCGATCACCCACCAGGAACCGGAGTACCGGTCGCCACGAACTGCGCTCGGCCTCGGTGCTCTTCCCGCCCGCTTCCCGCGCTTCGGGCTCCGGCCGGCCGAGCCGGGCCTTCATGCTCATCACGAGGCCGGCGAAGACGAGATACGAGACGGCGTCCAGGCCGAGCACCCAGTGCCCGCCGATGAACGGGATCAGCAGGCCGCCGAGCGCCGGCCCGGCCAGACCGGCGGCTCCGTAGGCGACCGCCTCCAGGGCGATGGCCGTGTCGAGCTGCTTCTTGGGCACCAGATCGGGAAGGACCGCCGGGATGATGCCGATCGGCAGGATCTTGAAGAGGCCGTAGACGGCGGCGACGGCGTACAGGTGCCAGACGCTCAGGGCGTCCATGACGTACAGCAGCGGAACGGCGGCCATCGCGGCGGCGCGCACCACCGAGTCGAAGACCAGCAGCTTGCGGCGGGAGAAGCGGTCCACCACCTTGCCGGCCAGGATTCCGCCGAAGAGTACGGGCGCCGAGTAGCAGACACCGAGGACGGCCAGCGTCTTGGCGCCTCCGGTCGACACGGCGATCCAGGCCAGCGCGGTCCAGGTCGCGCCGTCGCCGAGCAGGCTGATGACGGCGCCGATCCACAGCTTGCGGTAGTCGCGGTTGCGGAGAACCTCAAGGTAGTTGCGCACGGCTACTTCACCGGGCCCTTGGCGCTGAAGGCCGCGGCCGCGGCGTCCGAGAGCGTGCCCCGGAACAGCTCGGGGAGCCCGATGGACACGCCGTGGCGATCCGCGAGCCATGCCTTGAGCTCGATGGCCATCATCGAATGGCCGCCCACATCGAGGAAGTTGTCCTCTTCGCTGATCCTCCGGTCGCCCAGCTGCTCGCGCAGTCGGCTCAGGATCGTCTCCGTCAGTTCGGAGAGCGTGATGGGGTCACTGGTCACGGTCATGTCCGCAGGTCCATTTCCTTGGCGATCATCTGGGTGTCGGTCTTTCCGTTCACCGTCAGCGGCAACTGCTCGAACCACTCGAAGTGGCCGGGAAGCATGTACTGGGGAACCCGGGAGCGCAGTTCGGTGCGCAGCGTCCGCAGTTCCAGGGGCCGGCCCGAGCGGGTGGTGTAGCCGCAGGCCAGTACCGGACGGTCGGAAGTGCCGAGCACCACCACGGCCGCCTCGGTGACATCGGGCACGGCGGACACGGCCGCCTCCACCTCGCCCAGCTCGATGCGATGGCCGCGGATCTTCACCTGGCGGTCGGCACGGCCGAGATAGACCAGCCGTCCGCCGCCGGTGTCCTCGACCAGATCGCCGGTCCGGTAGAACAGGGCGTCGTCGAGCAGGCCCAGCGGATCGGGCCCGAAGCGCTCCGCCGTCGTCCGGGGACGGTCCAGATACCCGGCGGCCACCTGCGGTCCCGCGACCACGAGTTGACCGCGTTCGGTGGCACGACCCGTCTCGTCCACCACGCGGGCGACGAAGCCGGGCAGCGGCCGGCCGATCACGGACTCCTCCCCGGCCAGATCCACCTCGGTCAGGGGGTGGTACGTGGTGTGCACCGTGGCCTCGGTCAGCCCGTACATGTTGATCAGCCGCGGGCTGTCCAGGCCGAACCGGTCGCGCCAGCGGCGCAGCGCCGGCATCGACAGCCGCTCGCCGCCGAACACCACGTAACGCAGGGGGAGTCCGGCGCCCTCCGGGAGCCGGTCCATGAGGGCACGGGACATCACGGAGAAGGCGGTCGGGGTCTGGTTGAGCACCGTCACGCCCTGCTCCAGCACGATCGACGCG
This sequence comes from Streptomyces sp. NPDC053673, assembly GCF_055585225.1. NCBI lineage: Bacteria > Bacillati > Actinomycetota > Actinomycetes > Kitasatosporales > Streptomycetaceae > Streptomyces > Streptomyces sp. NPDC053673. The sequence continues at coordinate 20,439 of NZ_JBVJKN010000019.1, read as the reverse complement.
CAGGCCTCGGGCGACAGCTTGGTCCAGCGGTCGAGGACCACGAGCGTGCCGCCGTACAGGAGCGGGCCCCACAGCTCCCACACCGAGAAGTCGAAAGCGATCGAGTGGTACAGCAGCCATGTGTCGTCCGGGCCGAACGTGAACAGCCCGTCCGCCGCCTCGAACAGCGCCTGGACGTTGCGATGGGTGATGGGAACGCCCTTGGGCCGGCCCGTGGTCCCCGAGGTGTAGATGACGTAGCAGTCGTCTCCCGGCCGGCCGGTCGCCGCGTCGAACTGCGGCGCGTCCGCGTCTCCGGCGGTCCCGCTCACGTCGTCGGCGGTGACCGTGTACACACCGGGCGCCCCGACCCCTGCGTCACCGATGACGGCGCGAGGCCGGCAGTCGTCGAGGATGAGGCGGTTGCGCTCGGCAGGGTTCTGCGCGTCGAGCGGTACGTACGAGGCCCCGCATCGCAGCACGGCGATCAGACACGCGATCGCCTCGGTCGAAGGCTCCAGGCAGAGGGCCACGTGGTCACCCGCGCGGACCCCGGCGGAATCCACGAGGCGGGCAGCCAGGCGGCGCGAGGCCGCGGCCAGTTCGGCGTACGTCGTCCGGTTCGCACCGGACACGACGGCGATCGATTCCGGGTACGCCGCGGCGACTTCGTCGAATCTCTCGACAAGGGTGCGATGGGTGGCGTTCATGACACGTGGTTCCGCCTTCGGGGTCGGGAAAAGGGCATAAGGGCAGCCCGAAGCAGCCGTATCGGCAGGAGAAAGGGAGAAACGGAGCGCGGGACAGGCGCTGTCAGAGTTCGTCGGTGGCGTACCGCGCCCACAGGGTGTCGAGCATTTCGACAGGAAGATCCGCGGCGTACTGGTCGATCACCCAGTCGTCGAGGGAGGGTTCGCCGGCCAGGGCTCGGCGCAGGATCACACCTGCGGTGTGCTCCGCCTGCTCCAGCGTCGGTGCCAGAAGATAGAGGACGAGTGCGCAGCCGCCCGGTGCCGGCTGAATCCAGTGATGCTCCAGCCGGCCCTGCGGGCCCGCAGTCGCGCTTCGGAGCAGTTCACCGATGCGTCGCAGGTCGGCGGCATCGTCCTCTGCTCGTGGATGCAGCAGCCGTGCAGAGATGACATACATGCGGCCTGGCTCTCGTCGGATCGATGCGGCGCGGAATCCGGTCAGCCCCAGATGTTCCCGTCCTGGTCGCTCGCCACCTCGGCAACGGGGGCGGCCCCCTCAGCGGTCTGCGCCACGCTCGGCACGGCACCGAGCAGAACGAGAGCAGCAGCGGCGACAACTCGAACGATGAGCTTCATCGTGGATTCCCCCTGGTATTGGCGCCCCGGCGTGCTTGCCCGGGCATGTCCATGAGTCTGCTCGCCCCGCAATACGGAAGCTATGACTTCGGGGTGTCCCAAACAGGCCGCGACCCAATGCGGAGCCGACGGGGGTCGGATCGGCCCCCGGCGTCGCCGTGGCATCGGCTGAACGAAAAAGCCCAGCTCAGACGATGTCTGAGCTGGACTTCGAAAGAGTCTTCGGGATTCGAACCCGAGACCTACGCATGACGAGTTGTCCGATCTTGGTCTGTGGGCATCCGCGAGGGTCCGCTCCGCATGCCCCAGTGCAGGTCAGCGTCACAGCACTCCGAGCACAGTGTCCGGGCGGCAGAACTGACACGCCTCCACACCGTTGGCGAGTGCCCGGCGCGCCTCGTCCGCGGTGACGCGTTCGTCCGCTTCGCCATGCCGCAGTCCCCGACGTGGACCTCGACCGGCCGGCGGCCCTGCCCGATGCCGTGGGAGACCACGTAGCCCGGATCCTTCGGCGGGAGCAGGCGTTCGGCACGGGCCGCGGCCGCGGCGCGCTGCTCCTCGGCGGCGATCCACCGGTCGGTCTGCTGCAACTGCTGCACCTGGACACGGCGCAGGAACCGGAGGAGATCGAGGCGAGCGATATCGGACACGCAAAAGGTGTGGCTCTCCAGGAGCTCCTGGAGAGCCACACCTCAGCACGGCACCCGAATCACACGGCTACGCGCTTCCAGCCCGACTTGTTCAGAACGCCATGCCCCAAGGGCCCACAGGGGGTTTCGCACCTGGCAGCGTAGAAACTGATCATGTCGGGCTCCTCCAGCTCAAGGTTGCACTTCACCTTGGTGTTTGCGCCCTTGGTGTTCTCACACCATCCGTAACTTCCGCGGTCCGTGGCGTAGTAGCCGCCCGCTCGGTGGCCATCGGCCTTGGTGTCGGTGATGTATACGTCATCACCCGTGGACTGCCAGCACATCTTGGCCCCGGTGGTACTGACGCAGGTCTCCGCAGCGCTTGCCTGCGGAACGAGCACCATCCCAACCAGTGCGATCACTGTGGAACCCATGGCAGCCGTGCGTCCGAAAATACGCCGCATCCCCATACTGCAAACCCCCGTTGAAAGGAAGACCTCATCGACCACCGGAGGCTAGCATGATCCTTTGCGACATCCCGAGCATGTGATCGAACGCCCACCACGCCTCGCCGCCGGCACCTCCTCCACCGAGTGGCCGCACCACCTCAGTTGCCTCTGCAGCGGCGACGAACTGCGTCCCCTGCCCAAGGCTGGCCGACCACGGGCAAGGTCCTCTCCGACCGTCTCAAGCGCCTCCAGCCGACTCTCGCCGCTCGCGGTGTCCTCATCGACTCGGGCCGCACCAGCGAGGGCCGCTACCTCGAAACGGCTCGCCTGCCCACCCCGCCCCCACACGAGCGGAAGCAGATGTTCTGACCCGCGACCCACGCGATCGCCCGGACCAGCAAGAAAAGCACCACCGGCCAGGCGCGCTCCTCTTGCTGTTCGGCGGAACGCCGCCCGATAGATGCGCTTCTGGTCCACAGCTGCCCCAGGGCGGGAAGCGCTTCGGCGATCATCCGAATCCGTGGCTGAGACCAGAACCGAGACCGCTGACAGGTACGCGGCCCGCTCCCGCCGCCGTCGGCGCATCCGCTGAAAGACGAAACCCCAGGTCGGAATCGCTTCCGACCTGGGGTTTCACGATGAGCCGCCTTCGGGATTCGAACCCGAGACCTACGCATTACGAGTGCGTTGCTCTGGCCAACTGAGCTAAGGCGGCAAGCTGCGGATATACCCGTCCCGGCAGGAGCAGGCTCGCATCAGCAGCGGCGCTAAGTCTACAGGGTTAATCGGGGTGCCCCTGACCAGCCCCTGGGCCGGTCAGGGGGGCACCCTTCGCGGTCAGCACTTCTTGCCCGCCGGCGGCGGCGTCCCCTCCAGCAAGTAGGTGTTGATCGCCGTGTCGACGCAGTCGCTGCCGCGGCCGTACGCCGTGTGACCGTCGCCGTCGTAGGTGAGCAGGGTGCCGGAGGAAAGCTGGTCGGCGAGTGCCCGGGCCCACTTGTACGGGGTGGCCGGGTCGCGGGTCGTGCCGACGACCACGATCGGGTCGGCTCCCTTCGCCTCGATGCGGTGCGGGGAGCCGGTGGCCGGGGTGGGCCAGTAGGCGCAGTTCAGGGAAGCCCAGGCGAAGCCCTCGCCGAAGACCGGGGAGGCCTTCTCGAAGTCGGCGACGGCGGACGAGACCTGGGCCGGGGTGGTGAAGGCGGGGGGCAGGTCGAGACAGTTCACGGCGGCGTTGGCGTACATCAGGTTCGAGTACGAGCCGTCTCCCGACCGCTCGTAGTACGTGTCGGACAGTGCCAGCAGTCCGGCGCCGTCGCCGTTCATGGCCTTGGTGAGGCCCTCACGGAGCTGCGACCAGGCTGCCTCGTCGTACATCGCGGCGATCACCCCCGTCGTGGCAAGGGACTCGGTGAGCTCGCGGCGCTCCCCGGTCCGGAGCGGGGCGGCGTCGACCTTGGTGAAGAAGGCCTTCAGCCGGGCCGACGCGTCCTTTGTGGAGGCGGTGCCGAGCGGGCACTCCGTGCGCTGGATGCAGTCGGCGGCGAAGGACTGGAACGCCGTCTCGAAGCCCGCGGTCTGGTCGCGGTTCATCCGGCGGGCCGGCAGGGAGGGGTCCATGGCCCCGTCGAGGACGAGCCGGCCGACCCGGTCCGGGAACAGTTCGGCGTAGGTCGCGCCGAGGAACGTGCCGTACGACGCCCCGACGTACGACAGCTTCTCGTCGCCCAGCACGGCGCGCAGGACGTCCATGTCCCGGGCGGCCTCGACCGTCGAGACATGCGGGAGGACCGTGGCGGACCGCGACTCGCAGCCTGCCGCGAAGCCCTTGTACGCCGTGCTCAGCTTGTTGATCTCGGCCTTGTCGTCGGGAGTCTGGTCGCTCTGCGTGTACGTGTCCATCGCCTTGCCGGCGAGACATTCGACGGGTTCACTGCGGGCCACGCCCCGCGGGTCGATGGCCACCATGTCGTACCGGGCACGGACCGGGGCGGGGTAGCCGATGCCCGCGTACCCCTGGAGGTAGCCGATCGCCGAACCGCCCGGCCCTCCTGGGTTGACCAGCAGAGAGCCGATGCGCTTGCCCGGTCCGGTGGCCTTCACCCGGGACACGGCGAGCCTGATCGTGGGGCCGTTCGGCTCGGCGTAGTCCAGCGGGGCCTTGAGCGTGGCGCACTGGAAGCCGGGCACACCACAGTCCCGCCAGCTCAGCCGCTGCTCGTAGAACGGCTTCAGCGCGGCCGTCGGCACCGGCGAGGGCGCGGCCGCTCCTGTCGCCGGCGGCTCGAACCCTCGCGAGGTGGAACTACCGCTGCTGCACCCCGATACAAGCAGCCCCAGGGCTGTGGCGAGCGCGATGGCCGAGGTCCGGAGGAACTGCCTGTTGTTCATCCTCGGAGCCTAGCCGCCTGAATGCCGGAACATACCCCTTCGCTCCCATATGGGTGATTCTGCGGAATCCGGTACGGGCACCGGCGGGGACAGGTCAGCCTGCGCGGAGTGCCATCGTCATGGCCTCCACCGCCAGCAGCGGCGACACATTCGCGTCCAGGGCCTCACGGCAGGCCAGGATCGCTTCTATCCGGCGCAGGGTCCGCTCCGGGCTGGAGCCGCGGGCGACACGGTCGAGCGTGTCCCGCACGTCCTCGTTCGCGAGAGCGACCGCGGAACCCAGCTGAAGTGCCAGCACGTCCCGGTAGAAGCCGGTCAGGTCGGTGAGCGCGAGGTCGAGGCTGTCGCGCTGGGTTCGGGTCTTGCGGCGCTTCTGCCTGTCCTCCAGCTCCTTCATCGCCCCGGCCGTGCCGCGCGGCATCCGGCCGCCCGCCGCCGCGCCCAGGGCTGCCTTGAGATCCTCGGTCTCCTTGACGTCGATCTCCTCCGAGACCTGCTTGGCGTCCTCCGCGGCGGAGTCGACCAGCTCCTGCGCGGCCCTGAGACAGCCGCCCACGTCCTCGATGCGCAGCGGGAGCTTGAGGACGACGGCGCGGCGGGCCCGGGCCCGCTCGTCCGTGGCGAGCCGGCGAGCCCGGCCGATGTGGCCCTGGGTCACCCGGGCGGCGACCGTCGCCGCCTCGGGTTCGATGCCGTCCCGCCGCATGAGGACGTCCGCGACGGCCGCGACGGGCGGGGTGCGGAGCGTGAGGTGGCGGCAGCGGGACCGGATCGTCGGCAGCACATCCTCCAGGGACGGCGCGCAGAGCAGCCAGACCGTGCGCGGGGCAGGCTCCTCGACGGCTTTCAGCAGCACATTGCCCGCGCCCTCCGTGAGCCGGTCGGCGTCCTCCAGGACGATGACCTGCCAGCGGCCCACCGCGGGCGAGAGCTGCGCCCGGCGGACCAGGTCACGGGTCTCCTTCACACCGATGGACAGCAGATCGGTGCGGACCACCTCGACGTCCGCGTGCGTACCGACCAGGCTGGTGTGGCAGCCGTCGCAGAATCCACAGCCTGGCGCGCCGCCCAGCGCGCGGTCCGGGCTGGTGCACTGCAGAGCGGCAGCGAACGCCCGCGCGGCGGTGGAGCGGCCGGAGCCGGGCGGGCCGGTGAACAGCCAGGCATGGGTCATCTTGGACGCGTCGGGCGGCTGCTCGCCCGCCGCCTGCGCCGTGACGAACGCGTCGGCGTCCCGGGCAGCGGCGGCGAGCTGCGCCTGGACACGCTCCTGCCCGACCAGCTCGTCCCATACGGCCATGCAGCCGTCACCGCCTTCCGACGTCGTGCGAGGGGTTGCTGCGGATCCCTTGCGGATTCCTCTTGCGGATTCCCATTGTGGGGCAGGGGTCCGACAGCCCCCGCCGCCTGTGGACAACCCGGGCACGCCCTCGACGTGGGCAGGCACGATCCGAAAGACAGGCCCTGGACCGGACAGGCTCTAGGCCGTGTCTGACAAATCCCGCCTGGCTCGCGACGCCCGGCACGCCCTCCCCCGTAGCCCTTCGGGCACGGGAGGTGCCCCCACGCTGCGTTGTCGGAGTCATCCACGTACGTCCAGTACGCGGATGATCTCCCCCAGAGCTGCGCCTGGGAGGTGCCCCCACCGCCTTGCGATTGCACGCACCGGACACCGCGCGCCCCGCCCTGCGGGCGGACGGCGCTATGTGTCAGACACGACCTAGCCCCGCCGCCCGTACCGGTCGTTCTCGTCGTCGTGCGGGCCCAGCAGCTCGTCCGCCAGGGTCGGGAGGTCGTCCAGCGGGGTCTCCTCCGCCCAGTCGGAGCGGCGGCGCGGCCGTCCCTCGTCGTCGACCTGCGGCAGCTCACGGGTGCGGTCAGCCGCGCCCGTCGGCTGCTCGTCCCGGAAGATGCCCGGGGGCACGCGATGTGCCGGGTCGGCCTCCCGTACGGGCGGAAGCACCGCCGTTTCGTCCGCCGCGGCGCCGGCTCCGGAGGTGCCGGCGTCCCGTACGGGCGGAAGCACCGCCGTCTCATCGGCCGCGGCCGTCGGACCCCCGTCCCGCACCGGAGGAAGCACCGTCGTCTCCTCAGCCCCCGAAACCGCCCCCGAAGACGCGTCCGAAGCCGCATCCGGGACCTGCGGCAGGACCGTCGTCTCCTCGTCCTGCTTCGTCATCTCGACGCGCGGGCGCGGCTCGGCGGCGGGCGGCAGCGGCGTTTCCACCGTCTGCGTCACATCGTTCGCTCCGGGCGCCACCACAGGCGTGGGCACAGTGGTCTCCGCAGCGGTCGCCGCAGTCGCGGCAGCCGCCGCCTCCGCGGCCCTGCGGGCCTCCTCCGCCCGCAGCAGGGCCTCCTCCGCCTTGCGCTGCTTCTCGCGGCGCCGCTCCTCCGCCTCCGCGCGCAGCCGGGCCTCTTCCTCCGCCTGCCGACGACGGCGCTCCGCCTCCTCCCGGCGGATCTTCTCCTCGGCCTCACGCCGGCGCCGCTCCTCCTCGGCCAGCCGCCGCGCCTCCTCGGCGCGCTGCCTGGCCTCCTCCGCCTGCCGTTCGGCCTCGCGCTGCCGCGCCTCCTCCAGCTCGCGGCGCTTGCGCTCCTCCTCCTCGGCACGCAGCTTGGCGAGCTGCTCCTGGCGCTCGCGCTCCAGGCGCTCCTCCTCCGCCTTCCGGGCAGCCTCTTCCTCGGCCTTGCGACGGACCTCCTCCTCGGCGGCCTTCCGCGCCTCCTCCTGGGCCTTCACCTCGGCTTCGGAGAGCGGCAGCATCTGGTCGAGCCGGTGCCGTACGACCGTGGTCACGGACTCCGGTTCCTGGCCCGCGTCCACCACCAGGTAGCGGCCCGGGTCGGCCGCGGCCAGGGTCAGGAATCCGGCCCGTACCCGCTGATGGAACTCCGCGGGCTCGGACTCGAGCCGGTCCGGCGCCTCCGTGAACCGCTCTCGGGCGGTCTCCGGGGAGACGTCGAGCAGCACCGTCAGATGCGGAACGAGCCCGTCCGTCGCCCAGCGCGAGATCCGGGCGATCTCGGTCGGGGACAGATCGCGGCCCGCGCCCTGGTAGGCGACGGACGAGTCGATGTACCGGTCGGAGATGACGATCGCACCGCGCTTCAGCGCCGGCCGGACGACCGTGTCGACGTGCTCGGCGCGGTCGGCGGCGTACAGCAGCGCCTCCGCGCGGTGCGACAGACCGGCCGACGAGACGTCGAGCAGGATCGAGCGGAGTCGCTTGCCGACCGGCGTCGCGCCCGGTTCGCGGGTGACGACGACCTCGTGGCCCTTGGCGCGGATCCACTCCGCGAGCGCCTCCACCTGCGTGGACTTGCCCGCGCCGTCGCCGCCCTCGATGGCGATGAAGAAGCCGGTCGCGGAGGGCGCCTGCGCCGGGTCCGCGCCGCGCCGGACCGCGTCGGCCAGATCGCGGCGCAGCGGCACGCCGGAGCGGTCGTCGGTCTTGGCGAGGACGATCACGGCGACCGGCAGCAGCAGCGCGCCGACCAGCATCAGGGTGAAGGCGGCGCCGCCGTGTGCGAAGACGAAGTCCCCGCTGGCGAGGCGGTGCGGTCCGATCGCGGCGGCGAGCAGCGGGGCGGCGATCGCGCCGAGAGCGATCGAGACCCGGACGACGGGCTGCAGATGCTCGGTGATCCGCGGGCGCCGGTACTCCTCGGTCTCCAGGTCGATGAGTGCGTGCCCGGTGGCCGCGGCGACTCCGGCCGCGCCGCCCGCGAGGACGGCGAGGAACAGCACGGTCGCCGTGTCCGGTACGAGTCCGAGGGTCAGCAGCGCGATGCCCGTCACGGCGATGGCAAGCGCCAGCAGCCGGCGGCGCGACAGGGCGGGCAGCACGGCCTTGGCGCCGCGGATGCCCAGGCCCGTACCGCCGGTCAGCGCGAGGACGAGCAGCGCGAAGGCAACCGGGCCACCGCCCAGATCACGGGCGTGCAGTACGGCGACGGCCGCGGCGGAAGCGATGGCTCCGGCGACCGATGCGCAGGCCAGGACGAGCAGCGGCACCGCGCCCGTACGGCCCTTGTCGAGTCCGCTGCCCGTGGACGGGCGGCGCAGGCCCTCCAGGGGGGAACGGGGGCGCGGAGTCTGCGCGTCCGGAAGCTCGATGGCAGACAGGACGGACAACGACGCGGCGAAGAGCCCCGCCGCGACGTACGACCCGAGGGCCGCCTGGTGGAGCGAGAACCACTCGATGCCGGAGCCGAGCAGATTGCCCATCAGCGTGGCGACGAGCAGGACGGCGGCCCCCGCAGGGATCACCGCGAAGGCGGTACGGAGGGAGAGCCGGCGCAGCGCGTCATGGTGATCCGGAAGCGGCCGTACCGCGGCGCCCTCCAGGGGCGGCGCGGGCAGCAGGGCGGGCGCCGCGCTCTCCCGGGCCACCGTCCAGAACCGCTCGGCGACACCGGCGACGAAGACCGTCGCCAGGAGATACGCGAGAGCGCTGTCCGGGGTCCAGTCGATCCACAGCGGGGCGATGACGAGCAGAGCGATGCGGAGGCCGTCGGCCCCGATCATCGTCCAGCGGCGGTCGAGCGGCCCGCTGGGCGCGGTGAGTGCCGTGAGCGGACCGAGCAGCACCGCTCCGAAGAGCAGGGTGGCGAGAATACGGGCACCGAACACGGCGGAGACGGCGAAGGCGGCACCCCGGTACCCACCGCCGAACGCGCCTTCGGAGACCGCCGCCTGAAGCGCCAGCAGGACCAGCACCAGCAGCGCCAGGGCATCACCGATGCCGCCGACGAGCTGCGCACCCCACAGGCGCCGCAACGCGGGTACGCGCAGCAGCGCCCTGACGGCGCGCTCGCGTGAATCCGCGGCTAGGGCGTCTGCGGCAAGTGCACCGGGGTCAGAGGTGGGGCTCTGGGCCGTTGGCTGCTCGGCTCGCGTCATCCGCCCAGCCTATCCGGAGCACATTGCTCCCCGGAGGCCCAGCCCGAACAAATGGGCGGCGATCTGGCGGTGATCTTACGGAAGAGGCGATCTGACGGAGAGAACGGAAGAGGGGCCACCCAGGGTGCCCCCTCTTCCGCTACTGCTCGCGCTCGCCCGAGGCGGACGACTCCCGCCGCTACTCCTCCGAGGCGGACGAGTTCGTGGCCGCCGTCTTCTTCGCAGCCGTCTTCGCCGTCGTCTTCTTGGCGGTCGTGGTCTTTGCGGTCGTCTTCTTCGCGGCGGTCTTCTTGGCCGTCGTCGTCTTCTTCGCAGCCGTCTTCTTGGCCGCCGCCTTCTTCGCGGGAGCCTTCTTGGCGGCCTTCTTCGCCGGTCCCTTGGCGCGCTTCTCGGCGAGCAGCTCGTAGCCGCGCTCCGGAGTGATCTCGTCCACGCTGTCGCCGGTCCGCAGGGTCGCGTTGGTCTCGCCGTCGGTGACGTACGGACCGAAGCGGCCGTCCTTCACCACGACAGGACGCTCGCTCACCGGGTCCGTGCCCAGTTCCTTCAGCGGCGGCTTGGCCGCGGCCCGGCCCCGCTGCTTGGGCTGGGCGTAGATCGCCAGGGCCTCGTCCAGCGTGATGCTGAAGAGCTGGTCCTCGGTCTCCAGGGAGCGCGAGTCCGTGCCCTTCTTCAGGTACGGGCCGTAGCGGCCGTTCTGGGCCGTGATCTCGACGCCTTCGGCGTCCTTGCCGACGACGCGCGGCAGCGACATCAGCCTGAGCGCGTCCTCCAGCGTCACCGTGTCGAGAGACATCGACTTGAAGAGCGAGGCGGTCCGCGGCTTCACCGCGTTCTTGCCGGTCTTCGGTGTGCCCTCGGGCAGGATCTCCGTGACGTACGGGCCGTAACGGCCGTCCTTCGCGACGATCTCGTTCCCGGTGACCGGGTCCTTGCCCAGCTCGAAGTCACCGCTCGGCTTGGCCAGCAGCTCCTCCGCCAGCTCGACGGTCAGCTCGTCGGGGGCGAGGTCAGCGGGGACGTCGGCGCGCTGGTGGCCCTCCGACTCCTTCTCGCCGCGCTCCACGTACGGGCCGTACCGGCCGACGCGCAGCACGATGTCGTTGCCGACCGGGAAGGACGAGATCTCACGTGCGTCGATCGCACCGAGGTCGGTGACGAGCTCCTTGAGGCCACCGAGGTGGTCGCCGTCGCCGTTCCCCGCCTCGGCGGCGCCGCCCCCTCCCGTGCCCTCGCCGAAGTAGAACCGCTTCAGCCACGGCACCGCCTGGGCCTCGCCCCGCGCGATGCGGTCGAGGTCGTCCTCCATCTTGGCGGTGAAGTCGTAGTCGACCAGTCGGCCGAAGTGCTTCTCCAGCAGGTTGACCACGGCGAAGGAGAGGAACGACGGCACGAGCGCCGTCCCCTTCTTGAACACGTATCCGCGGTCGAGGATCGTGCCGATGATCGACGCGTACGTCGACGGGCGGCCGATCTCGCGCTCTTCCAGCTCCTTGACCAGGCTGGCCTCGGTGTAGCGGGCCGGCGGCTTGGTCGCGTGGCCGTCCGCCGTGATCTCCTCGGCGGTCAGCGCGTCGCCCTCGGCGACCTGCGGCAGCCGGCGCTCGCGGTCGTCCAGTTCGGCGTTGGGGTCGTCCGCGCCCTCGACGTACGCCTTCATGAAGCCGTGGAACGTGATCGTCTTGCCGGAGGCCGAGAACTCGGCGTCCCGGCCGTCGGAGCCGACGCCACCGATCTTGACGGTGACGGAGTTGCCGACCGCGTCCTTCATCTGGGAGGCAACGGTCCGCTTCCAGATGAGCTCGTAGAGCCGGAACTGGTCGCCGGTCAGTCCGGTCTCGGCCGGAGTGCGGAAACGATCGCCCGACGGACGGATCGCCTCGTGCGCCTCCTGCGCGTTCTTGACCTTTCCGGCGTACGTGCGCGGCTTCTCCGGCAGGTAGTCGCCGCCGTACAGCTGCGTGACCTGCGCCCGGGCCGCCGTGACAGCGGTGTCGGACAGCGTGGTCGAGTCTGTACGCATATAGGTGATGAAGCCGTTCTCGTACAGCTTCTGTGCGATCTGCATCGTGGCCTTCGCCCCGAAGCCCAGCTTGCGCGACGCCTCCTGCTGAAGGGTGGTCGTACGGAACGGGGCGTACGGCGAGCGGCGGTACGGCTTCGACTCGACCGAGCGGACCGAGAACGAGGCGTTCTCCAGCGCGGCCCTGAGGGCGCGCGCGTTCGCCTCGTCGAGGTGCAGCACCTGGCCGGACTTGAGCTTGCCGTCCGGGCCGAAGTCCCGGCCCTGGGCGACACGCTGCCCGTCGACACTGCTCAGACGGGCCGTGAAGGCCGACGGGTCGGACGCTCCCCCAGCCTCCGGCCGGGGGGACCCCCATCCGGCGCGGCCGGTGGAGAACGTGCCGGTCAGGTCCCAGTACTCGGCGGAGCGGAAGGCGATGCGCTCGCGCTCGCGCTCGACGACGAGGCGGGTCGCGACGGACTGGACGCGTCCCGCCGACAGCCGCGGCATGACCTTCTTCCAGAGGACCGGCGAGACCTCGTAGCCGTAGAGGCGGTCGAGGATACGGCGGGTCTCCTGGGCGTCGACCATGCGCTTGTTGAGCTCGCGCGGGTTGGCGACGGCCTCGCGGATCGCGTCCTTGGTGATCTCGTGGAAGACCATCCGGTGGACGGGGACCTTGGGCTTGAGGACTTCGAGGAGGTGCCAGGCGATGGCCTCGCCCTCGCGGTCCTCATCGGTGGCGAGGTAGAGCTCGTCGGACTCGGCGAGCTGCTCCTTGAGCTTCCTGACCTGTGCTTTCTTGTCGGCATTGACGACATAGATCGGCTGGAAGTCACGCTCGACGTCCACGCCGAGCCGGCGGACCTCGCCGGTGTACTTCTCGGGGACCTCGGCCGCGCCGTTCGGGAGGTCGCGGATGTGCCCGACGCTTGCCTCGACGACATAGCCGGGGCCGAGGTAGCCCTTGATCGTCTTCGCCTTGGCAGGCGACTCGACGATGACGAGTCGGCGGCCGCCCTGTGCGGTCTCGCTGGTCGGGGACAACTTCGCTCTTCTCTCCGGTCGACGCTCGGTGGTCACGTACGGCGTACAAGGCACGACGTACGGCCGCACTGCACTGCTGTCGCTGCGGAGTGTGACGGTACAACCCGCCCCCGTGTCAAACGGCAAAAGCTCGCAACGGCCACTCGAACGGTAACCCGACTCCAGGCATTCCTGCCGCCCGGACTCCCACTGTGTGCGTCAGGGCATGCCGGGCGGGGTCCGGCCCGGAAGGCGTTCAGGCTCGGCTGAAACACCAGACGCCGGCGACGAGGAACAGGGCCCCGAAGATCGCTGCGAGGGTGGCCGCCGTGGCGGGATTCACGCCGTGCGCAACCGGTGCGCGGTGCAGGACGCGTGCTCCGGTCCACACCAGCAGTGCGGCTCCGAACAGCGCGAACGCCGTTCCCGCGAAGATCGCCGGACCGCTCTCCATATGCGTCTCCCACTCCTCGGCCTGATCCCGGGACGCCGGGGCCGAGACTGGCACCTCCGGGCGTCGCCCACGCGAATTCCGGGTGAACGCAGTACGGGTTCACCCGGCCGGCGTCGCCCCGAGCCCACCCCGGAAGAACGCCTTCGGCAGACTGCCCGCCCAGACAGGACGTTTTCCGGAGCCCGCCCTTCCGGGCCGGTTCCGCGCCGACGCCGAACCGGGCCGGAGCCGGGTCGGGTCCCATGGCGGTTCCCCGCCGGAGCACTGCAGCCATTGCCCGCCACGTGTTGCCCGCCACGCGAACAATGGCCGATTTCGTACGGGAAACGTTGGCTGGTGGAGTGCGGGACCGCCCAGGGCAGGCGTCGCGGGCCAGGCGGGACTTTCGCAACACGCCCCAGGCCCTGTCCGGGCGATCTTGTCGGGCCCGCGACGCTCCCCCAGAGCTTCGCCTGGGTGGGGGTGCCCCCGGCGCAGCCAGGGGGAGTACCCCCAGCTACTGCACCTCGCTGCGTTGTCGGAGTCACCCAAGTACACCCAGTACGAGGGCGATCTCCCCCAGCTACCGCTGGGAGGTGCCCCACCGCCTTGCGATGCGTCCCCTCGGCCCTCCGGGCCTGGGGAGACCCCATGCATCCGACGCCGCGGCCAGTTCCTCGAAGATCGCCCGGACAGGACCTTGCGGCGGCCGGGACGCACTGCTCGGGCTGCCAGCGCCCCGCTCAGTCGTCGGCGCGTGAAGACTCGCCGCCGGAGCGTGCGGGCTCCAGGAAGCCTTCCTGGACCAGCAGTCTGATCGCCTCCGGCGTACGGTCCCGCAGCATCACCGGGTCCTCGCCGACGAGCTGCGCGATGGCGTCGAGGATCCGCCCGGCGCTCAGCGTGCCGTCGCAGACGCCCGCGAAACCCGCGCCTACCGTGTCCACCTTCGTGGCACGCCGCATGCCCCGGTTCTGCCGCAGCACGACATGCTCGGGGTCCTCGGCTCCGGGCAGCCCGACCTGCTCCTGCACCACTTCGCCCGCCAGCACGAAATGGTCGGCGAGCAGCGCCGCGTCGTCGTGCGTCCGGAGATAGTCCTGCCGCGCGAAGTGGGCCAGTACGGTCTCGCCGAGGGGCTGCTCGACGGGGTGCGGCCACTCCTCGACGACGATCGACGGCTGCTCCGCCCCGGACTTCCGGAGCGTGATCCAGCCGAAGCCGACCGCCTTGGTCCTGCGCGCCTCGAACTCGTCCAGCCACGCGTCGTACCGCGCCGTGTACTCCTCGGGAGCGGTGCGGTGGTCACCGCTGTCCCGCAGCCACAGCTCGGCGTACTGCGTCACGTCCTGCACCTCGCGCTGCACGATCCAGGCATCGCACCCGCGCGGCACCCAGGAGCGCACCCGCTCCTGCCAGTCCTCCCCTTCCACGTGCTGCCAGTTGGCGAGGAACTGCGCGAACCCCCCTTGGTTCAGCCGCTCCCCCGACTGCTGAACGAGCGAGCGGCAGAGATCGTCCCCGCCCATCCCGCCGTCCCGGTACGTGAGCCGGGCGCCGGGAGAGATGACGAAGGGCGGATTCGACACGATCAGGTCGTACGTCTCCGACTCGACCGGCGCGAAGAGCGAGCCCTCCCGCAGATCGGCCTCGGGTGCCCCGGACAGCGCGAGGGTGAGCCGGGTGAACGCCAGCGCCCGGGGGTTCAGATCGGTGGCCGTGACGCGGGTGGCGTGCCGGGTGGCGTGCAGAGTCTGGATGCCGGAGCCCGTACCGACGTCGAGGGCGGAGGTCACGGGCCTACGGACCGTGATCCCGGCGAGCGTGGTGGACGCCCCACCGACGCCGAGCACGACGCCCTCGCCCTGGCCGCCTGCCCCGCCGGCCCCGCCCACCGCGCAGCCCAGGTCGGAGACGATGAACCAGTCCTGCCCTTCGGGGCCGCCGTACGGGCGCACATCCACCGTCGCCCGGATACCGTCGCCGTCCTTGACCACCCAGCCGTCAGCGAGCGCCTCGTCCAGCGGCAGCGCGGCCCGCGCCCGCTCGGGCGCCACCGTCCGTTGCAGCAGGAAGAGCCGTACGAGGGTTTCCAGCGGCGAGTCGCCTCGGGTGGCGCGGACCGCAGGCACGGTCTCGCTGCGGGCGAGCGCCGCGTACGCGGGCGCGCCGAGCAGGTCGAGCAGCCCGTCGGCGGTGAAGTCGGCGGCGAGCAGGGCGTCGCGGAGCCGGGCGGACTGGTCGGGCACGGGGAGGCCTGAGGCAAGGCTGGTCGTACTCACGCGCCCATTCTCACCCGCGGGCCACGCCGCCCGCCCCAGCCGCGCGCATCCGGAGCCCCGGGATCCGGCCGCGGGCCGGCCGCCGGGCGGGCGGCGGGCGGGCGGCGGGCGGGCCGGCCGCCGGGCGGGCGAGGCGACGGGTGGGCGAGGCGACGGGTGGGCGAGGCGACGGGTGGGCGACCAGGCGGCTGGGCGGCCAGGGCCACCCCGGTGCAAACCCCGGGACCGGCCGGGATCAGTCGTACACGTGCTCCCGGTCCGGTCCGGTGGCTACTTCGAAGACACTTCCCAGGACGAAGGCACTTCCTAGGACGACTTCGAGGCGTCGGCGGACTTCGACGGACCCGCGGCGTTCGACGGCTTGGCGGCCGGCTTCGACGAACCGGATCCCGGCTTCGTGGGCTCGCTCGTCGCGCCGGTCGGCTTCACCGAGGGCTTGACCTTCTGGCAGCCCGGCTGCTGCCCCATCGCCTTGCCCAAGTCACCGGACTGCAGCTTGGCCAGGGCGTCCTGGTCCATCTTCTCGATCTTCTTGAGACCGTCCGCGATGCCCTGCAGTCCGTCGGCGAACTTCTGCTGGTCCTCCGGGTCGAGCGCGTCCACCTGCTTCTTGAGGTTGAGGTAGGCCGTCGACGTGGCGTTGAGTTCCTTGACGGCGTCCTCTTGCAGCTTCTCGCCGTTGTCGACCGGCGGCACTCCGGCCGCCTGCACGGCCGTGGCCAGAGCCTTGTTCGCCTCGGCGATGTCCTGGAAGGCCTTCGAGTCGGCGGTCTGAATGTCGGCGGGCTTGCCGTCCGCGGCGGTCGAGATGATCGTCTGCTGGGCGTCGGCCCTCTTCTGGATCTGCGGCTGTGCCTGGTCGCAGACCGTCTTGGCCCAGGCATTCACCTTGCCGTCGCCGTCGTCGCTCGTGCAACCCGACAGCGCGAGCACCAGTACCGCGCCGCCGGACAGCGCGGTCGCAAGCTTCTTGTTCACCTTCACCGCATCGGTCCCTTCCAAGGCTCTCGGCCCCGGAACATACACGCCAAGTGGGCGACAGCCGCATGCTGAACGTCCGGTATTTAGACTATTGCGCCCATTTGCACCAAGAGAGACAAGGCTCACCCGGCGCACGGAAATGGGCGGACGGCGCGTCAATCCGCGCCGCCCGCCCACGTCTTGAGCAGGTGATCCTGTTGCGATGTGAGGTTTGCTACGAAACGACCGCAGGGTCCGGTGACTTCGCCGACCGTTCGGCGGCGTTGTCTTCGTCACCCATGGCGACGGAACGCCGCTTGGACACGTACACGGCACCGATGATGATCGCGATCGCCAGAGCCGCGACCGCGGCCCGTACGCCCGCGTTGGAGTCGTCCCCGTAGCTGAACTGCACCACCGCGGGCGCGATCAGCAGTGCCACCAGGTTCATCACCTTGAGCAGCGGGTTGATCGCGGGGCCCGCGGTGTCCTTGAACGGATCGCCGACCGTGTCGCCGATGACCGTCGCGGCATGCGCCTCGCTGCCCTTGCCGCCGTGGCGGCCGTCCTCGACGAGCTTCTTGGCGTTGTCCCACGCGCCACCGGAGTTGGCGAGGAACACGGCCATGAGCGTGCCGGTGGCGATGGCACCCGCGAGGTACGAGCCCAGAGCGCCGACACCGAAGGTGAAGCCGACCGCGATCGGCGCCAGCACGGCGAGCAGGCCGGGCGTGGCCAGTTCGCGCAGCGCGTCCTTGGTGCAGATGTCGACGACGCGTCCGTACTCCGGCTTCTCGCTGTAGTCCATGATCCCGGGATGCTCGCGGAACTGCCGCCGCACCTCGTAGACCACCGAACCGGCCGACCGGGAGACCGCGTTGATCGCCAGCCCGGAGAAGAGGAACACGACGGCCGCACCGAGGACCAGGCCCACCAGGTTGTTGGGCTGCGAGACGTCCAGACTCAGGTTCATCTCCGCGGCCTTGGCACCCACCTCCGCGACGGAGGTGGCGATCGCGTCGCGGTACGAGCCGAAGAGCGCGGCCGCGGCGAGAACGGCGGTCGCGATGGCGATGCCCTTGGTGATGGCCTTGGTGGTGTTGCCGACGGCGTCGAGGTCGGTCAGGACCTGCGCGCCCGCGCCCGTGACGTCGCCCGACATCTCGGCGATGCCCTGGGCGTTGTCGGAGACCGGGCCGAAGGTGTCCATGGCGACGATGACACCGACCGTGGTGAGCAGCCCGGTACCGGCCAGCGCCACCGCGAACAGCGCGAGCATGATCGACGCACCGCCGAGCAGGAACGCCCCGTAGACGCCGAGACCGATCAACAGCGCGGTGTAGACGGCCGATTCGAGGCCGATGGAGATACCGGCGAGGACGACGGTGGCCGCGCCGGTGAGCGAGGACTTGCCGATGTCACGGACGGGACGACGGTTCGTCTCGGTGAAGTACCCCGTCAGCTGCTGGATCAGGGCGGCCAGCACGATGCCGATGGCGACGGCCACGAGCGCGAGGATGCGCGGGTCGCCGGCGTGGGCCTTGATCGCCACGTCGGTGACACCGTTCAGTTCCGCGTACGACGACGGCAGATACACGAACACGGCCGCGGCCACCAGGACGAGCGAGATCACCGCGGAGATGAAGAATCCGCGGTTGATGGCCGTCATCCCGCTGCGGTCGGCGCGCCGCGGGGCGACCGCGAAGATACCGATCATCGCGGTGACCACGCCGATCGCCGGGACGATCAGCGGAAAGGCCAGGCCCAGATCACCGAAGGCTGCCTTGCCGAGGATGAGTGCGGCGACGAGCGTCACGGCGTACGACTCGAAGAGGTCGGCGGCCATGCCCGCGCAGTCGCCGACGTTGTCACCGACGTTGTCGGCGATGGTGGCGGCGTTGCGCGGGTCGTCCTCGGGGATGCCCTGCTCGACCTTGCCGACGAGGTCGGCGCCGACGTCCGCGGCCTTCGTGAAGATGCCGCCGCCGACACGCATGAACATGGCGATGAGCGCAGCGCCGAGTCCGAAGCCCTCGAGCACCTTGGGGGCGTCCGCGGCGTAGACGAGAACCACGCAGGAGGCACCGAGCAGGCCGAGGCCCACCGTGAACATGCCGACCACACCGCCCGTCCGGAAAGCGATCTTCATGGCCTTGTGCGAAACGGCCGTCAGATCCTTTTCCGGCTCGCCCTCCGCCGGTGTCGCTTCACGCGCGGCCGCGGCCACACGGACATTGGCTCGTACGGCAAGACGCATGCCGATGTAACCGGTGGCCGCCGAGAACAGCGCGCCCACCAGGAAAAATACCGAACGTCCGGCTCGCTGCGACCAGTTGTCGGCCGGCAGCAACATCAGCAGGAAGAAGACCACGACGGCGAAGATGCCGAGCGTGCGCAACTGCCGTGTCAGATAGGCATTCGCGCCTTCCTGTACGGCTGCTGCGATCTTCTTCATGGAATCGGTGCCTTCACCGGCCGCCAGTACCTGGCGTACCAGCAGCTGGGCGACGATCAGCGCCGCCAGCGCCACGGCCGCGATGACAATAACGATCATCCGATTGTCATCGGTGAGTACCGCGGCTGCGAGAGAAGTGGGGTAGTCGGGCAGGTGTGGGTTGAAGAGCCCCGCCATTCGTCCTCCTTGACGTTCAGAGCTCAAGATGTGGACGGATTGTAGGGAGCGGATCCTGATCAAAACAGGGCGCGACAAATGGAATTGACCTTCAGTTGCTACTCAGCAAACTATCGCGCCTCAGGAATCCCCCCGAAAGCGGTAATGGGACAAAGGCATTGACGCTTGATCCATGATCTAGGGAAATGAAAAAGGCCCTGCTCAGCAGGGCCTCTCGGAGGAGCAGGCGAACACGCCACCGTCAGCGTGGCGCGGCCGGACGGTCACACCGTCATGGCACGATCGTGGCCGGATTCTTGGGCCAGCTCATACGGATGACACCGCCGTGCTCCCCGGACGTCACCTCGACGTCGTCGACGAGCCCACTGATCACCGCGAGGCCCATCTGGTCATCGCCGTCACTCTCCGTGTCTCGGGCCTGCTCTGCGGCACCGGTGCCCGGACCGGCCGCGCCGGTGTTTCCCTCAGTGGGGACCTCGTCGCCGACCTCGATGGAGAAGGTCTTCTCCTCCTCGGTCAGGACGACCCGGACGGGAGCGGTGATGCCACTGCTGCGGTGCAGCCCGACGGCCCGGCTGCACGCCTCACCCACGGCGAGGCGGACCTCGTCCAGGACGGCCTCGTCGACCCCGGCACGGCGCGCCACGGCAGCGGCCACCAGGCGGGCGGTCCTGACGTGTTCGGGCTGTGCGCTGAAGCGGAGTTCAACGGTGGCCATGCGGTCCCCCTCGGACGTACGAGCGTGCGAGCGTGCTTCTCAGGGGCCCGGGCTTTCGCCCGGAACCCTTGCTTCCTCCGGAACCCCCGGAGGTCTCCGGAATCACCCGGAGCCTCCGGAGAACCGCCGGACGACTCAGTCGGTCGCCGCGACGGCCTCGTCGACCGTGGTGTGAATGGGGAACACCTTGGTCAGACCAGTGATCCGGAAGATCTTGAGAATGCGCTCCTGGTTGCAGACCAGGCGCAGCGAGCCTTCGTGCGCACGCACACGCTTGAGACCGCCCACAAGCACGCCGAGGCCGGTCGAGTCGAGGAAGTCCACACCCTCCATGTCGACAACCAGGTGGTAGCTGCCGTCGTTCACCAACTCGACCAACTGCTCGCGCAGCTTGGGCGCGGTATACACATCAATCTCGCCACCGACCTCGACGACCGTGCGGTCGCCGCCAGGGCCGGACACATTGCGAGTCGACAGGGACAGGTCCACGGATCCTCCAGCACCTTGCTATCGAGCGGTCGCCCCTCGGGTCTCCCCGACGGAGCCAGGGGACGGATCGCCAGCCGCGATGGCATTCAATCACTTACCAGCAGCCATGCACGACGCCTTAGGACCATTGTCCGTCTCGCCGGTGACACACTCGGTGCCGATGGCCATGAATCACCGTCCCAGACGTCCTTCCGAGAGCGGGGAAACCCGCC
>NZ_JBVJKN010000018.1:0-154018 GCF_055585225.1 Streptomyces sp. NPDC053673 | reverse complement strand
GTCGACCGTCAGGTCATCGGCGAAGTGCCGGTCGCCAGTGGCATCGGGCACATACTTCACACAGACAACGATCCTCAAGCTCACGCCGGCTCTCCTACTGCATCGTCATTTCTGAGCTGCCTTGTGCAGGCAGCATAGGCGCCTGAAGGCGGGGTTTCCGGTCGGGGCGACCGGCGCTCCGAACGAAATATTACTCGCCAGTACACCCAGTATGTTCCCAGTGAGCAAGCGCTTGGAACTGTGACGTTGACAACGCAGCGTAGTCGGGATCTCTCAGTCCCTCAGCCCGTTGAATCGGCCCTGGTGGTAGATGAGCGGGCGTCCGCCGCCCGCCGGGTCCCCGGCGACGGCCTCGGCCACGACGATGCGATGGTCCCCTGCCGGCACCCGGGCGACGACACGGCAGACCAGCCAGGCCAGCACTCCGTCCAGCACCGGAACTCCTTCCGGACCGCTACTCCATCGGGTGGGTGGGGCGAAGCGGTCGGCGCCGCTGCGCGCGAAGGTGGCGGCCAGCTCGCGCTGGTGCTCACCGAGTATGTGGACGCCGATGTGTCCGGCCTCGGCGACGACCGGCCAGCTGGACGAGGCGGTGCCGATGCCGAACGAGACCAACGGGGGTTCGGCGGCGACGGAGTTGAGCGAGGTGGCGGTGAAACCCACGGGGCGGTCACCGTGCGCGGTGATGACCGCGACTCCTGCCGCATGCTGCCGGAAGACGGAGCGCAGCAGGTCGGGAGAGGCGAGCTGGGGTGTGCCGAGGTCGGGCGAAGCCGTCATGGAGTTGTCCTTCTGCATGGGGCGCGAACGGGTCCGTGGCTGCTCAGACACCCGGACAGAGCGCGGTCGCGTTGCGGTCCGGATCCACATGGGGCCGGCCGAGGAGAAGGAATCGTCGTGGCACGCCGTCAGACTGACGATTGGTGGTACGAGCAGTCAAGTCGGTACGGGGATATGGGAGCTGTGTCACGGCACCGGCTCACCGCACCTCAGACCGCCGCGCCCAGGGCCGCGATCACATCGGCCTTGCGGGGCTGCCCGGACGCTTTGCGGACGATCCGCCCGCGCGCATCGAGCACCAGCACGGTGGGGGTGCGCAGAATGTCCAGTTCACGCACCAGCGACAGCTTCTCCTCCGCGTCGATCTCGACATGGGCGACCCCGTCGACCATGTCGGCGACCTCGGCGAGGGTCCTCCGGGTCGCCCGGCACGGCTGGCAGAAGGCGCTCGAGAACTGCACGAGGGTGGCCCTCTCCCCCAGCTCCGCACCCAGCTCCGCCGATCCGAGCCTGCGCTCCTCGTCCCGCCCGCGCACCGTCAGCCTCCCATTGGTCCGCCGGTGCAGCAGACCGGAGTCCCCCGCCGCCGCGAGGACCGCCGCGCACACCACAAGTCCGGCCATCTTCCCTTCAAGCATTCACAGGACCGCAAAGATTCCCGGCGCCTCTGTCCGCGCGTCCTGCGGGACGCCGGGCGGCATGGGGGCGGCGCGCGGCTGACGTCGTGAACACGCGGCGAGCGGGGAAGCGTGACACGACGTGACGAGAATCTCGCCGTGCGACGGCTCCAGGACTGGCTGTTACGCCACACATGGGGCACGATCTGCCCAATGCCGAAAACCTACGGCTGCGTAACTTCCACCGGGCGAACCCTCCCGGGACACTGAAGGAAGGGTCTCCCCCCAGATGGCAGAGCTCGTCTACCGGCCGGTCATCGGCGCCGCTCTCACGATGTTCAAGGCGCTGGACCTGAAGATCGACACCCAGGGCTCGGAGAACATCCCACGGTCCGGTGGTGCGGTGCTGGTGAGCAACCACATCAGCTACCTCGACTTCATCTTCTCCGGCCTGGCGGCGCTGCCGCAGAAGCGCCTGGTGCGCTTCATGGCGAAGGATTCGGTGTTCCGGCACCGGATCTCGGGCCCGCTGATGCGCGGTATGAAGCACATTCCGGTGGACCGCAACCAGGGCGAGGCCGCATACGCGCACGCGCTGGACTCGCTGCGCGCGGGTGAGATCATCGGGGTCTTCCCGGAGGCCACGATCTCCCAGTCGTTCACGCTGAAGAGCTTCAAGTCGGGCGCGGCGCGCCTGGCTCAGGAGGCCGGCGTGCCGCTCATCCCGATGGCACTGTGGGGCACGCAGCGACTGTGGACCAAGGGGCGTGCGCGGAACCTCAGGCGCAACCACATCCCGGTGACGATAAGGGTCGGCGAGCCGATGGAGGCGCCCACCGACCAGTACGCGGGAGCGATCACGCGGCGGCTGCGCGAGCGGGTGCAGGAGCTGCTGGAGGCGGCACAGCGTGCCTATCCCGTACGCCCCAAGGACGCGAGCGACACCTGGTGGGTGCCCGCGCACCTCGGGGGCACGGCTCCGACCGCGGCCCAGGTCCGCGAGGCCGGCTGAAGCGTCACTCCGGGGTGCGGACGGTGATCCGCGCCCCGGGGCTCAGCTTCTCCAGTGACTCGGCGAGCTCGGCGCCCGCGGCCTCGAGTGCGCCGCGCGTCATCGGCGCGAGGCTCTCCAGCAGGAAGAGCGCGTTGACGGACTTCTCGGTGAGCCGGGTGCGGACGCCCTGCCGCCAGTTCCAGCGGCGGCAGGTGACACCTTCCTCGTCGCGCCAGACGATCTCGCCCGGCTCCGGGTGCTCCACAGCCGGCTCGCCGCCGGCGACCGTGGCGAACGGCTCCTCACCCGTGGCCCGTACCAGGCGCATGTGCCCCTTGATGTGATCGGTGTCCTCACCGCCGACCGGGATCAGGTGCGCCACGCTGATCGCGTTGTACGCGTCCACGAGCAGGTTGATCCGGGGCAGCCCGGCCTCGGTCAGCGCGCGCTTGGCGAGCGCCTCGGCGGAGTTGCGGGTACGGGACGGCTTGGCGCCGAACGCGCTGTACGTCTCGCGCCAGGCGGCCATGTGCGGGTCCTCGTGCGGTGCGCGGCCGTCGAGCCGCTCCGCGAGCCGGCGCGCCGCCTCGTCGAGCAGCACCGAACTCGCGTCATTGCTGGGCCCGTTGACCAGGCCATGGGCCTCGACGGCGAGATGGGTGAAGCCGGGGACGAGGGTGCGTACCTCGTCGGACACGGTGAGCGCGAGGGACATCGGCATCCTTGATTCAGAGCGCGACGGGAAGGTTCTCCCAGAGGGAGGGCCGGTCCTGTGCCGATTGCAGGGCATGCAGAACCGCCGGATGAGGTACAGCGTACAGCACCGGATAGTCCATCTCATTGGACTTTGAATCGGGGGCGAAGGCCAGCCGCTCCCCACCCAGCGAGAACTGGGCGTCCACGCCGGCCTTGTTGCCCCTCGGATCCTGGCGGCGCCACACCTGCTCACCCGGCATCCGGACCGCGACCAGACCGTGCACCACTTCGAACTTCTGATAGCAGAGCGCGGTCGGGATCGACTCCGCGCGCAGCAGCGCGGCGAGCGCATGGGCCTTGGCGTAACAGATCCCGGTGCGCTGATCCAGAACGTCGGAGGCGCGCCAGGTGACGCGCAGATCGCCGGAGTCGTACGAGTGCGGAATGGCGTCACGGACGAACTCGAACGCGGCCTTGGCGTATGCATATACGCCGGGCGCATCGGCGCGCAGGCGTGCGGCCGTCTCCCGGACCAGTGGATGATCGTGGTCGATGACCTCGTCGGCCGCAAGATACGCGGACAGTTCGGGGACCTGCTGAATCAGCTCCATGACACCCGAGCATAGGAACGCGGTCGACCGAGAGTCAATGAACTTTCGGTCAACCGCATACCCATGCACGCCTGAGGGTTACCGCGCCATCTCTTCCTTCAGCGCCAGCACAAAGGCGTCCACGTCGTCCTCGGTGGTGTCGAAGGAGCACATCCAGCGGACATCACCGGCCGCCTCGTCCCAGAAGTAGAAGCGGAAACGCTCCTGCAGTCGCCTGCTCACGTCGTGCGGGAGGCGGGCGAACACCGCGTTCGCCTGGACCGGGTAGAGGATCTCCACCCCGTCGACCGCCCGGACACCTTCGGCGAGACGCTGGGCCATGGCATTGGAGTGCCGCGCGTTGCGCAGCCACAGGTCCTTGGCGAGCAGTGCCTCCAGCTGCACCGAGACGAAGCGCATCTTGGAGGCGAGCTGCATGGACAGCTTCCGCAGATGCTTCATGTGGCTGACCGCGTCCGGGTTGAGCACGACGACGGCCTCGCCGAAGAGCATCCCGTTCTTGGTGCCGCCGTACGAGAGGACGTCCACGCCGAGGGCATTGGTGAACGCGCGCATCGGCACGTCCAGCGATGCCGCGGCGTTGGCTATCCGGGCCCCGTCGAGGTGGACCTTCATGCCGTGCCCGTGCGCGTGGTCGACGATCGCGCGGATCTCGTCCACCGTGTAGACGGTCCCGAGCTCGGTGTTCTGGGTGATCGAGACGACCTGCGGCATGGCGCGGTGCTCGTCGTCCCAGCCGAACGCCTGCCGGTCGATCAGCTCGGGCGTGAGCTTGCCGTCCGGCGTCGGCACGGTCAGCAGCTTGAGGCCGCCCATCCGCTCCGGCGCGCCGCCCTCGTCCACGTTGATGTGCGCGGTCTCGGCGCAGATCACCGCGCCCCAGCGGTCGGTGAGGGCCTGGAGCGCGACGACGTTGGCTCCCGTGCCGTTGAAGACCGGGAAGGTCTCGGCGGAGGAGCCGAAGTGGCTGTGCATGACCCGCTGGAGATGGTCCGTGTACGCGTCCTCGCCGTAGGAGACCTGGTGGCCGCCGTTGGCCAGGGCGAGGGCGGCCATCACCTCCGGGTGCGCGCCCGCGTAGTTGTCGCTGGCGAAGCCCCGGACACCGGGATCGTGGTGCCGACGGGCATCCGTGGTCATGGTCTTCGACGGGATCACGGCTTGGGGGTCAGCCACAGACGCTGTCCATTCACTTCCGCGGCGGGCCGGTCCCAGACTCCGGCAATGGCCTCGGCCAGTTCCTTGACGTCCGTGAAGCCCGCGAACTTCGCATTGGGGCGCTCGGCGCGCATCGCGTCGTGCACCAGAGCCTTGATGATCAGGATGGCAGCCGCTGCTCGCGGGCCCTCCTCGCCGCCAGCCTTGCGGAAGGCATCGGCGAGCGCCAGGGTCCAGGCCTCGGCGGCCGCCTTCGAGGCGGCGTACGCGGCGTTGCCCTCGGTGGGCTTGGCCGCACCCGACTGACTGACGAGGACGAAACGGCCCTTGTCGCTGCGCTGCAACGCCTCCTGGAAGGCGAGGGAGGTGTGCTGGACCGTGCGGATCAGCAGCTTCTCCAGCAGATTCCAGTCCGCGAGGTCCGTCTCGGCGAAGGTCGCGCTACCGCGCCAGCCGCCGACGAGATGGACCAGACCGTCGATCCGGCCGAACTCCTTCTCGGTCTGGGTGGCCCAGTCGCGCGTGGCGTTGAGGTCGAGCAGATCGACCGTGTCGCCGGTGACGGTCGCGCCACCGTGCGCGTAACGGGCGTCGTCGACCGCCGCGGCGAGCCGCTCGGTGTCCGCGTCCGAGGCCACGACTATCGCCCCGGCCTCGGCCAGCCGCAGCAGGGTGGCACGGCCCGCGGGACCGGCCGCACCCGCCACCGCGATCACGGCCCCGTCCAGCACTCCGTTGCCGTTCGAGTTCATTTTGGTGGTCTCCTCCGTGCGAGAGCTCACGCGGCGGCTCCCGCGGTGATCCCCTTGGTGGAGGCGATCACATCTTTGAGCTTCTTCGAGAGCGCCTCATAGAACATGCTGAGCGGAAACTCGTCCGGAAGCACGTCGTCCACCAGCTTGCGCGGGGGCTGGGCGAGGTCGAGGGCGTCCGGGCCCTTCGCCCAGCGGGAGCCGGGGTGCGGGGCGAGGTAGGTGGAGACCAGGTCGTACGCCTTGAACCAGTGGACGAGCTTCGGGCGGTCGATGCCCTCCCGGTACAGCGTCTCGATCTCGGCGCAGAGCTCGTTGGTGACCCGCGGGGCCCGCTCCCAGTCGATCTTCAGCTTGTTGTCCGTCCAGCGCAGGACGTCGTGCTTGTGGAGGTACGCGAAGAGCAGCTGGCCGCCGAGGCCGTCGTAGTTGCGCACGCGGTCGCCGCTGACCGGGAAGCGGAACATCCGGTCGAACAGCACCGCGTACTGGACGTCGCGGCCGTGCTGGTTGCCCTCGGTCTCCAGCTTCACGGCCTCCTTGAAGGCAGTGAGGTCGCAGCGCAGCTCCTCCAGGCCGTACATCCAGAACGGCTGGCGCTGCTTGATCATGAACGGGTCGAACGGCAGGTCGCCGTGGCTGTGGGTGCGGTCGTGGATCATGTCCCAGAGGACGAAGGCCTGCTCGCAGCGCTTCTGGTCGTGGACCATCGCGGCGATGTCCTCGGGCAGTTCGACGCCGAGGATGTCCATGGCCGCGTCCGTGACGCGGCGGAAGCGGGCGGCCTCGCGGTCGCAGAAGATGCCGCCCCAGCTGAACCGCTCGGGCGCCTCGCGCACGGCTATGGTCTCGGGGAACAGCACGGCCGAGTTGGTGTCGTACCCGGCGGTGAAGTCCTCGAAGGTGATGCCGCAGAAGAGCGGGTTGTCGTAGCGGGTGGCCTCCAGCTCGGCGAGCCACTCCGGCCAGACCATGCGCAGCACGACCGCCTCGAGGTTGCGGTCGGGGTTGCCGTTCTGCGTGTACATCGGGAAGACGACCAGGTGCTGGAGACCGTCCCTGCGGTCCGCCGCGGGCTGGAAGGCGAGCAGCGAGTCCAGGAAGTCCGGCACCTCGAAGCCGCCGTCGGCCCACTTCTGCAGGTCGGCGACGACCGCGCGGTGGTACGCCTCGTCGTGCGGGAGCAGCGGGGAGAGCTCCTCGATGGCCGCGGTCAGGCGCTTGACCTCGAATTCGGCGGTGGCACGCGCCGGGGCGCCGTCGGCGTCGAAGTCGATCGAGCCGTCCTTGGACTGCCAGGGCCTGATTGCCTCGACGGCATCCTTGAGTGTCCGCCAAGCCGGGTGCTCGACCACCCGCGCGGCAGTAGCCGTAGCGCTGCCGGCAGCGTCCTGCACAAGAATTTCCGTCATGTCACTTCCTCCACGGGAGAACCTCGCGTCAGGACACCGTATCCATGCGTCGTTCTTCCATACAAGTGTGACCTTGGGAAATTATCCTGCCCGACCCCCGTGGTCACCGTAGATTTTACTGTCGGGCACAGACGTCGAGGCGATGGCTTCGGCCAGCCCGTGCAGAGCGCGCCGGGAGGCCCCGAGCACCGCGGTCAGCGCCAGAAAGCCGTGGAACATCTCCGGGAAGTGTCCTTCGGTGACCGCCACCCCCGCATCCCGGAGCCGTGCCGCGTACGCCCGCCCCTCGTCGCAGAGCGGATCGCAGCCGGCCGTGACGATGTGCGCGGGCGGCAGGCCCTCCAGGCGGGCGCGCAGCGGCGAGGCCAGTGGATCGGCGAGGTCGCCGTGCGGCCCCAGGTACTGCGCCCAGAACCACGCCATGTGCGCGGCGGTGAGGTAGTAGCCGTGTGCGTTCGTCCGGTACGACTCGGTGTCCATCGCCGCGTCGGTGGCCGGGTACACCAGCGCCTGGAGGGCGATGGCCGGCCCGCCGCGGTCCCGGGCGAGCAGGGCGCCCGCGGCGGCGAGGGTGCCGCCCGAGCTGTCGCCCGCGACAACGAGCGCCGCCGGGTCGCCGCCGAGCTCCCCGATGTGGTCCGCCGCCCAGACGAGGGCCGCGTACGCGTCCTCCAGCGGCACGGGGAAGCGTGCCTCGGGGGCGAGGCGCTGGTCGACGGAGACGACGACCGCCGAGGCGGCACGGCAGAGGGTGCGGCAGGTCCGTTCGTAGGTGTCCAGGCCGCACAGGGTGAAGCCGCCGCCGTGGAGAAAGACCACGGTCGGCCGGGGCCGCCCGCCGCTTCCCGGCTCGTAGATCCGTACCGCCAGGTCCACGTCCCCCGCCGGCCCCGGGATCGTACGGTCACGGACCCGGTCCACCGGCGGGAGCGGGCCCGGCCGGGCCGGGGCGGCGGCGAGGATCCGCCGGGCCTGGGCCGCGTCGGTGACCGCTCCCCCGACATCGGGGAAGACCGCGCTCATCGCGTCCACGTAGGGGCGGGCCTCGGGCGCGAGGCTGCCGGTCTCCCGGGCGGTCACCGGCTCCCCCTCCCCGCGAAGTGCGGGATGACCTTCTCGCCCCACTGCCGCAGCGTCTCCAGACAGGCCTCCTGCGGCACGGTCCCCATCTGGATCAGGCACATGATCTCGTCGGCGCCCGCGTCACGCAGCCGCTCCACATAGGCGATGGCGTCGTCGGCGGTGCCGTAGGCGTGATCGGCGTTGAAGGTGGCGGTGGCCGTCGGGCGCACGGGAATCCGGTGCTCGTGCAGCCGGGCGACGACCTGCTCCGCCGCGCTGCGCATCTGGGCCGCCTCGTCCGCTCCGTCGACGACCGCCTCGTCCGGTATGCCCGCGCCGCCGTACCAGTGGCCGATGGACTGGGCGAAGAACCGCTGGCCGCGGATGCCGATGCGCCGCGCCTCCGCCCGGTCGTCCAGGACGATCGTCGGACACAGCACCGAGAAGTGGTCGTTGACGACGGTGGAGACGAAGCGGGAGCCGTCGCGGGCGGCGACGGCCCTGTCGTACGCGGCACGCATCTCCGCAATGGCACCGGGCCCGGCGAAACCCATCACCAGGGCCCCGATACCGAGGTCGGCGGCCTGGGTCAGGGTCTCCGTGCGGCTGCAGGCGAGGAAGAGCGGCGGATGCGGGGCCTGGCGCGGACGGGGCAGGATCGGATGCGGATCGATCCTGAGCAGCTCGCCGTGGTACTCGAGTTCGTCCTGCTGCCATGCCTTGCCGATGATCCGCAGCGCCTCCTCCACCTCCTGCGCCGTACGGCCCTTGTCGACGCCGCACAACGAGGTCTCCTGATCGGTGCCGCCGCGTCCGGCACCCAGGTCGAGGCGCCCGCCGGAAAGCAGATCGAGCATCGCGGCGCGCTCGGCCACCCGGACGGGGTGGTTGAAGTTGAAGGGCATGCAGACGACGCCATGACCGATGCGGATGGTCGCGGTCCGCGCCGCCACCCAGGTGAGGAAGACCTCCGGGGCGCTCATGTGCGCGTACCACTTGAGTGAGTGGTGTTCGACGGCCCAGATGCGGTCGAAGCCCATCTCCTCCGCGAGGACCGCCTGTTCGACACAGTCACGGATGACCTGGTGCTCGCGCTCGACGGTCGGATCGGCGAGCTGAGCCTCGAAGATGACGGAGAACTGCACGGCGGTGCCTCCAAGGGGTTGCGTCCTGCGCCCTGCCGTTACTTCAATTCGCCATATGACTAATCGTCAGATACCTAAGAAGCAAGAGATACGACAGCACGGATCCGCAGCAGAACTCCCGGCAACGGCCTGGGCGGTGCTCGGGCTGCTCTCCTTCCCCGGTGAGCGCACCGGCTACGAGCTGAAGAAGTGGGCGGACTCCTCACTGCGCTTCTTCTACTGGTCACCCGCGATCAGCCAGATCTACGCGGAGCTGCGCCGGCTCGAGGGCCTCGGATACGTCACCTCGCGGCGCTCGGGCCCTGAGGAGCCCCGCGCCAAGAGGCGGTACGCGATCAGCGAAGCGGGCCGCACCGCGCTCGCGGCATGGGCCGGGGGCGACGGCGACGCCGGGCCGCCCGTCCTCAAGCACCCCCTGGTGCTGCGGGTCTGGCTGGGCCATCTGGCCGCGCCGGAGCGGCTGCGAGAGCTCGTCGAGGAGCACGTCCGGCGAACGCAGGCCGAGCTGAGCGAGGTACGGGATGCGCTCGGCCGCGCCGAGGGCGTTGCGGAGTGGGCCCATCCGCAGGTGGCCCTGCGCTGGAGCGAGCGGCAGCAGCTCGCCGAACTCGACCTCGCACAGGCGCTGCTGAGCGATCTGGACCGGCTGCGTCAAGACCGGGGTGACACGCCCACGCACGAGTGACCCGAGACGGCACGCCGTCGCCGGAACCTCCCGTTCCCACACGCTCGGCAGCTTGTGCACGACCGGTTACGCCGTCGACGAGGGCCATTAGGCTGCCGCAGTGCCGCGTGGGCATCAGCTCCGGGCGAGCGAACCGAAGGGGCGCGCGGCTGCCGAAAGGAAGAGCGCGCGGAGGTCCCGGGGAACGAGGGACCGAGCACGGTCGACCGTCGGCAGACGCTGAAGCGCCCCGGAGGCGAGCCGAGCCTCAAAAAGCGACGGAAGCGAGAAGATCTTGAGTTTCCTCACCATCGGTCATCGCGGGGTCATGGGTGTCGAACCGGAGAACACCCTCCGTTCCTTCGTCCAAGCCGAACGGGCGGGCATGGACGCCATCGAGCTGGACCTCCATCTGAGCAAGGACGGCTCGCTGGTCGTCATGCACGACGCCGAGGTGGACCGGACGACCGACGGCACCGGAGCGATCGCCGAGAAGACCCTCGCCGAGCTGCGGGAGCTCGATGCCGGTCAGGGCGAGCGCATCCCGGTCTTCGAGGAGGTCCTGGACGCCGTGAGCGCCCCGCTCCAGGCGGAGATCAAGGATGTCGCGGCGGCGCGGGCGCTCGCCGATGTGATGCTCAAGCGGGATCTGGTGGGCCGGGTCGAGGTGTCGTCGTTCCAGGACGAGGCGATCGCGGCGATCGCCTCGCTGGTGCCGGGGGTACGGACGGCGCTGGTCGCCAGCCGCTGGGACAGCGACGTCGTGGAGCGCGCACGGGCGGTGGGCGCCGCCACGCTCGCGCTGAACATCCGCAGACTGACCCTGGAGACCGTGGAGCACGCACACGGCGAGGGCCTCAAGGTCGTCGCCTGGGTCGTCAACACCCAGGATCATCTGCGGCTGGTGCGCGCCCTCGAACTCGACGGCGCGACCACGGACTTCCCCGAGATCCGGCGTACCGGCCGCTTCACGGCCTGACCCCGGGCCCAGGCCCTGTCCGGCCGGACGTGCCGGGCCTGCGAAGACCGCCCGGACAGGCCGCCCGGACAGGTCCTACTGCGGAAGCGGCTTCACCAGCAGCTCGAACTGCAGGTCGTCGCGCTGCGGAATACCGAAGCGCTCGTCGCCGTACGGGAACGGGGTCATCTTTCCCGTACGGCGGTAGCCGCGCCGCTCGTACCAGGCGATGAGCTCGTCGCGCACCGAGATGACGGTCATGTGCATCTCACCTACGCCCCATGCCTCGTGCGCGATGCGCTCGGCCTCGCCGATGATCTGCCGGCCGAGGCCGCCGCCCTGGAGTCCGGGGCGGACGGCGAACATGCCGAAGTACGCCGCATCGCCGCGGTGTTCGAGCTGGCAGCACGCGACGATCTCGCCGTCGCGCAGCACCACGAGGAGCCGGCTGCCGGACCCGGTGATGACCTGGCGGACGCCCTCCGGGTCGGTCCGCTGCCCGTCCAGGATGTCCGCCTCCGTGGTCCAGCCGGTCCGGCTGGAGTCCCCGCGGTAGGCCGACTCGATCAGCTCGACGAGCGCAGGCACATCGGCCTCGGTCGCGTCGCGGAAGGACAGGGCCTGGCCCTGAGGCGGGGCGGTCTCCATGGTGCGGGTCTCCGTTCTCCTCTGTACACGCCACAACGCGCGGTCCGCACGAGCCTAACCCGGGCGCCTCGGCGGTCTACCGTGATGACCATGATGCACGTGCTGAGCAGCCGCATCCTTCTGCGGCCGACCGACCCCGAGCGGTCCCGGCGGTTCTACGAGGACGTCCTCGGCCTCCAGATCTACCGCGAGTTCGGCACCGGGCCGGACCGCGGGACGGTCTACTTCCTGGGCGGCGGATTCCTGGAGCTCTCCGGACGTTCGGACACTCCACCCGCTCCCGGTCTCGCCCTGTGGCTCCAGGTGTCCGACGCGAAGGCGGCGTACGGGCACCTGGTGGCCCGGGGCGCGACGGTGGAGCGGCCACCGCAGCGGGAGCCCTGGGGGCTCGTCGAGATGTGGCTGACCGATCCGGACGGGGTCCGTATCGCGGTGGTCGAGGTGCCCGAGGACCATCCGCTGCGCCGCCGGCCCTGAGGCGAAGGGGCGCGACGTTCACCGAAGCGCCCACGCAGCGAAGCGGGCACCGCGGACCGCCCCGAGCGCCCTGTGTACACCTGTGCGCTCGTATGCGCCGCGACGGATGCGGGCATCACTCTCCCGACACCGATGAGCAGGGAGGTGCTCGGTGCACGGACCGGCGATGCCGGGCTGGCTGCTCGTGGCACTGTGCGCGGCGTCCGGCGCGTACTGCCTCCTGCGGATGCGCAGCTGTGCCGGTGAGCAGCGCAGGACGGCGGGCGGCGAGGCGGTGATGGGGTTCGGGATGGCCGCGATGGCCGTACCCGCCGCCGTTGTCCCGCCGCCGCCGTGGGCCTGGCTCGTGTACGCCGCGGTGTTCGGCGTGGCGGGGCTGCGTGCCCTGCGGAGTGTCCGGCCCTCGCCGGGCGGCGCGCATCATCTGCATCATCTGGTCGGTTCGCTGGCCATGGTGTACATGGCCGTGGCGATGTCTCCGGGCGCGGCCGGGGCGCACGGCGGACACGCGGGTCCGGGCGGAGTGCCGCTCCTGACGGGCGCGTTGCTCGTCTACTTCACGGTGTTCGTGCTGCGTGCGGGTACCCGGCTGGTGCCCGTGGCTATGCCCGCGGGCGGCGGGGCGGTGGCCTGGGGCGCACGGCCCGAGCTGGCACTGGCCTGCCGGGTGTCGATGGGCGTCGCCATGGTCGCCATGCTGCTCACCGTCTGAGACCCGGCGTGGTGAAGCGGTGGCGTACGTCACTTGCCTCGCGTGGCCATACCCGGGAGTAGCCCCGCGCTCATAGGCTGGCCGGCATGATGGTCTCCCTCGCGCTGCTCTCGCTCGGCGCACTGGCCGCCGTCGTGGCCCCGCGGCTGATGTCGCGGACCGACTGGCCGGAGCGCGAGCCTGTGGTGGCGTTGTGGGTGTGGCAGTGCGTGGTGGCGGCGGTGCTGCTGAGCTTCGCGCTTTCCATGATCTTCAGCGCGGCGGTGGCCTGGCAGGCGGTTCGGGGCCACGTGTTCGCGCCCGCACCGCACGCGGTGGTGGAGGCGTACGCGCTGGGCGCGGGCGGGCCGTGGTCGGCGGCGCTGGCCGTGGTGCTGGCGTGCGGCGGGCTGTGGACCGGCGCGATGCTCACCCAGGAGATCCACCGGGCGCACGTACGGCGCAGGCGGCGCCGGGCCGAACTCCTCGTGCGCTCCCCCCTGTTGCCGGGTGAGGACCCTGGCAGCGATCCGCTGGTCGTCCTGGAGGGTGAGCGCCCCGGCGCGTGGTGGCTGCCTGGCGCGGCGCCTCAGCTCGTCATCACCACCGCCGCACTGCGCCGCCTGAAGGGCCGTCAGCTCGATGCGGTGCTCGCCCATGAGCAGGGGCACGCACGGGCACGCCACGACTGGCTGCTGCACTGCTCGGCGGCGCTCGCCACCGGCTTTCCGCAGGTGCCGGTCTTCGCGGCGTTCCGCAACGAGATGCACCGGCTGGTGGAGCTGGCCGCGGACGACGTGGCCTCGCGCCGCTTCGGACGGCTGACCATCGCGCTCGCCCTGGTCGAACTCAACGAGCACCGGGGGGTCTTCGGGCCGTGCCCGGCTCCGGACGCGCAGCTGCCGCAGCGGGTGAACCGGCTGCTGACGCCGGTGCCCCGGCTCCCCGCCGGCCGCAGGCTGCGGCTGACCGCGGCGGCGGCGCTGGTCCCCGTCGTACCTCTGCTGGTGGCATTCGTGCCCGGTCTGCGCGCCCTGGGATAGCCCGCCGCGGCGAACGTCGGCAAGATCTCCCCATGGGTTCCCCCACTCCGGCTTCGCGGCCGCGCACTCCCGTACCCGCCCCCGCCCGCACCGCCGCGGTGACCGCCGTCCTCTCGGTGCTGCTGCTGGTGACGGTCGCCGTCGGCTGGGGACCACTGCTGTCGTTCGACCGTACGGTCGCCGCGGAACTGCACCGTTCCGCGCTGGCGGAGCCGGGGTTCACACGCGTCAACCGGGTGTTCAGCGACTGGGTGTGGGACCCGTGGACGATGCGTGCGCTGGGTGCCGCGGCAGTCGTGGTGCTGCTGTGGCGGGGCAGGTGGCTGCTCGCGCTGTGGGTGGCGGCGGCGGGCGCCCTGGGCTCGGCCCTGCAGCAGGGGCTGAAGTCCCTGGTGGGCCGGGAGCGACCGTACTGGCCCGACCCGGTGGACTCCGCTCAGTACGCCGCGTTCCCGTCCGGGCATGCGATGACGGCGGCGGTCACCTGCGGCCTGCTGCTGTGGCTGCTGGGGCGGGCCGGCGCGGGGGCGTGGGTCTGGCGGGCCGTAGCGGCGCTCGCCGCCGTGTCGGTGCTGGGTGTCGGCTTCACCCGGATCTATCTCGGTGTCCACTGGCTCACGGATGTCGTCGGCGGCTGGCTGCTCGGGATCTGTCTGGTGGCGCTCACCGTCGTGTCGTACGAGCGGGTGGCCTTGAACCGGGAGCGCTGAGCCGGAGAGGTTCGCCGCATGGCAGCGAGCGCTACGTCCGTTCCGGAGATCAAGGAGCACCTCGACATCCGGTGTCAGCGCCCGGCAGCAGGTCCAGCAAGCGCTGTGCCTGCTCAGGTGTCGTCCCTGCCTGCGACACCCGGACCAGCACCGACTGGCCCCATGCGCTCGGGACTGCTCGGGTGATCTTCCGCATCACCACCGACGAGTAATCGTGCGATCACGTAGCGTGAAGAACGGTTCTGTGACACGCAGGTGAATCAAGCGCACTTTGCCGAGTGCGCGCGCTTGCGGTGTGGTCACTCCAAGTTTCGTGAGGAAGGTTCTCTCGTGAGCCGTAGAACGATCCAAAGGTCCCGCGTGAAATCCGCCACGATGGTTTCGGCGGGCGCACTTGCCGTGATGCTCAATGTCGTCCCGAGCACGCAGGCCATCGCCGACGCGATCCACAGGTCCGGCACCGATCACAGCATGGGGCTGCCAGGCCCGAACGGCGCCACGAGTGCCGACCATGACAAGGACCGCGACAAGGACCGCGACAAGGTCCGTGGGCCACAGGGTCCCCAGGGTGAGCAGGGCGAGCAGGGCGAGCAGGGCGACCAAGGCGCGCAGGGCCCCCAGGGCGACCAAGGTGAGCAGGGTCCCCAGGGCGACCAAGGCGCGCAGGGCCCCCAGGGCAACCAAGGTGAGCAGGGTCCCCAGGGCGACCAAGGTTCACAGGGTGCTCAAGGTCCCCAGGGTGCACAGGGCGCCCAGGGCGCCCAGGGCGATGACGGTCTCTCGGGATTCCAGCGCGTTGGGGTGCAGGCCGTCATTGGGCCCCTCGGCGATCAAGTCGTGACCGCGACGTGCCCTCCAGGCAAGATGGCCACCGGCGGCGGTTGGGATAAGCCTGGCCCGGGAAGCGGCGAGGTTCACATTGACCGGCCTACGGCTGATGGCACTGGATGGGAAGTCCGGTTCACGAACGACGACCCTGAGGCCGGCATTCTTGTCCGGGTCTACGCATCGTGCTACGACGCCACGTGACTCGGCTCCCGGCTCACGGACCTCAACCACCACCCGGCGCGATCAAACGCCTACATGATCTGCCGCGACATGCAACAACCCCCCATGTAATGAGGTGGAGCGGTCCGTCGATACGCCACCCCCGCCGCCAAGCCGAGCGCTGGTCCTCCCGGGCCGTCACCGACTACTGGAACCACCGACCCTACGGCTGCCCCGACGCCCGCGCCGAAAGGCGCGGGCTTCGGCCTGTGCTTGGGCATAGTTGTGCCATTCCGTTTCGATGGGCCGCCCTTCCCTGCCGGGAGTCCATTTGGTGGGCTTGAACCTCCGCCGGCGTTGCGCTGATGCGGCAAGCGAGCACAACCGGCGTCGTCGTCCGGGAGAGCTCACCGCCGTCTCGTGCGAGCGCGCGGTCTTGAACCGGGGGCGCTGAGCCCGCGAGGATCGCCGTATGGGGATCAAAGGCGTGCTCTTCGACTTCTCGGGAACGCTCTTCCGGATCGAACCCGTCGCGTCCTGGCTGCGTGCCGCCCTGGAGGAGACGGGCGTCTCGGTCGGCCAGGAGGAGTTCGAGCGGTACGCGCGCGAGCTGGACGCGGCCGGGGCGCTGCCCGGCGGCTCGACCCCGCAGCGGATTCCCGGGGCGCTCGCCGAGCTGTGGTCCACCCGTGACGAGGACGCCGAGCGGCATCGTGATGCCTATGTCGGCCTCGCACGCCGGGTCGAGCTGCCGGATCCGCGGCTGTACGACGCGCTCTACGAGCGGCACAAGACACCGCTCGCGTGGCACCCGTACCCGGACGCGGCCGAGGTGCTCGGCGAGCTGCGGCGCCGCGGGGCGGGCGTCGCGGTGGTCAGCAACATCGGCTGGGATCCGCGGCCGGTCTTCCGGGCGCACGGGCTGGACCCGTTCGTGGAGGCGTACGTCCTGTCGTACCGGCACGGTGTCCAGAAACCGGACACACGACTGTTCCGGGCGGCGTGCGAGGCGCTGGGGCACGATCCGCAGGACGTGCTGATGGTGGGCGACGACCGGCACGCCGACGGTGGCGCGGCGCGGCTGGGCTGTTCCGTGCACTTCGTGGACCATCTGCCGGTCGACGAGCGGCCCGGGGGGCTGCGTCCGGTACTCGGAATGGTCGACCTGTGAATCCGGACCGTCCTATGAATCCGGACCATGGGGACGGACAATGGAGACCAGGGCGAGGAAACACGGACATCCGAAGCCGGACGAACGCACGACAGAGACGGCCGGGCCGGGCGATCCCCCGCGTCGCCCGGTCCGCCCGCACAACGCCGCTGACCAGGCATGCGAGTGCCTCTCAACGGTTCGCGCTGAGTATATTGGCCGAGAGCCAGTCAACGCAGGAGTCAAGCATGTCCCCGCGGAGCGCATCGGTCAATGAAGAGCTCCGTCGGCGTTCCCGGGAGCGCCTGCTGCAGGCGACCGTGGACCTCGTCGGGGAGCGCGGTTACGAGGCGACGACCCTGGCGGACATCGCCGACCGGGCGGGCTCGGCACGCGGCCTGGTCTCGTACTACTTCCCCGGCAAGCGGCAGCTCTTCCAGTCGGCCGTGCACCGGCTGATGCATCTGACGCTGAAGGAGGCACTGGACCGCGAGCCGCGCACGGACGACGGCCGCGAGCTGCTGGCCCGGGCGATCGACGCGATTCTCGGGCTCGCGGTGGACCGACCGGTGCTCATGCGCGCCCATATGGCGGGAATTCTGCAGGCCGAGGGGTTCGTGCAGTGCCCGGAGCAGCAGCGCCTGGCGTCCCTGCTGCGCGACACGGTGGAGCGGTACGGCTCGTCGGACGTGGACGCCGACTATCCGCTGCTGCGCGCACTGCTGATGGGCGCCGTCTTCGCGGTGGCGGTGCCGGGGGCGCCGATGCCACGGACCCGGCTGCGCGCGGAGCTGTTCCAGCGGTACGGGCTGGACTGGACGCTGGGCTTCCCGCCCGGCGAGGGGCCGCCGGGCGGGAAGGGTCACAACGGCTCGGACCAGCACCTCAGCGGAGCTGATCAGTCGTCGATTCCGTCGGACCGGTCGGACTGGTCGGACCAGTTGAAGTAGTCCGGCTGCGTCTGCACGTTCAGCTCGTGCATCCGGACCCGCTTCGCCGGGTCGGTACGGCGGTCGTCGAGCTTCAGGACGTCGAGACCCTTGGCGATGTCGTTCGAGAAGATGCAGCCGTTGTGCGCCGGTCGCCCCTGCCGACGATGTCGTAGATGCCGTCGGCTCCGCGGTTGGGTCCGATCACCGCGTTGCAGGTGGCGCCGCTGCCGCCGCCCAGCTCGTCGGTGAAGACGACCTTGTCGGCGTTCCGGCTGAACGTCGCCGAGTGCCAGAACGCGAAGTTGACGTTGTCCTGGACCTGGTCGATGACCTTCGGGTGCTCGGGGTCCTTGATGTCGAAGAGGATTCCGTCACCCATGCAGGCACCCGCGGCGAGGTCCTTGGAGGGCAGCACCGTGATGTCGTGGCCGCCGTACTCGCCCTCGGCGCCTGCGAGTCGGGGTCCGAC
Source organism: Streptomyces sp. NPDC053673 (assembly GCF_055585225.1). NCBI lineage: Bacteria > Bacillati > Actinomycetota > Actinomycetes > Kitasatosporales > Streptomycetaceae > Streptomyces > Streptomyces sp. NPDC053673. The sequence continues at coordinate 136,062 of NZ_JBVJKN010000018.1, read as the reverse complement.
GGCCCCGCGCGGGGCAAGAGTGCCGGCGGTCCTTCCGTCGTGGCCCCCGGCGGGCCGGGCGAGCCCGCGAAGACGCTGTCACCCGAAGAGGCCGCGAAGGCGGCGCCGGACGACAGCCCCAACTCGGCGGATGTCGAGTACGTCCGGATGATGATCGCCCATCACGGCCAGGCCCTGGAGATGACCGGCCTGGCGCCGGACCGGGCCGGCAGCGACCCGGTGAAGCGGCTCGCGGAACGGATCGCCGCCGCACAGCAGCCGGAGATCGGTGCCATGCAGGGGTGGCTGAAGGCGAACCCTGCCGCCACGACGAGGGCGCCTCACGGCACGCACGAGCACGCGTCGATGCCCGGGATGGCGACCACGGAGCAGCTGGCACAGCTGCGGGCGGCGAAGGGCAAGGCCTTCGACGAGCTGTTCCTGAAGCTGATGATCACCCACCACCAAGGGGCGGTGACGATGGCGGCGAATGCGCTCTCCGAGGGGAACAACGTTGCGGTGGAGGAGATGGCGAACGACGTGATCGCACAGCAGACGGCCGAGATCAGCCGTATGCGCGCGATGTGAGGCTCCCCGGGCGCCGCGCCGAGTGCAATGCTGGAGGCACCCTGCGGGAAGGAGCGCAACCGTGCTTCGAGTCGCCGTCGTCGGTTCTGGCCCGAGCGGGGTGTACACCGCCCAGGCCCTTGTCCAGCAGTCCCTGGTACCCGATGTCCATGTGGACGTGCTGGACCGGCTCCCGTGCCCCTACGGGCTCGTGCGGTACGGAGTCGCACCTGACCACGAGAAGATCAAGTCCCTGCAGAACAACCTCCGGTCGGTCCTGGAGGACGAGCGGATCGGCTTCATCGGCAATGTCGAGGTGGGCTCCCGGGGGCTGGCGCCCGCGCGGCTGCTGGAGCTGTACCACGCGGTCGTGTACTGCGTCGGGGCCGCGAAGGACCGCCGGCTCGGCGTGCCGGGCGAAGACCTCCCCGGGAGCTACTCGGCCACCGAGTTCGTGTCCTGGTACAGCGCGCACCCGGACGCGGCCGGAAGCGGCTTCGCCCTGGGCGCGCGGTCCGCGGTGGTCATCGGGGTCGGCAATGTGGCCGTCGACGTCACACGGATCCTCGCGCGCGGCGCGGCGGAGCTGCGTCCGACCGATGTGCCGCACGACGCGCTCGGCGCGCTGGCCGGCAGCCGGGTGCGCGAGGTGCACATGGTCGGGCGGCGCGGGCCCTCCCAGGCGAAGTTCACCACGAAGGAGCTGCGCGAACTGGGCGGACTGCCGGACGCCGGGGTGGAGGTGGAGCCGTCCGACCTCGCGCCGGACCCCGGATTCGCCGACCCGTCGGGCCTGCCCGCGGTGAACCGGCGCAACGTCGAAGTCGTACGGGGCTGGGCGGCTGCCGGTCGGGACGCGGCGCGCGAGCGGACACGCCGGATCAGGCTGCGGTTCTTCCTGCGTCCGGTGGAGCTGCTGGAGGCCGACGGGCGGGTGGCCGGGGTGCGCTTCGAGCACACCGTGCCGGACGGCGCGGGCGGCGTGCGCGGCACGGGGACGTACGAGGAGATCGACGCACAGCTGGTGCTGCGGGCCGTCGGCTATCGCGGAGTGCCCCTCGACGGGCTGCCGTTCGACGCGAACCGCGGGACGGTGCCGCACGCGGCGGGGCGGATACTGCGGGACGGGGCCCCGTCGCCCGGTGAGTACGTGGCCGGCTGGATCAAGCGCGGACCCACCGGGGTGATCGGTACGAACAGGCCCTGCGCCAAGGAGACGGTGAACTCGCTGCTCGCGGACGCCGCCGAGCTGTCGGCGCGCCCGCTCATGGGCGAACCCCTCGCCGCGCTGCGGGAGTCGGGCCACCATCCGGTCGAGTGGCCGGGCTGGCTGGCGATCGAGGCGGCCGAGACGGAGCTGGGCCGCTCGCTGGGGCGCCGCTCGGTGAAGATCCCCGACTGGCCGGGGCTGTTGCACGCGGCTCTCGGCGCCGACGCGCCGCAGCTGCCTGCGGCGTAGGACCTGTCGGGCAGTTCTCGAGGGCCAGGGCCGCGGCGAGGGGCACCTGGGGGCGGGAAGACAGGCCTCGGGGCTCGTCGGACGCATCGCGAGGCGGAGGAAGGACGCGCTGCGGTGGTGCCCGTCCCGAAGGGCTGCTGCGGTGAGGCCCGTCCCGAAGGGCTACGGGAGAGTCGGTGAGCGACGGCAACGCGGCAGGATGCGGTGCCGGGGCACGCGACCGGCAGGACCGGGAAGACGGGCCCCGGGCCCGGCCGGGCGTCAGCCGGTGCCGAGGCGGGCCGCCTCGTGGTCGGCAGCGGCGAGGACGCTGTCGAGGAGACCGGGGAACAGGGCGTCCAGGTCGTCGCGGCGCAGACCGTTCATCTTTGCCGTGCCCTGGTAGTTCTGCCGGATCACACCGCTCTCGCGCAGCACCCGGAAGTGGTGCGTGGTCGTCGATTTCGTGACGGGCAGATCGAAGTACGAACAGGACAGTTCGCTCGACGCGGTGGCGAGCTCGCGCACCACCCGCAGCCTCACCGGGTCCGAGAGCGCGTGCAGCACACCCTCCAGACGGATCTCGTCCGGCGTGGGGTGAGCGAGCGCGCGGGGGCTGGTCGCGGTGGTCACGGAGGCTCCACTTCATCCGGGGCCTCCATTGTACGAGAGGCTTCGTAGTTCCCAGTCGCCGTTCGGCTCAGCCGCCGGTCGATTCACATGCGTACGACGGCGTCGCGGTGCCCGGTCGGCCGGGCACCGCGACGCCGTCGTACGGGAGGCCTGCGCCCCGCCGTCGGCCGACTACTCGACGATCAGCTCGACCGGGATGTTGCCACGGGTCGCCTTGGAGTAGGGGCAGACCTGGTGGGCCTGCTTGACCAGCAGCTCACCGGTCTCGCCCTCGAGCGCCGCGGGCAGCTCGACGCGGAGCGTCACCGCGAGGCCGAAGCCACCGTCCTCGTCCTTGCCGATGCCGACCTCGGCGGTCACCGAGATCTCACCGGTGTCGACCTTCGCCTGGCGCCCGACCAGACCGAGCGCGCTCGAGAAGCACGCGGCGTATCCGGCCGCGAACAGCTGCTCCGGGTTGGTGCCGTCGCCGCTGCCGCCCAGGGCGGCAGGGGCTGCCAGCGGAAGGTCCAGGCGGCCGTCGGAGCTGACGGCACGACCCTCTCGGCCGTTCGCGGTGGCTACAGCGGTGTACAGCGCGTTCATCAGAACCATCCCTGTGTCGTTGGGTCGGACAGGAGCAACTACAGCACACAATTCAGTTGTGCACAACTCGATTGCCCAATGGATAGGTACCCTGGACCCATGAAGACCACACCGGACGCCCCGACGAGCGAGGAATTCCTCCGCCTCGACCACCAGATCTGCTTCTCGCTGCACGCGGCCTCACGGGCCTTCAACGGGCTCTACCGGACGGTCCTCAAGGATCTGGGGCTCACCTATCCCCAGTACCTGGTGATGCTGGTGCTCTGGGAGCACGGCGCCCTGCCCGTCAAGACGATCGGCACGCAGCTCCGCCTCGACTCCGGAACCCTCTCGCCCCTGCTCAAGCGACTGGAGGCACTCGGCTGCGTGGAGCGCCGGCGCAGCGCCGAGGACGAGCGCTCCGTCACCGTGCACCCGACGGACAAGGGCATCGCCCTCCGGGAGCAGGCCGCGCTCGTCCCGCGCAGGATCGCCGCAGCCACCGGGCTCACACTGGAGGAGATCGGCGACCTGCAGACCCGACTGACCTCGCTCACGGCCAAGCTGGACGGCGCCGACCTGGACCACGACCCGATGAGGAGCTGCGCCGACACGGACTGACGCCCCCTGGGATCGACACGCACACTCGCGGCTTCGTACGACAGGCATCGTAGTTTGACAGATGTCGTACTACGACGGGTATCGTACGAGTACCTACTTCGGCCCCGCCGTGAATGGAGACCGCCGTGAGCGCACTGTTCGAGCCGTACACCCTCCGGTCACTGACCGTCCCCAACCGCGTTTGGATGGCGCCGATGTGCCAGTACAGCGCGGAGGTGTTCGGACCGGACGCCGGTGTCCCGAACGACTGGCACTTCGCCCACTACGCCGCCCGCGCGGCCGGCGGCACCGGCCTGATCCTCGTCGAGGCCAGCGCGGTCTCCCCCGAGGGCCGCATCAGCACCCACGACCTGGGCATCTGGAACGACACCCAGGTCGCGGCCTTCCGCCGGATCACCCGTTTCCTCAAGGGCCAGGGCACCGTCCCGGGCATCCAGATCGCCCACGCCGGCCGCAAGGCCTCCACCGATCGGCCGTGGAAGGGCGGCGCGCCGGTGGGCCCCGACGCCCACGGCTGGCAGACGCTCGCACCGAGCCCGGTCGCCTTCGACGAAGGGCACCCGGTGCCCGACGAGCTGACCACCACTCAGATCGGCGAGATCGTGGGACAGTTCGCGGACGCCGCGCGGCGCGCACGGGAGGCGGGATTCGAGATCGTCGAGGTGCACGGCGCACACGGGTACCTGATCGGCGAGTTCCTCTCCCCGCACAGCAATCACCGCACCGACGAGTACGGCGGCTCGTTCGAGAACCGCACCCGCTTCGCGCTGGAAGTCGTCGACGCCGTACGGGCGGTGTGGCCCGCGGAGCTGCCGCTCTTCTTCCGCATCTCGGCGACCGACTGGCTCGAGGAGAACGGCTGGACGGCCGACGACACGGTGCGCTTCGCCGCCCTGCTCAAGGAACACGGCGTCGATCTCCTCGACGTCTCCTCCGGCGGCAACGCCGCGCGGGCGCGGATCCCCGTCGGCCCCGGCTACCAGGTGCCCTTCGCCGCCCGCGTCAAGGCCGAGACGGGTCTGCCGGTGGCGGCCGTCGGCCTGATCACCGAGCCCGAGCAAGCCGAGAAGATCCTCTCCAACGGCGAGGCCGACGCGGTACTCCTCGGCCGCGAACTGCTGCGCAACCCGTCGTGGGCACGTCAGGCCGCACGCGAGCTCGGCGGCGCGATCCGGATCCCGGACCAGTACCACCGCTCCGTCTGAGGACAGCAGGTCCACCGGCCGCCGGACCGCGAAGAGCTGCCCGGCGGCCGATGAGTTCCGGCCACCCGTCCGGTCTGCCTTGTCGGGCTGTTCTCCCGTCCCCCGACCCTGCCCACGGGCCGGTGTCGGTGGTCGGGTGCAGACTGGCCCGTATCCGTGACAAGGCGTCCTGGAGGTGTCGGCGATGACCGATGTTCTGCTGGCTGTAGGCACACGTAAAGGGCTCTTCATCGGTCGCAGGCGCGGCGGCCGGTGGGACTTCGACGGCCCGAGCTTCAACGCGCAGGCGGTGTATTCGATCGGGATCGACAAACGCCGCGACACGCCACGGCTGCTCGTCGGCGGCGACAGCTCCCACTGGGGTCCGTCCGTGTTCCACTCCGACGACCTGGGGGCGACCTGGACCGAGCCGGCGAAGCCCGCGGTCAAGTTCCCGAAGGACACCGGGGCGTCCCTGGAGCGGGTCTGGCAGCTGCACCCTGCGGGTCCCGCCGCCCCGGACGTGGTGTACGCGGGGACGGAGCCGGCCGCGCTGTTCCGCTCCGAGGACGCCGGGGAGACCTTCGAGCTGGTGCGGCCCCTGTGGGAGCACCCCACCCGGTCGCAGTGGGTGCCCGGCGGCGGCGGTGAGGCCGTGCACACCGTGGTCACCGACCGCCGGGACGCGGACGCCGTGACGGTCGCCGTGTCCACCGCCGGAGTGTTCCGCAGCCGCGACGGCGGCGCCAGCTGGAATCCCTCCAACCAGGGCGTGTCGGCGGTCTTCCTGCCCGATCCGCACCCCGAGTTCGGCCAGTGCGTCCACAAGATCGCGCAGGACGCGGGCGATCTGGACCGGCTGTACCTCCAGAACCACTGGGGGGTGTACCGGAGCGACGACGCGGGCGCCAAGTGGACCGACATCGGCGAGGGCCTGCCGTCCGACTTCGGCTTCGCCGTCGCCGCGCATCCGCACCGCGCGGATGTGGCCTACGTCTTCCCCATCAACGCCGACGCGGACCGCGTCCCGGCCGGACGCCGCTGCCGCGTCTACCGTACGAGCGATGCGGGCGCGAGCTGGGAGCCTCTCTCGGCCGGACTTCCCGAGGGCGACCACTACGGCACGGTGCTGCGCGACGCGATGTGCACCGACGACGCCGACCCGGCGGGGGTGTACTTCGGCAACAGGAACGGTGAGGTGTACGCGAGCGCGGACGACGGGGACAGCTGGCAGCAGCTCGCCTCCCATCTGCCGGATGTCCTGTGCGTCCGGGCGACGACCCTCGGCTGAGGGCCGGTTGACAGTGGATTGATCGCACCACTCTTCAGATGAGGCTGGCTGCCTGACCAGCACATATACCAACCAGAGCCACCGCCATCCGCGGTGGCTCTTCTCATTGGAGGGCCCATGGCCGACGACGAGGCGCCCTGGAAGGCGACCTCGCGGGACACCGTGGATGTCTGGGTGTCCGTCAACCAACCCGTCAGGGACGGCGCCTTCAGCGCGCCGCTGGAGCACATCGACGCTGCGTATGGCCGCGGCCTGATGGCCGGGCGTAGCCAGGCCGGACACAAGACCCGGCGCAAGCTCCAGGAGAACAGCGAATGAACATCCCCTTGCCATGCGCGCGCATGATCTGCGCGTACTCTTCCTCGGTCTGGCATGCCGCGATAGCGGCGGCCAGTTCCTTGTCCGAGCCCTGAGGCGGGGCGACGCCCTGCGTGCCCGCCTCCTGCATGCGCTGGAGCGCATCCTGACCTTCAGCCGGAACGGTGGAGGCCGGAGGCCCTGTTGGGGTCGGCTCGCCCTACTCCTGCCCGTCGGCAGGGAGCTTGTCCAGCGCGGCACCGTAGGTGCTCAGCCATTCGTCCAGCTTCTCGGGCGCGCCCTTGCACAGCTCCGCTGCATTGGGGGCGTAGCCCTTGGCCTTGAACACGTCCGCTACCTGGTTCTTGACCTGGTCCGCCTTCAGGCACTCGTTCTCCGCCTTCAGCTCCTGTACCTGTCCCGAGAGCTTCGCCAGTCCTTCGCGGACCACTTGGGCTCCTGCTGCTGGCTCTCCATCTCGCCCAGGTCCGACTGATCGTCGGTGGGGTCGTAACCAAAGCTGTACTCGCTCACTGTCACTCCCGTTCGCTTCGCGGCCAGCTACTCCTCGGGGAGAGGATTCGCGCTCCGCTACCGGCCTTGGCCTAGTGGGACGGGGCCGGTCGGTCCGTCGGGCGGGAATGTACGCCTGCTAGCAGAAAAGCGCTATCACTGCTAGCGCTGGGCAGCAGAATGCCCCCGACCGGAGCCGGGGGCGAGTTAGCGGAACCTGGCCCCTGCGGGTCCTTTGCTCCGTGTACACATCAGTGCGCATGCGGACACCGTCAGGTTACGTCTGCCTGTACCCCGCTGCGAGCCCCTGCGCAGAACTGCCGCGGCCTCCGGCGAACACGGCCTGCTCCTGACTCTTGAGCCGCTTGCCCTGGGACGAGAACGGCGTCCGTTGCGGGTACGACGCTGTGAAGCTCGGTTACTGCTCTGTGCACTGGGGCCGGTAGTGGCCAGCCTCCTTGCCGACCCGGCCCAGGCTCCGGGGCTCAAGCCCCGGGGCCGGCGCAGGAACACGCTCTCCTCCAAGGAGAAGAAGCCAGCGCCTGGCTGCGCGAACACTTCGCCGGCCAGGGTGACGCCGAGGTCCGGATCAGCTGGGACGTCAACGAGACGCCCGATCAGGACGCATATGCCCAGCTGCTCAACATCCCCTTTGCGCCACGGGCTGACAGACCGGCAGCTTAGGATGCCCGCTGTACGGGTGACCCCGGCAGCGCGGGCACGCTCCGGGGTCCGGCCAGTCGCGAAGGGACTAGGCATGACCAACACTCTCACGGCCGCCATCGGCGCCGCGAGAAGGGCCACACGACCCGCCATCCTGCGAGCAGTGGACTACCTGCGGGTGTCCACCGAAGAGCAGGCCAAGGGCTACGGCATCGCCTACACAGGCAAGAAGACCGCGAAGTACATCGCGGCCAAGGGCTGGCAGCACGTCGACACCTACGCCGACGAAGGTGTGAGCGGCAGCCTGGAAGCCCACCAGCGCGACAGCCTCAAGCGCCTCATGGAGGCCGCACACCAGACACCTCGCCCCTTCGACATGGTCGTGGTCAACGAAGGCCGCGCCATCGGCCGCACGAGCAAAGCGTTCTGGCGCTGGGTGTGGGACTTGGAAGAGATCGGCGTTTACGTAGCCGTGGTCAAGAACGACTACGACAACTCCACGTCCGCCGGCCGCAGCCACATGCGCAAGGACGCGGATTACGCCGAAGAAGAGCGTGAGTTGATCCGCGAGCGTACGCAGGGCGGCATCCAGCAGAAGGCCGAGGACGGTGGCCACTTCGGCGGTATCGCGCCGTACGGATGGCGCATCGAGGACAAGGGCCAGCGGGGCCTGAGCCGCCTCGTCATCGACGAGACAGCCGCCGCCACGCTGCGCGTGGCGTGGTCACTCATCGTGCAGGAGGGGCTGAACGCCCGGGAGGCGGCAAGCCAGCTCAACACGCTCGGACACCCAGCCCCCCGCGGGGGCATGTGGTCCGCCAACAGCCTGCGCCACATCCTGAAGGGCTCACCCATCCAGGACGGCGTGCGGGTGTACCGCAACCCGAAGAGCACGACTGCAACCCGCGGCACGAAGCTGGATGACGAAGGCAGGCCCGTCTACGGGGAGACGGTCACCGTCGAACTGGACCGCATCTTCAGTGAGGGTGAGATCGTCCGTCTCAACGCGGGCATGGCCCGCACCGGACGGAAGTCGTTCTCCAAGAGCGGCGTTCACCCGCTGAGCAAGCGGATCTTCAACGGGTGCGGCAAGCACTACACCGGTGTCAGCCGGACCGCCACCACGGGCCGGGCGTACCGGTGCTCGGGGAAGATCGAACTGTACCCCGGGCAGCCCAAGTGCGACTGCTCGCAGGTCAACGCCGATGCGATCGAGGGGCGAGTCTGGACCGAGGTCTGCAAGCTCCTGGAGAACCCCGAACGCCTCCAGGCCATGGCCGGTGATTGGGTCGGCATGGCTGAGCAAAGCGGTGTGAACCACCAAGAGCGTGTGGCCGACCTGGAGCAGCAGATTGCCGGGCAGGATGCTGCCATTACGGCGGCTGTCATCACCGCAGCCAGGGAACCCGATGCCGCCGCGGCTATCGGCGCAGCAGTCAAGACCCTCAAGGACGAGCGCGCCAAGCTCGCAGACCTCCTTGAGGAGGCCAAGGCGTGGCGCCAGGACTCCCTAGCCGCCGGCCAGCGGGCTCGGGACCTTCAGGCCTTGGCCGAAATGGCCAGGGAGCGGCTGCACGACATGGACCCATGGCAGCAGGCGGAGGTGCTGGCCCTGCTGGACGTGCGGGTGACCCTTCTCGGCGAGATCCCGACCAAGGTGCGGGACGATGATCGGGTGGCCAAGTGGTTCCGCGCTCACGGGCGCCTCGTTCCTGAGATGAGCGACGCCGCATGGGGGCTTGTGGAACCCGTCTTCATGCACCGCTCCGGGCGGCCGAGTACGAAGCACAGGCGCCTCCTGGAGGCGATGCTGCACAAGGCCCGCACGGGCTGCACATGGCGGGATCTGCCGGAGGAGTACGGCCCCTTCGGGACGGTCGCCAGCGCCTTCCTGCGCTGGCACAGGACCGGCCTGTGGGACCAGGCCATGGAGGCTCTTGCCGGGTGCCCTGGCACCGAACTGCCGTCCCCCGTCCTCCTTCCATCGATCCAGGTGGAAGGGCGCCTTGACCCGCGCTTGCTGGTTCGCACACACACAGCACCTAAGGAAGACGCCTCGTGGCAGCACGACCCTTGAAAGAGATCGTAGAGCCGGGCTGGGCGGATGCCCTCGCGCCGGTGGCCGAACGCATCACCGCGATGGGCGACTTCCTCCGCGCGGAGATCGCCGCGGGGCGCACCTATCTGCCGGCGGGAGCGCATGTACTGCGCGCCTTCCAGCAACCGTTCGACGAGGTGCGCGTCCTGATCGTCGGCCAGGATCCGTATCCGACCCCCGGGCACGCCGTGGGGCTGAGCTTCTCGGTGGCGCCCGAGGTGCGGCCGTTGCCGGGCAGCCTGGAGAACATCTTCCGGGAGATGCACACGGACCTGGGGATGCCCAGACCCTCCAACGGTGACCTGACACCGTGGACCCGGCAGGGGGTGCTTCTGCTCAACAGGGCGCTGACGACGGCTCCCCGTAAGCCTGCCGCGCACCGTGGAAAGGGCTGGGAGGAAGTGACCGAGCAGGCCATCCGGGCCCTGGTCGCCCGCGGCAAGCCGATGGTGTCGGTGCTGTGGGGGCGTGACGCGCGCAATCTGCGGCCGCTGCTCGGCGAGCTGCCCGCGATCGAGTCCGCCCATCCCTCGCCCATGTCGGCGGACCGTGGCTTCTTCGGCTCGCGCCCGTTCAGCAGGGCGAACGACCTGCTGGCCCGCCAGGGGGCGCAGCCGGTCGACTGGCGGCTCCCGTGACCGTCGGCGGGGCGCCGGGCGGGTGGGTGCTCGGCGTCGACTCCGGCGGCTCCGGCCTGCGGGCGGCCCTGGCGCCGGCCGGAGCGCCGGCCGTCGCCACGGCGACCGCCTCGCGGGAGCCCGTGCGCACCGGACCCGGCGGCATCGACGCCGCGCATCTGCTGGAGCAGCTGCTGCCGATGGCGCGAAGGCTGCTCGAGCGGGCCGGCGTGACCGGCACCCCTCCGTCGGCCGTCGCCGCCCCGGCGCCGCCTCTCGACGGCGGTTCTCCCCCTGCCTCGGGCGCCCGCGGCACGGGCGGGGAACCGGGTCCGTCCGGGCTCGTCGCCGTCGCGGTCGGGGCCGCCGGCATGGTGACGCTCGGGGACGAGCTGCGTGCCGTGCTGCCCGGCGCGCTGGAGGCGGCCCTCGGGGTGCGCAGCGTGGCGCTCGCCGCCGATGCCGTGACCGCGTACGCGGGCGCGCTCGGCCAGCGCCCCGGGGTGGTCGTCGCGGCCGGCACGGGCATGATCGCGCTGGGTACGGATCTGACGAGCTGGCGGCGTGCGGACGGCTGGGGTCATCTGCTCGGCGACTGCGGCGGCGGGGCCTGGATCGGCCGCGCGGGCCTGGAAGCGGCGATGCGCGCCCATGACGGGCGCACGGGCGGTTCGGCCGCGCTGCTGGCCCGGCTCGAAGCGGTGTTCGGCCCGGCGGAGGAGCTGCCGGGACTGCTCTACCCCCGCTCCGACCGGCCGGCGCTGCTGGCCTCCTTCGCCCCGGAGGTCTCCCGCTGCGCGGCGGACGATCCGGTCGCCGGAAGCATCCTCGCCGAAGCCGCGGACCACATCGCGGCGGCGGCCGCGGCCGTCTGCCCGCCACCGTCGGCCGGAGAATGCGAAGTCGCCCTGACCGGTGGCCTGTTCGCGATCGGCGACCCCCTCGTCGTACCACTGCGGGACGCCCTCGCGCGGCAACTTCCGCATGCCCGGCCGGTGTCCCCGGCCGGTGATCCGCTCGCCGGATCGCTGACACTCGCCGCCGCCCTCGCGACCGGCTCGCTGACGCTCCCGACGGATCCGCGCATGCTCCGTCTGACGGCTCCACCCTCGGATCAGACCGGGACAGGCAGCAGTTAACGAACTCATCGGATAAATGCGGACAGACAGCGCTCGACCGCCCCCTCCCCGAACAGCGACGACGACAAAACCAGTAGCATGCGGCGCCATGAGCTCCCCCACTGGGCCCGCATCCGGCCTGCCTGTACGAATGCCGCGACCCCGCCAGCCCGGGCGGCACCGCCGCCCGGAGCCCGTGGCGGCCCCCGAGGGCGCGCCCGCGCTCGTTCTCGCTGTGCCCGGCACCCCGACGTCTGCGATACGCGGCCTTGCCGAGGAAGTCGTCAGCATCGCCCGTTCCGAGCTGCCCGGCCTCGAGGCCGCGATCGGCTACGTCGACGGTGACGACGCCGAGTACCCCACGCTGGGGAGCGTGCTCGCACAGGCTGCCGCGCTGCGCACCGAACGGTACGAGCTGGCCAAGTCCGCGGGCCGTGAGGTCGCGGAGCCCGTGGGCCCCGCCTCCGTCGTGGTTCCGCTGCTGGCCGGCCCGGACGCCGCCCTGACCCGGCGGATCCGTCAGGCCGTCATGGACAGCCGCACGACCGCTGAGCTGACCGATGTCCTCGGCCCGCACCCGCTGCTCGCCGAGGCCCTGCACGTACGGCTGTCGGAGGCCGGTCTGGCGCGCGCCGACCGCGCCCGGCTGTTCACCGTCGCCACGGCCGCCGACGGCATCGTGCTGGCCACGGTCGGTGGCGACGAGGCCGTCCAAGCCGCGGGGATCACCGGGATGCTGCTGGCCGCGCGGCTCGCCGTGCCGGTGATGGCCGCCGCGCTGGACCAGGAGGGCGCGATCGCCGCGACCGCCGAGGAACTGCGCGCTTCCGGATCCGGACAGCTCGCGCTGGCTCCGTACCTGGTCGGCCCCGAACTGCCGGAGGGCCTGCTGGAGGCCGCCGCAGCGGAGGCGCGCTGCGCCGCGGCCGAGCCGCTGGGCGCGTACCCGGCGATCGGGAAGCTGGTGCTCGCCAAGTACACGACCGCGCTCGGCATCACGCCGCAGCCGCAGGGCGCTCAGTCCCACTGACCGGCTCCGCGGTCGCGTCCGCACAGACGGAAAGGGCCTGCGCCGAGAGGCGCGGGCCCTTTCGTGCGTGCTGAGCTCGTGCGCGCGCTGAACTCGTACGTTCTGAGCTTGTTCATGCTGAACTCATACGTTCTGAGCTCGTGCGTTCCGAGTTCGTGGGCGCCGCGCGCGACGAGGCGTGCGCGATCAGGCGAAGACGACGCAGGATGCCGCCGGGGCCTCGATCGAGCCCGCCCTGCGCGGCACCCCGGTCTTCTCGTCGATGTCGAACCAGGTGACGTCCCCGGAGCGCTCGTTGGCAGCGTACAGACGCGTTCCCGTGGGGTCGAGGGCGAGGTCGCGTGGCCAGTGGCCGCCGCAGGGCACGGTGGTGACCAGCCCGGCGCTCGCACCGCTCGCCTCCAGCGCGAGCACCGCGAGGGAGTCATGACCTCGGTTGGCGACCCACAGGAACCGGCCGTCGTGGGCCACGGCCACCGCCGAGGCGAAGCTCGGATCCTCGAACCCGCCGGGCAGCACCGCGGTCTCGCCGAGCGGCTCGAGCGTGCCCGTGTCCGGGTACCAGCGGCAGACGGTCAGCGTCGGCTCCAGTTCGCCCAGGACATACGCATGGCCTCCGGCGGGGTGGAAGGCGAGCTGGCGCGGTCCTGTGCCGGGCCGCAGCGCGGTCTCACCACGCAGGGTCAGCTCCCTTGCGCCGGCATCGAGTTCACAGACGCGCACCGAGTCGGTGCCGAGGTCGACGCTGAGGATCCAGCGCCCGGTGGGATCGGGGAGCACCTGGTGGGCGTGGGGGCCGCGCTGCCGCTCCGGGTGCGGGCCCCGGCCCTCGTGCCGCAGGACACCGGTGGCGGCCCCCGGCTCCCCGCCGGGGCCGACGGGGAGCGTGCTGACGCTGCCCGAGGTGTAGTTGGCGGTGAGCAGATGGCCTGCGGCGAGGGCGAGATGGGTGGGTCCCGACCCGCACACCGGCACGGGCGCGCCGATGAGCCGGGGCGACCCCTCACCCGCGATGTCGAACGCCGCGACGGCCCCCTCCGCGGTCTCGGAGACCGCGTAGAGGACCGGACCGCTCTCCGCGACGCCGAGCGCGAGATACGACGGATCGGCGACGGCGTCCGTCACGGCGATCTCCGTCAGGGCCCCGGTGTCACCGTCCACGGCGGCCGTGATGATCCCGCGCCCGCCCGCCGACGTGAACGACCCGATGAATGCCCGTCCGGCGCTCGTACCGCTCACTGCGCTCCTCCTCTGCCGTCGACCTGTTCGCTGCCCGGCCGACGGTAGCAGGCGCGGTCTAGACCAACCCCGTGTCCTCACCACGGGCCCGCGCCAGCGCCTCCGGATGGTGCACGAAGGCCGGCTTCGACTCCGCGGTGTCGTACGTACGGTGGAAGACCGGTGTGGCGGAGCCGGAGATCGGCGGCACGATCCAGGACCAGTCGGCGCCCACCCGGCGTCCCTTGCTCTCCTCCTGGTCGAGATGGGCGAGGAAGCGGCGCGACTCGGTGTGGTGGTCGGTGACGGTCACTCCGGCACGGTCGAAGGAGTGCAGAACGGCCCGGTTGAGTTCGACGAGCGCCCGGTCCTTCCAGAGGGTGCGGTCGGTGGAGGTGTCCAGGCCGAGCCGATCGGCGACGACCGGCAGCAGGTCGTAGCGGTCGGTGTCGGCGAGATTGCGGGCGCCTATCTCGGTGCCCATGTACCAGCCGTTGAAGGGGGCCGCCGGATAGCAGATCCCGCCTATCTCCAGGCACATGTTGGCGATGGCGGGTACGGCGTGCCAGCGCAGGCCGAGCGCGGCGTGCCAGTCGTCCTCGGGGTGGCGCACGGCGACTTCGAGCACAGCGTCGTCGGGCAGCGTGAACCAGCGGGGTTTGTCGTCGCTGCCCTGGATCACCAGCGGCAACAGGTCGAAGTGCGTGCCCGGGCCCCCGGGCCAGCCCAGACGCGCGGCGTACGACGTGAGTCCGATGTTGCGCGGATCGCCGGTGCATCCGCCGCGCCCGTCGGCGTAACCCGCGTACCGCACCAGCTGTTCGTTCCAGATGCGGGGGCCGGGGCGGCCCGGGGCGTCGGGGGCGAAGACCGTGATGACGGGTCTGATCCGCCCGCCGTTGGTCGCTTCGCGCAGATGGGCGGCGGCCTCGACGGCGATGGTGTCGGCGTCGCGGATGTCGCGGCGGTCCCGGACGCGCAGCGAACGCCAGTAGAGCCTGCCGATGCAGCGGTTGCTGTTGCGCCAGGCGACGCGTGCCCCGTGGGCGAGTTCGGCGGCGGTGTGCCGGTACGTACCCGTCGCGTCGATCTCGGCGTGCACGGCGGCTATCCGGGGGCCCGGATCGCCCGCCCCGGCCCCCTCCCGGTGGTACAGCCGCAGGAACTCCTCGGCTTCCAGCCGCAGTCGGGCCGTGTCGCCCGGCGCGGAGCGGAGCGGGGGGTGACCCGGCGGTTCGTGGTGGCCCACCGGGCATTGCGCGGGCGGATCAGGCAGCTCCGCCCGGGCCTGCTGATCGCCGGCAGGCTCGGCACGTGACGGACGGTTCTTGCGTGCGGCGGTTCTTCGACGGTACTTCCGCATGGTGCGCACCCCGGGCGGTGGAGGGGACGGTGGATGCCGAGCGGACTACCCCAAACGGGGACTGATCCACCCTGTAAGTGCCAAGTGCACGTGCCTGGTTGACCGTGACACGACCCACCGTGCCACATCCGTCACACTACGGTCAGTCGCATGCAGGGTGCCTCGCCGGGTTGCTGTACGAGCGGGCGCGGGTCGCTGTACGAGCCGGCCCGGATTGCCGTACAAGCAGGCCCGGATTGCCGTACAAGCAGGCTCGTACGTGCCGACGAGCGTTCTCAGGCGGAGACCAGCGGGGCGCGCGGGGACGTCCGCAGCGGAGTGGCGAGGTCCGAGAGCGCCCTCTCGAGCCCGTTCAGATGAGTGAGCGCGGCCTCGGCGCCCGGATGATGCTTCGGATCCGGCACGGCGGCGTCCGATTGCGCCTGGGCCGGCTCGGCGTCCGGCGACTCCAGCGCGTGCACGGCGGCCTCGACGCGCCAGCAGGCGGCGGCGAGGCGCGCGTCGTGCGAGGCGTACGGGTCGGCGGCGACGGCGGCCAGTCCGCGCACCTCACGGGCGCAGTCGTCGAGCAGCACGAGCACCTGCCGGGCTCGTGCCTTGCGGGCGCGCAGCGGGCTCAGCGGGTGGACGAGCGGCGCGAGCGACATCCGTACCCGGGCGAGGAGCAGTTCCAGCTCGGCGGCGTGCGGCGCCGGGTCGGCGCCGGCGTCCCCGGCCAGGCGGCGCATCGCGACCGTGGTGCACTCGTGCACGCAGCGCACGGCGCGGCGGATCCAGGCGTTGGTCGCGGTGTGAGTGGTGACGGGGAGGACGAGCGCGACGCCGAGCACGGCGCCGAGGGCCCCCACCGCGGTCTCCTCGAAGCGGAGCAGCAGCAGCCCGGGGTGGAGTACGCCGAGCAGTCCGTACAGCAGTCCTGCCATGACGGTGACGAAGAACATCATCCAGCTGTAGGAGAGTGCGGCGGTGTAGAAGATGCCGAAGACGCAGACGGCGACGAGCGCCGCGGTGGGCCCGGGCGCACCGCCGAGCGGGATCGCGACGAGCAGTCCTGCCGCGATGCCCGTGACGGTGCCGACCACCCGCCGGAAGCCGCGGACGAGGGTCTCGCCGCGCGAGGCGGTGTTCACAAAGATCCACCAGGCGGTGCCGACGGCCCAGTACCAGCGTTCCTGGGACAGCAGCTGGCCGACGGCGAGCGCGACACCGCAGGCCAGGGTGGTCTGGAAGGCCTGTCGTGTGGTGAGGCGGGCCAGCCCCCTGCCGGGCAGCGGGGTGGGCGCGGCGGGCGGCGGTGTACGGCGCTCGACGCACCACACCCCGAAGCGGACTCCCGAGCACGTGGCGAGGGCGAGCGCCACCGCGCCGTACAGCTCCGGCAGCTGCGCGGGGACCGCATGCAGGAACTGGGTGGTGAAGAACATCATGAACGCGAAGATCCCCAGCGCGTGTCCGCGCGGGCCCCAGCGCCGCGCGTACACCCCGAGGAAGACCACGGCGAGCCAGGACGCGTCGCGCAGCAGCGGTACGCCGTGCAGCGTCGTCGCGAGCGCGAGGGTGGGGAAGCCGACGGCCGGCAGCAGGGCCGTGGTGACGGCCTGCCGTCGGACGGTCGGGTCAGCGACGGTGAAGAGCGCCAGGAGCGCGGCGAGGCCTCCCGTGATGGAGGCGGTGAGGGAGAGTCCGGCCAGCTCGGCCGCGGCGACCGCCACACCGACGCCGAGCACGGCCCGCGCGGAGATCCGCAGCCGCACCCGCCCGGGGTCGGGAGCCACGAACATCCTCATCACGCACTTCTTCACGACGGTCGTCCCGCCCCCTCGCTCACACACCTCTGCAGACATGGCAAAGGCGCCGCGGGTCCGGTCCGGCTCCGTTGCCGTCCGGCGCTGCGCAGCGCCCTCTCTGAGCACAGGAAAGCATCCGGGCGGACAGTGGCTCAACCGGCCGACCGGTGAGTGGGCCATTGGTATCGTGGAGAGTCCGTTTCATGGGCCGGGAGGAGGCCAACGGACCATGGCCGTGGACGAGCTCGACACCCGAATCCTGCGGCTGCTGATCGAGCAGCCGCGCACGAGCGTGCGGGAGTACGCGCGCATCCTGGGCATCGCGCGCGGCACGCTGCAGGCCAGGATCGACCGGCTCGAGCGGGACGGTGTGATCACCGGTACCGGACCCGTGCTCTCCCCGGCGGCCCTCGGCCACCCGGTGCTGGCGTTTGTCCACATCGAGGTCACGCAGGGTCGTCTGGACGAGGTGGGCGACGCCTTGGCGGCGGTGCCGGAGATCATCGAGGCGTTCTCGATCACCGGCGGCGGGGATCTGCTGACCCGGGTGGTGGCCCGTGACAACGGTCATCTGGAGGACGTGATCCAGCGCCTGATCAACCTGCCGGGCGTGGTCCGTACGCGCACGGAGATGGCGCTGCGCGAGCGTGTGCCGTACCGGCTGCTGCCGCTCGTGGAGTCGGTCGGCAGAGCCACACGCACGGCGCGCTGACGGCCTTCCCCGCGGCCGGTTGGCATGCTGGGGTGCATGAGCACTGCGCGGACTGCCGTCATTTTCGATCTCGACGGGACGCTCGTCGACAGCGAGCCCAACTACTACGAGGCAGGGCGCCGGGTCCTGGCCGGGTACGGCGTCTCCGACTTCAGCTGGGAGCACCACACGCGTTTCATCGGGATCGGCACCCGCGAGACGCTGGAGCGCCTGCGCGAGGAGTACGGGCTCGACGCGCCGATCGAGGATCTGCTGGCCGGCAAGAACCGGAACTACCTGGAGCTGGCCCGCGCCAAGACCGAGGTGTACCCGCAGATGCGGACGTTCGTGGAGCTGTTGCACGCCGTGGGCGTACCGATGGCGGTGGCCTCCGGCTCCTCGCGCGCGGCCATCGAGGCGGTGCTGGCGGGTACCGGTCTCGACGCGTTCATCGACACCCTCGTCTCCGCCGAGGAGGTCGCCCACGGCAAGCCGAGGCCCGATGTCTTCCTGGAGGCGGCGCGCCGGCTCTGCGCGAATCCCGCCGACTGTGTCGTGCTGGAGGACGCGCCGCCCGGGGCGGCAGCGGCGCACGCGGCCGGGATGCGCTGCATCGCCATCCCCTATGTCCCCGAGAGCGCGACCGACGAGGCGTTCCGCACGGCGGGGCTGATCTTCCCCGGCGGGCAGCCGGAGTTCACGGCGCAGGCCGCGTACGACTGGATCGAGCGGTCGGCTCCGTCCTACTGAGTCCGCGCTCGTCAGGAGGGCTCACCGGCGAGCTCCCCCCTCAGCGGGCCGGGAACTCACCGGCCACGGAGAACGGTTCGCGCACCCGTGCCCGGGTTCAGCCGGAACAGCTGGCTCAGCCGGAACAGCCGGAACAGCCGGCTCAGTCGGATCAGCCCAGGAAGCTGAGCCGAACCTGGCGGTTCGGATTGTCCTTGTTGGTGTCCGCCAACCTCCGCTAGGACAACCCCACACTACTGGCGGCGGGCGGTAGCCCATCCTGAAACCGTACGGCCAAAGCTGTGGCCTCGTGCGCCACCGCGACGATCCGCTCCCGCATGAGCTCCGTGTGTGTTTCGTCGATCCGGTCGGCGTCCGTGCGCCCGCTCGCGCAGAAGTCGACGTAGCCGACGACCGGTCGGTCTCGACGGCACGCCCGTCGAGACCGGCCGCGTAGAGCTCGTGGATCTCGGCGGTGTTGTGGTGGATCGAGTACGCGTCCACGTTGCCGTGATCGAACGCCATGTGCATGCTCGCGCAGTCGTCCCGGACGACAGCGGCGAAGAGGAAGTTCGGCCACGTGAGCGCGTGGGCGGCGACGTCGAAGCGGTCCTGCAGGCACCGGGTCGGCGTCACCGTGTCTGCGAACTCCCCGACGTCCTCGCGGTGCAGGACGACGGCGTCGGCGTCCGGCGTGGACCGCCGCATCTCGTCCCCGGTCCACCTCAACCCGCTGCGCGGCAAGGCATGGCTCAGCCGCTCACCGGCGTCCACCGGATCTGTGTACTGCACAGGGAGACCACGACCGCCGCTGCCGCGACCACTGCCAGGCCCCACACCAGGCTGCTCGCGTTCGCCACGAAACCGATGAGGGGTGGCCCGGCCAGCAGACCCGTCGTGCCCATCGCGGCGACCAGTGCCAGCGCCTGCGAGCCCTGTTTCGCCGCGGCCACATAGACGCAAGGGGTCACGGCCGCGCAGCCGAGTCCGACGCAGGCGAACCCGATCAGGGCCGCCGCCACTCCCCCGCTCACCAGGGCGAAGGTCAACCCGGCGGCGGCCAGTGCACTGCCGAGCAGGACGACCCGCCCGTCGCCCCAGCGGCTGCGCCAGCCGTCGGCGAAGAGCCGGGCCACCACCATCATGCCGGACACCACGGCGATGCCCATCGGCGCCAACTCCGCCGAGGCCTCGGCGACTTCCCTCATGTAGAGGGCGGACCAGTCGTTCATGGCCCCCTCGGTCACCGTGCCGAACACCATGGCACAGCACATCCAGAGCGTCATCCGAGACGGAAGGCTCCATCCGGTGCGGCTCTTGCTCTGCCTCTCCTCCGCGGGAGCCTCGTCTTCAAGCAGACCGGGGTGCGCCAGAGCGACCAGCAGGACGAGGACCACGGCAGCCACGCCGAAATGTGCCGTGACGGAGGAGGTCACCGCGGTCATACCGGAGGCGAGCAGCGCCGCGAGCAGGGAGCCGGCGCTGAACGTCGCGTGCAGCCGCGCCATGGCGTTGCGTTCGTGCCGGGTCTCCAGTGCCGTTCCCTGTGCGTTCATGGCCACGTTCAGACACCCCACACACACCCCGTCGGCCACCATGACCAACAGGGCGACCGGATAGTCCGGCGCCGCGGCGAGTGCCAGGAGCAGCAGGGTCAGACCGAGCGCCGACAGCAGCGCCAGCCGTGCGGAGCCCAGCCGCTGCACGAGCACCGGCACCAGGGGAAACGACGCCACCGCGCCGATGCCGGCCGCCATCAGCAGCACCCCCACCTCGGCCGCGGTCAGCGTGAGGTCCGCCTTGATGGCGGGGATGCGCGAGGCCCAGGTGGCGTACTGGAAGCCGAGGGAACAGAACAGTGCGGCGATGGCCAACTGGCCGCGGTGAAAAAGATCACGGACACGCAACACGCACATCAACTCACTTCGTCGAATCGGCCATCGCCTTGGACATGTAGACGGCGTTCGCGCCGTAACCGCCCGGGGAGATCCCCGGGTACGCGCTGAACCCGCGCGCCGACCAGAAAGGCTCGCTGCGGCCGACGGCGACCAGCGAGATCCGCTCGAACCCGCGCGAACCGGCGGTCAGGATCAGGTGGTTCAGGAGCCGCTGCCCCAGCCCCCTGCCGCGCAGGCGCTCCGCGACAACGATGTCGTGCAGGTGCAGATTGCGCGGAGTGCGCGAGGGCATCGTCGGCTCCCCCTTCCGCGAGAGCACCGCCGGCTCCTCCGCCCGTTCGAGGCTCGGGTATCTGAAGGGCGGACACGGCAGTGCCAGCAGGTACCCGGCCGGCCGGGCGCCGACGTCCAGGACGAAACTGGTGTCCGGTGAAGCGTCCGCCCTGGACCGCAGGGCCGCGCGCCCCTCCGAGAGGCCGAGTTCCGCGTAGGTCCGGGATTCCATCGCCGTGATGGCGTCCCAGTCGGCGTCGTTGATGTGGCGTATGTGTACGCCGTCGCCGCTCACGGGCGTCCTCCGCCCGTGCAGGTGTACGGCAGCGGGGCGAAGCCGTTGAAGCCCTGGGTCATGTAACTGATCGCGTAGGCGCCGCTTGCGAGCACCCAGACGGGATCGCCGGATGCCAGATTCCGGGGGACGTGCACGAGGCCGTGTCCCTGGGTGTAGGCGTCGTCGCTGTCGCAGGTGGGACCCGCGACCACGGCGGGGACGTACTCGGCATCAGGGTGAGTGGGGAAGACGAGCGGGTACTGCAGCGCGTCCATCTCGTAGAGGCCGTTGAACTTGCCGCAGCTCAGGTAGAGCCAGTACTGGCGCTCGCCGTCGGGGCGACGTCGCTCGGCCAGCCGGGCAACGTGGGCCCGGATGGCGCCGTGGTCGGCGACGAGGTGGCGCCCCGGCTCCATGACGAACTCGAGATGCTCGCCGTGGACTTTCCTGAGACGGCGCATTCCCTCGCGGATGACGGCGAGGATCTTGTCCAGCGGAGGCTCCAGTGGTGTGCCGTACCGGTCGAGGTAGCCGAGGGCCGGCAGACCGCCGCCGAGGTTGACGTGGTCCAGCACTGTTCCGCGCCGGCCCAGGGCGGTCAGGACGTCCGCCAGGCACTCGACGGCGCTGTGCCAGGCGTCCGCCGTCATCTGCTGGGAGCCGACGTGCACGGACAGACCGGAGGGTGTCAGGCCCTTGTCAGGCGCCGACTGAAGGATGCGCACCGCGTCCGCGGGTGTGCAGCCGAACTTGCCGCTGAGGCCCCACAGCGCCCCTTCACCGCTGGTCGCCAGCCTGCAGAAGACGCGGGCTCCCGGGGCGTGGGCCGCGATGGCCGCCAGGTCCTCGACGCTGTCGGTCGCGAAGTCCCTGACGCCGAGGCGGTGGGCGTCGGCGATGTCCCGGTCCGACTTGACGGTGTTGCCGTAGTGCATGTTGCCGACCGGCACGCCCGCGCGCAGCGCCTGCTCCAGTTCGCGGGGGCTTGCCCCGTCGACTCCGGCGCCCTTCCTGGCCAGACAGGCGAGCACCTCGTCCACCGGGCAGGCCTTCATGGCGAATCGGACGCGGACGCCGGGCAGTTCACGCCGCAGTGTGTCGTAGTGGTCTTCGATTCCGGTCAGATCGAAGACGATCCGGTCCTCGGTCGCGCCCGCCAGGGCGGCGAGCAGTGGTGCGGACTCGTGCGCCATGGCCGCTCTCACCGTTGCTGCCCGGGCGTCGGGGCTACGGAGGTGAGTGCGGCCGCCCGCACCAGCGGCTCCCATGCCTCCACCAGCAGAGCGAAGTCCTCGATGTCGCTGCGGGCCTCGTCGAGGAGGCGTGCGCGGCGCTGCCGGAGAAGGTCGGCGAACTCCGCGTATCTGCCGCCCAGTTTGCGGTACGCGGCGTCGAGGACGTCCAGTCGGTGGACGTTCTCACTCCGGTCGAGCCCTGCGCTCTCCCTGGCCAGCAGGGCTACGGCCGACGCACGCACCTGTCCCCGTTCGTCGAGCAACGACGGGCCGATCCGGGCCATTTGGTCGTAGACGAAGTTGAAGTAGAGCATCGACAGCAGGAACTTGACGAAGCGCAGCTGGTACGCCATGAACCCGGAGTCGGTGCGGCGTTCGCCGGTGTAGAAGTTGACGATGTTCCGGTTGTGCAGGACGCCCGGCAGTGCGGCGTCGTGGACCAGGTGGATCAGGAAGTAGTCGCTGCCGATCGTGTCGGTCGCGGGCGGCAGGGGCACGTGTTCGTGCACGTCGTGGAAGGCGATGTTGCACATGTCCACGCGCATGGGATCGACCACGGTCAGCGTGGAATGGTCCGCGGTGAAGGCGTCCGTGCCCGCGCCCCGGAAGGACTCGTCGACGAGTTGCCTCTTCTGCTCGCCGGACCAGTGGACGGGCGCCCACAGACCGACCATGTCGTGGTAGACGTCGGGGTCGATGCGGAGTATCTCGCCGATGTCCACGGACAGTTCGCCGACGAAGGAGCTGCCGACCATCGCGACCTTTCGGTCCATGTGCTCCGCGGCCAGTGCGATCTCGGTGACGTGGCGTGCGGCGTCGGCCGCCTGCCGGCCGAGCGACATCAGCTCGTGATGGACGGGGAAGGCGGTCCGGCCGTTCACGACCTGGTACCGGCTGTCGGAGTCCCTGCGGTGGACGGACTCGCAGCCGAGCGCGGCGGCGACGAGGAAGGCGCGGTTGGTGCAGGCGCCGTAGGACACGCCGGCCGGGAGCATCAGATCCAGCAGGAGGTCGGGCTTCACCGCCCCGGCCCGGTCGATCACCCGCCGCAGGAAGTCCCGCTGCCGCGCCTCGTCGAGATGGTGTGCGACGATCCGCGGATCGCCGGGTATGCGGCGCACGGCCTCGGCGTGCGCCGTGTACGCAGGCACGGCGCAGGAGTCCAGGATCAGGAGGTGCACTTCGGTGTCGAAGTGCTCGGCGGCGTAAGCCGCTTCCTCGGCCACGGCCGCGATGGTCGCCGTGCAGGGCCGGTTGGTCGGCAGGGTCAGACAAATTCGGCGCATGTCTCTTCTCCGGCCGGCTCTTCCACCTCGTCGAGGTCTGCTCCGCTCCAGGACGTGAGGCCCAGCAGCCTGGCGCCGAGTTCGTCGAGAGTGGCCCTCCCGTACCTCAGGGACTCGTGTCGTGTGGCGTCGCCGAGCAGCGTCGCGTTCCAGTCCGGCGTGCCGAGCGTGCGCCATGACTCGGCCCGGGAGCGTCGCATGGTCCGGTGGGACTCCAGCGCCGGCATCATCGACAGGTACTGGACCGCGCGCACTTCGCCGTCGGAGGTGTTCGGTGCCACGCCGTGCGCGAGCAGGCCGTTGAAGATCAGCAGGTCACCGGCCTCGAGTTCCGGTCGCACCACGGGGAACTCCGCGCGGTCGATCCTGGGCCGGATCGGGTCGCGGTCCTCCGGCTGGAGCGCCTTCCACCGGTCGAACTGCCTGAACAGCTCTGGGCAGCACTGGAAGCCGCCGAGTTCCGGCCCGGTGTCGTTCAGGGCGATGATCCCCTGGACCCGCTGCGGCAGTACGCCGAGGGTGGTGTCGACGTCCCAGTGGAGTTCGATGTCGAAGCCCTGCTCCGTGCGCGGGATCAGGGCCCGGTCACGGTTCTTGATGTTGGGCGGGTTCAGGTTGAGCCGGTCGAGCGTCACCCACAGTTCTTCGCAGTCCCAGACGTCGACGAACGCGTCGTAGACCCGCTGCGTCTGGCGGCTGTCCCAGATGAGCTGGTGGTGATAGGCCTCGACGAAGCCGTAGATGTGCAGTTCCCGGTCCAGGTCGGAGCGGTACTCGCGGTCCTCGTACCAGGTCTCCGGCCGCTCGGGGTCGAGTCCCTGGAACTCCCAGGCGAAGTCGAGCAGTTGCCGGGCCAGAGCGGTGGGGATCGCCTGCTTCACCACGACGTAGCCGTAGGTCTGCCATGAGGCGAAGTCCTCCTCGGAGAGGACTCGCAGCGGGCGGGTCTTCTTCAGGTCCCGCAGGGGTGTCTGGGCGAGATAGGTCTCGCCGTCCGAGCTGAAGTAGGGGATGTTCGAAGCGGCTCGATGGAGATAACGGTCAGTCGTGGGCATACGGTGCTCCACACCTCGATCTCAAGTACCGGCGACCCCAACGGGCCACCAACTGCACGGAGTGAGGGGCGCCGGCCTTCCCGGCAGGGTCACTGCACCACTGGTCACACCAGCCCCTCTTCGAACTCGCGCATCACTAAGTTGGACTAGACCAACTCGACCTGTCAAACATCGCAGTTGAGGGCGCGTTTTCGCCAAGTCGACGTGTTTCGGACCCACTTGACAGGAGCGGCTAGCCTGAGCGGGAACGCATTGGTCTGTACCAACGAAAGGGCGCATGCGATGGTCTCCAGCAAGCACAGCGAGGAGTTGCGGCGGCTGGCGCGCTGCGTCCTGCAGCCGGGGTTCGTGGGCACCGAGGCGCCCGACTGGGTGCTGCGCGAGATCGCCGACGGGCTGGCATCGGTGGTGCTCTTCTCCCGCAACATCGTCACGCCCGAACAGGTCGCCCGGCTGACCGGCCGACTACGCGCGGAGAACCCCGAGTTGATCATCGCGATCGACGAAGAGGCCGGGGACGTCACCCGGATCGAGTCCGCGACCGGCTCCACCCGGCCGGGCAACTTCGCCCTCGGAACGGTCGACGACACCGAGCTGACCGACGCCGTCGCCGCAGACCTGGGCCGCCAGCTGCACGCCGCCGGGGTGAGCCTCGACTACGCGCCCAGCGCGGACGTCAACTCCAACCCGGACAACCCGATCATCGGGGTCAGGTCCTTCGGCGTCGACGCCGAGGTGGTGTCGCGGCACACCGGCGCCTGGGTCCGGGGCCTCCAGTCGGGCGGTGTCGCGGCCTGCGCCAAGCACTTCCCCGGCCACGGCGACGTGGCCGTCGACTCCCACCACGGCCTGCCCGTCTACGGCGCCGGCCGCGCGCAGATCGCCGCCGAGGCCCTGCCACCGTTCCGCGCCGCCCTCGACGCGGGCGTCCGTGCGGTGATGAGCGGCCACCTGCTGGTCCCCGCCTACGACCCCGATCTGCCCGCCACCCTGAGCCGACGCGTCCTGGACGAACTCCTGCGTCAGGAGCTCGGTTTCGACGGCATCATCGTCACCGACGCCATCGAGATGGGCGCCGTGGCGGACCTCTACGGGATCGGCGGGGCCACGGTCAGAGCCGTCGCCGCCGGTGCCGACGCCGTCTGCGTCGGTGGCGAGAACGCGGAGGCGGCCACCGCCCGGCAGCTCGTGGACGCCCTCGCGGACGCCGTCGTATCGGGGGATCTTCCTGAGGAACGGCTCGAGGAAGCGGGCCACCGGATCCGGGAGTTCGCAGCCTGGTCGACCGGCTTGCGCCCGGCCCATGCCGCCGACTGGGACACCGGCGGCATCGGCTTTGCGGCCGCCCGTCGGGCCATCCGCCTGCACGGAGCCGTACAGCACCTCCTGCCCCTGGTCAACGCACCGCACGTCGTGGAGCTCGTGCCCACCACCAACCTGGCCATCGGCAAGGAGACCCCATGGGGCGTGGCCACCCCGCTGTGCGAACGGCTGCCCGGAACAACCTCTGCCCGGGTGCGCCGCGAGGAGCTGCGGTCACCGACCACCGCCCTGGAGACGCACGCACTGGCGCCCGCCGCGGGGCGGCCTCTGGTCGTGGTCGTCCGCGACGCCTCCCGGCACGCGTGGATGGCGCGGGCCCTCGCCGACCTCGTCGCGGCACGTCCCGACGCGATCGTCGTGGAGATGGGCCTGCCGGGCGCCACTGTCCCCGGAGCGGCTCAGATCTTCACACACGGCGCCACCGCCGCGTCCGGGGTGGCCGTCGCGGAGGTACTGGCGGGTGCCCATTAGCGCAGCTGAAGGGGCAACTTCCATAGTCATAGGGACATTGACGGCCACACTCAGCTCTTCCCTGCGTACCGAGAGCGCTCTCGCAGCCATCCCTCCACGCAGGGAAGCTGACCGTGTCGAACGCCGAGGATGGCAGGGGAGAGGGGGTGGAGTCCATGCGGCTCTCTCAGCAATCCCCGGCGCAGCGCCGGGGCCGTACTCGGACTCGTGCGACGGGGCCCCGAGATCCCTGACCGCACACCTCATTGAATAACACGGGGGGTCGCTTCGCCCACACCAGCGCATCGCCCGGTGAACGCGGACAGTGAGCAAACGCCGCTGGGGCGAGCTTGGCCTTGGCGCCTGCGCCAAGGGCCACCAGGCGCTCGTGACCGCGGCCGCGTCGCGTTGGGAAAGTCTCCTCCTCGGTCGCGGTCTCGGCTCATGGCACGAGCACGAGCTTTCCCTTCGACGCCGCGCGCTCGAGCATCTCGTGCGCACGACGGGCGTCGGAGAGCGGCAGGCGCTCGGCCACGACAGGGTGGATCTTGCTCTCACGGAGCAGTTCCAGCAGCGCGCGGAAGTCCTCCCGGAACCAGACCGGGTCGCGGGGACCTCCGCCAACGGGAAGCGCCCGGTGGCGTCCGGCTACGGGAAGCACTTGGCGGTGATGGTCGTGCAGTCTCTGGATCCGGTAGGCGAGCGTCTGCCTGCGGGGCGAGAGCAGGCTCCAGAGCCACACAGTCCCGGTCGAGGCGTACCACTCCGCCCACGCTCGCCAGTTCTTGTGCCCGTGCTCGAGCGTGGCGTAGTGGCCGTACACAACAAGACGTCCGCCGGGCCGCAGCGCGCGGAAGGAGCGCAGCGACACTGCGCCGCCGAGTCCGTCGAGCACGACGTCCACGCCTTTCCCAGGGAGCTCGCGCACCCGCGCCAGGAAGTCCTCGTTGCGGTAGTCGATCGCCACTGCGCCGAGCTGTTCGACCACGGCGCGGTCGCGGGCTGATGCGGTCCCGTAGAGGCGCAGCCCGGCCTGCGTTCCGAGCTCGAGGATCGCAGTGCCCACCCTGCCGGCCGCGCCGTGCACAAGCAGCGTCTCGCCGCGCTTCACCTTCGCCACGCGGTGCAGCAGTTGGTAGGCGGTCATGTAGGTGAAGACGAGGTTCAGAACCTCCGCCGGGTCAAGGTCCCCGGGCACCTCCACCGCCTCCGCCTCCGGCACGCAGACTCGCTCCGCGTCGGCACCCCACACCGTCAGCGCACCGATGCGGTCCCCCTCTCGCAGCCTCGAACAGCCCGGGCCGAGCTCCTCGACGACGCCGACGAGTTCGTAGCCGGGCGTGAACGGCGGCTTCGGTACGCCGAGATATGTGCCGGCGCGCAGCTGGGCATCGGTGAACGACACGCCTGCGGCCAGCACCCTGACGCACACCTCGCCCCGCCCCGGGCGAGGATCGTCGTCCTCCACGACCCTCAAGACCTCGGGCCCACCGAAATGGTCAACGACGACGCGCCTCATGCTTTCAGCCTAAGTGGGCCGCGCCGTCATCGCATACGCTCACAGGTTCGTCGGGCCAGCAGTGGAACGGCGCTCTCCGCAGGCGAAAATGCTCATGCAGCGCTGATGGGTCGCCGCGTCGACGCGGCGTAAAGGCGCGAGACCACCAGCCACCGTTCCGCTTCCTCCACCGCGGCGCGCCGCCCGCTGGGCGGCGGCGAGCGCATTCGATCGCAAGCGCTTTGAGATCGGCGCCCGCGTAGAAGCCTCGGCCCCGACCGTTGATCACCACCGCCCAGATCTCGCGATCGGCACTGCACTCGTCGAGCAGGGGCTCGAGCGCGGTGGCAAGCGCGGCGTTCACCGCATTCATCGCCTCCGGCCGGTTCAACGTGATGATGCCGATGTGTTCGCGTCGCTGGAACAGCACCGCCTAGGTCCTGTCCGGGCGATCTTCGAGGAACAGGCCGCGGCGTCAGATGCGGTACATCGCAAGGCGGAGGATCGCCCTCGTACTGGACGTACTTGGGCGACTCCGACAACGCAGCGAGGTGCCGGAGCTGGCGTCGCGGGCCCGACAAGATCGCCCGGACAGGACCTAGCTCTGGGCGGACGCCCCATCACCACACCTCCTCAGATGCCGGCCTCGCCGCCGATCCGGCAGGCCTTGTCCACGAGCGCATCGATATGTTCCACGGTGGGCGTTCCTGTCGTGCTCTTGTTCTTCGGTTCATCGATCGCTCGCCTCATCACGCCCTCACCGATCACGGCCACCTTCCACAGGCCCAGCACATGCCAGGAAGCCAGTGCCGCCGGGTCCCTGCCTGTTTCCGTCAGGTACACGTGAGCGAGCTCGTCACGGTTCGGGAAGCCGTCGAGGACGGAGGCGGCGAAATCACCACCGGTCTCCTCCTCCCCCGGTTCCGGCCAGTACGCCAGGAGGCTTCCCGTGTCCGCCAACGGATCCCCCAGTGTCGACAACTCCCAGTCGAGCACCGCGGTCACTTCCCCGCTGTCGTAGGAGGTGATGACGTTGCGCAGATGGAAGTCACCGTGTACGAGCGTCAGTTCGCGCTGCTCCGGGACAGCCGCGACGAGGCGTCGTGTGAGGTTCTCGAGGGCGGGCAGCTCGCGGGTCCTGGACTTCTCCCACTGGCCGGACCACCGCTTGAGCTGACGCTGCGCGTCCGGCTTGTGGCCGGCCAGACCGGTCAGCCCCGCCGCCTCGAGATCGACCGCGTGGATCTTCGCCAGCGTCCGTGGACGTCCCGATCGCCCGGCGGCGCTCGGGCGTCAGCGACTGGGCGATCGGCATCGTGTCGACGACCTGGCCGTCCACGAACTCCATGAGCAGCAGCGGGACGTCGGTCACGGCGGGAACAGCAGTCAGCCCGAGCACCCGCGGGGTCGGAACGGCGGTGCCCTCCAGCGCAGCCAGAATGCCCGCCTCGCGAGCCACGTCGTGCGCCGACGCCAACAGTCGACCCAGCGGTGGGCGCTGCAACACCCATCTGCGACCGTCCTGGTCCTGTACGAGATAGGTCATATTCGACTGACCGAGCCCGATCCGGTCGAAGGCCAACGGCCCGGCGAAGTCGACGCCGAGGGTCCCGAACCAGCGGCTCACCGCCCCGGCGTCGATCCGACGATGCTCGCACTAGACACCGACGGCGGCTCACGCGGATGCCGTTGCCGAAAGGGCGCGTTCTCGACCTTGACAATCCCCTCCCCCAGCCTAGGCTGACCAACCAGTCGGTATGAAGGGGCGGATCGTGACCGAGCTGAGCATCTCCACTGCCGCGGGCGTGTTCGACGCGACCATGGCGGGTCCGCCCGAGGGCCGCCCGGTGCTGCTGCTCCACGGCTTTCCGCAGACGCGGCTGGTGTGGCAACGACAGATCGCGGCATTGGCCGCGCACGGCTACCGAGTGGTCGCACCCGACCAGCGTGGCTACTCTCCCGGGGCACGCCCCGAGCGGCCCGCGGACTACCGCATGAACGTCCTGGTCGACGATGTGGTCGCGATCACGGAAGAACTGGGCTGGGGGCCGTTCGACCTGGTCGGCCATGACTGGGGAGGCGCGGTGGCGTGGTGGACCGCCGATGCCCACCCCGATCGCGTACGTACCCTGACAGTTGTCTCGACCCCGCACCCCGGCGCTCTGGCCACCACCCTGCGCACCGATACGGACCAGCGCGAACGATCGCAGTACATGATCGCCTGGCGTGAAGCGCCCGCGACCGAAGAGCGCATGCTCGCAGGCGACGCCGCGGCGCTTCGCGCCACTTACGCCGGAAAGGTCCCGCAGGCCAGTGCTGAGGCCTACGTGCGGCACCTGTCCCGGCCGGGTGCTCTCACCGCGGCGCTGAACTGGTACCGGGCCCGCCGCCCCGACGGCGCGATCGGCGTCATCGAGGTGCCCACGCTGTACGTCTGGAGCACGCAGGACAGCGCGTTCGGCCCGGCGGCCGCGCGGGAGACCGGGCAGTGGGTCAACGGACCGTACCGGTTCGAGACCCTCCAGGGCGTCAGCCACTGGGTCCCCGAGGAGTCGCCCGAGACGCTGAGCCGCCTGCTGCTCGAACATCTGCGAACGCACGGCGAGCCCGGAACCACGGCCGACAGCCCCTCTGTCGACTCGCAGAAGAGGTGACCCCATGAAGACAGCGCGAGCAGCCTGGCGCCGGCTCGAGCCCGTACACGGCATGATCTACTTCGTCCCCGAAGCAAGGCGACGGTACGCGGACCTCGGACTGAGCAGACGCGCCGGGTACTTCGCCTCCCGGAGCGCCGCCTTCGGCCAGGCATCCGCTGAGCTGGTCATCTCGACCTTCTACAACTTCAACCCCGGTCTCGTACGGAAAGCGGTCGACGGGGTCTGGGACTCGGCAACGCCGCAGCAGGTTCTGGACGCACGGCACGCCGCCGCGAGCGAGGCCCTGCGACGTGCCGGCGTACACGAGCTCCCCGCTCTGGACGAGATCCTGATGCTGACCCGCAGGGCCGCCGACGCCGCCTGCGAGCACGCGCAGGGCCGCCCGCTGTTCGCCGCGCATGCCGCGCTGCCCTGGCCTGAGGAACCGGTACTGCAGCTGTGGCATGCCCAGACGCTGCTCCGGGAGTTCCGTGGCGACGGCCATGTCGCGTGCTTGCTGAGTGAGGGCGTGGGGGGCTTGGAGGCCCTGGTACTGCACGCTGCCACCGGTGACGTTCCCGTCGACTTCCTCAAGGGAAGCCGCGCATGGCCCGAGGAGAAGTGGGCCGAGACCGAGGAGCACCTGCGCACGCGAGGTCTCCTCGACGGCGACTCCCTGAGCCCGGAAGGCATACGTCTGCGCCGGCACATCGAGGACCGCACCGACCGCCTGGCCCTTCCCGCCTATGCCGCCCTGGCTGACGCCGACTGCGAACGTCTCGCCGAACTCGCGAGCACCTTCGGCCGCACCGTCGTCGAAGCCGGCCTCCTCAAACTCGGCTGAGCTGCGACCTTCATCGGCGCCGGTTCAGCTCATCCGACGACGCCGATCAGTCCCTTTGACCAGGGTCGGAGCGGGTGTGGCAGACGACCCGGGCTGGACGCCGGTTCTGCCCCTCAAGGCCCAGTCCGGCTCGTCCATCCCATCCAGAACGAGGATGCGGCCGGGCGCTCCGAGGCTCGCTGGCGCACTACCCGAGGAAGCTGAGCCGCACCTGACGATCCGGATTGTCCTTGTTCGTGTCCACCAGACAGACGGACTGCCAGGTGCCGAGCTGCAGCCTGCCACCGACGACGGGCAGCGTGGCGTGCGGCGGTACGAGTGCCGGCAGGACGTGGTCGCGGCCGTGGCCCGGGCTGCCGTGCCGGTGCTGATAGCGGTCGTCGGCGGGGAGCAGGACATGCAGTGCGGACAGCAGATCGTGGTCGCTGCCGGCACCGGTCTCGATCAGGGCGATCCCGGCAGTCGCGTGCGGCACAAAGACATTGAGCAGGCCGTCGCGGCCCGTGGCGGCCTCGTCGAGGAACTTCTCGCACTCGCGGGTCAGATCGGTCACGGCTTCGACCGTGCCGGTGGCCACATTCAGGACTCGGGTGATGAAGGCTTCGGGCATGCCTTCATCCTCTCGCTCACCTTGCAAGATCGCGCGGCCGTCCCGTGAGACACCGTTGACCCGTCACTGAACCGGTCGCTCGGTTCTGCGCCATGTTGCGCACAGCCTTGCTCACCGCGCGCGGTCGCCTCGACCTGCTGCGGGTGGCCTCCGCCGCGTGGTGCCGCGGCTGTTGACGCCTTCTCAGTCCCAGCGCGTGGAAGCGTGCCCGATGCGCCTCCCATCCGCAGGTCCGGAGCAGACCTGCCGTAGCCCTCGCGACGCCGCAGCCACCGCCGCACGTTCGTGCCGGAGGCACCGATCCGCGGGCCGGCCGAGGAGCGCGGCCGGAGCGTCCGCTGCGGTGTCCGGCTGCACACGATCTCCCGCGACTCGGCGCGCGAGGCGTGGGCGACGGCCGACCGGCTGCCGGCGATCTGGGCACGGAGACCGTGGCCGCGGCACACCAGGCGCTCGGCCGAAGCGGTTCAGCCGACCGGCAGCGGATGCCGGCCCACTGCTGCGCGGCCCGGCAGCGAACGGCCGCCCGGCCTCGGCCGCCGGGCGGCACCCCCTGCTGGTGGCGGGCGGTGGCCCCTGCTGGTGGCGGGTGGTAGCCCCGGGCGCCCGCCACGGGCGGGTAGGCCCGAAGGGGCCTACCGGGGCCCTGTCCCATGGACGCGAGGAGCCCACCGCGGCCACCATGGCCTCATGGCTCACGACACTGCTCGTACGCCCCCGTCCCCGCTCCCCTCCCCGCCGCTGCCCCCCAGCGCCGACCTCGTGATCATCGGTGGCGGGGTCATCGGAGCGAGCATCGCCTTCCATCTCGCCGAGGCCGGAGTCCGCGACGTGCTCGTCCTGGAGCGCGACACACCCGCATCCGGCTCGTCCGGCAAGCCGATCGGCGGCGTGCGTGCCCAGTTCTCCGATCCGCTCAACATCCGTCTCGGGCAGCGCAGTCTGCGGGCCTGGCGGGAGTTCACCGAACGGCCCGGCGCCGACGTGGGTCTTCAGAGCGTCGGATATCTCTTCCTGCTGGGCCGCGACGAGGAAGCCGCTGCGTTCCGCGAGGCCGCGGCCGTCCAGCGGGAGCTGGGCGTCCGGAGCCGCGTCATCAGTCCCGGCGAGGCCCATGAGCTCTGCCCGTACATCGATCCGTCCGGGATCGTGGCCGCCGCCTACTCCCCCGACGACGGCTACGCCCTGCCCAAGGCCGCTGTCCTCGGCTATCTCCGGGCGGCCCGCGCCCTCGGCGCGACCGTACGCACGCACTGCACCGTCACCGGCATCGAGCGCGACGGCGACACACTGCGTGCCGTGCGCACCACGTCCGGCACGGTCCGCACCGGGACGGTGATCTGCGCGGCCGGCGCCTGGTCGGCCGCGGTCGGGGACATGGCCGGGGTGCGGCTGCCGGTCACCCCACTCCGCCGCCAGATCGCCCTCACCGGCCCGCTCAACCCACATCCGCCCCGCATCCCCTTCACGCTCGACTTCGACTCGACGCTGTACTTCCACAACGACGACGCGGGCGGCCTGGTCCTCGGCCTGTCCGACACTCGCCAAGCACCCGGCTTCGGGCGGGAGTTCACCGAGGATTGGCTGGAGCCGTTCCGCGAGGCCGCCGCGCGCCGCGCCCCCGCGCTCGCGGAGCTGAAGCCGGCGGGCGGCTGGGCAGGGCTGTACGAGATGACCCCGGACCGCAACGCGCTCATCGGCGAGGCACCCGGAGTCTCCCGGTTCCTGTACGCCACGGGCTTCTCGGGGCACGGCTTCCTGCAGGCGCCCGCGGTCGGCGAGATCGTGCGCGATCTGTGGCTGGGCCGGGAGCCGTTCCTCGACCTGGGTCCGCTGGCGGCGACCCGCTTCGAGGGAGCCCGTGCCGCCCGCCCCGAGGCTCACATCATCTGACCGCCCCGACCGGCTCAGGAGGTCCGCATGGTTTCCACCGTCCCCACCTGGCGGCTGCGCGCCGCGTTCGCCCGACGGCTCTCCGCGATGTACGGGGCCGAGGTCCCCGCCTACACCACCCTGGTCGAGGTGGCCGGACAGGTGAACGACACGGTGATGCGGGCGACCGGCAAGAGCGCTGGGCGGCTCGGCAGCATCGAGCGGGTCACGGCGGAGCGCCACGGGGCCATTCGCGTCGGCACCCCGCGCGAACTCCGGCAGGCGGCGCAGATCTTCGCCGCTCTCGGCATGGAGCCGGTCGGGTTCTACGATCTGCGGGACGCCGCGGCCAGCGCCGTACCGGTGGTGTCGACGGCGTTCCGGCCGGTCCTGCCCGCGGAACTGGACCGCAACCCGTTCCGGGTGTTCACGTCGATGCTGACCCCGGCGGACCGGCGTTTCTTCGACGCGGATCTGGAGAAGCGCCTGGAGGCGCTCCTCGGGCGCCGGGCGCTCTTCCCTCCCGAACTGCTGGAGCTGGCGGAGTGCGCCGAGCGGGAGGAAGGCCTCCCCGAGGACCGGGCCGAACGGTTCCTGTCGCTCGCGGTCGCCGCGTTCGAGCTTTCCCCGGAGCCCGTGGACCGGGCCTGGTACACGGAGCTGGAGAAGGTGTCCGCGGTCGCCGCCGACGTCGGCGGGGTGACCAGCACCCACATCAACCACCTCACTCCGCGGGTGCTGGACATCGACGATCTCTACCGGCGGATGGAGGACCGGGGGATCACGATGATCGACCGGATCCAGGGGCCGCCGCGCTGGGACGGCCCGGACGTGCTGCTGCGTCAGACGTCGTTCCGGGCGCTGGCGGAGCCCCGTACCTTCCGGGAGGCCGACGGCACCACCACCACGGGCTCGCTGCGCGTGCGGTTCGGCGAGGTCGAGGCCCGGGGCATCGCGCTCAGCCGCGAGGGCCGCGCGTTGTACGACCGGCTCGTCGACGGCCCGGTCGAGGAGTGGGCCGCGCACTTCCCGCACACCGAGCGCCAACTGGCCGTGGACGGGCTGGGGTTCTTCACGTACGAGGCCGTGCGCGACCGGCCGCGCGACGGCCGGCGCCCACCGGACGATCTCGCCGGCCTGCTCGACGGAGGCTGGGTGACGGCTCGCCCCATCGTCTACGAGGACTTCCTGCCGCGTTCGGCGGCCGGCATCTTCCAGTCGAATCTCACCGACCCGGGCGCCCGTGACACGGCTCAGGAGGGAACCCATTACGACCAGCAGTGGATGTCCGAGGCGATCGGACGCGCCGTGCACGACCCCTTCGACCTGTACGCCGCCCAGCAGGACGACTCGCTGGGCCGCGCCCGCGGCGCCTTGAAGCCATGAGCAGAACGAACCGAGGAGAGCGACGCATGTCCACCACCGCACTGCCCGACACGGACGCGCTGCGGACGCGGGCCGCGCAAGCCCTGCGCCGCTGTGGCGTCGCGCAGCCGACCACAGGCCAGCGAGTCGTCGCCCGTACGCCGCTTACGGGCGGGACGCTCTTCACGCTGCCCGCCACCACGGCCGAGGGGGCCGGCGCGGCGATCGATGCGGCGCACAGCGCGTTCCTGGAATGGCGCACGGTCCCGGCGCCGCGCCGGGGCGCGCTGGTCAAGCGGCTCGGTGAGCTGCTCACCGAGCACAAGGAGGATCTGGCGGAGCTTGTCACGATCGAGGCCGGGAAGATCCACTCCGAGGCGCTCGGCGAAGTACAGGAAATGATCGACATCTGTGAGTTCGCGGTCGGTCTCTCGCGGCAGCTGTACGGCCGCACGATGGCGTCCGAGCGGCCCGGCCACCGCCTGTCCGAGAGCTGGCATCCGCTGGGCGTGGTCGGGGTGATCTCCGCCTTCAACTTCCCTGTGGCGGTGTGGTCGTGGAACACGGCGATCGCTCTGGTCTGCGGTGACACCGTGGTCTGGAAGCCCTCGGAGCTGACCCCGCTCACGGCACTGGCCTGCGACGCGCTGCTCCGCCGGGCTGCTTCCGACGCCGGGGCGCCGGAGGGCGTCCATCACCTGCTGCTGGGTGACCGGAAGTGCGGTGAGTGGCTGGTCGACGACGCTCGGGTGGCGCTCGTCAGCGCCACCGGGTCGGTCCGGATGGGCCGGGAGGTGGCACCGCGGGTGGCCGCGCGCTTCGGCCGCTGCCTGCTGGAGCTGGGCGGGAACAACGCGGCCGTGGTCACCCCGTCCGCCGACCTCGATCTGGCGGTACGCGGCATCGTCTTCTCGGCCGCCGGGACCGCCGGACAGCGGTGCACCAGCCTGCGCCGGCTCATCGTCCACGAGGACATCGCCGACGAGCTCATGGAGAAGATCGTCCACGCGTACGGCCAGCTGCCGATCGGTGACCCTTTCGACGCCGGCACGCTGGTGGGTCCGCTGATCTCGACAGCGGCGTACGACGCGATGGCCAAAGCACTGGAGGCGGCGCAGTCGGACGGTGGAAAGGTGCTGACGGGCGGCGACCGGCGGCTCGACGAGGCGGCGCCGGAGGCCGCCTATGTCCGTCCCGCGGTGGTGCGGATGCCGACGCAGACGGCGATCGTGAGGTCGGAGACCTTCGCGCCGATCCTGTACGTCATGACCTTCCGGACGCTGGACGAGGCGATCGAGCTGCACAACGGCGTCCCGCAGGGGCTGTCCTCGTCGATTTTCACGCAGAGCCAGCGAGAGGCGGAGCGGTTCCTGGCCGCGGACGGTTCCGACTGCGGGATCGCCAATGTGAACATCGGCACCTCGGGCGCCGAGATCGGCGGCGCGTTCGGCGGCGAGAAGGAGACGGGCGGCGGACGGGAGTCGGGCTCGGACGCGTGGCGTGCGTACATGCGCCGGGCGACGAACACGGTGAACTACTCGGACGATCTGCCGCTCGCGCAGGGCGTCAACTTCCTCTGAGCAGGATCGATCGCTGCGGGAAGATCCACGACACCCCGAGGGTTAGTAGAAGCGTGAACAACTTCGGGGTGCGAGACGTGGACGTGGTCGTGATCGGCGCCGGGCAGGCAGGGCTGTCCGGCGCCTACCATCTGCGGCGTGCGGGGCTGCGCCCGGACGTCGACTTCGTGGTCCTCGATCACGCCCCACGACCCGGCGGTGCCTGGCAGTTCCGCTGGCCGTCGCTGACGTACGGCAAGGTCCACGGCATGCACGCACTGCCCGGCATGGAGCTGACCGGGGCCGACGACAGCCGTCCGTCCTCCGAGGTCATCGGCGAGTACTTCACGTCGTACGAGGACACCTTCGGCCTGCGTGTCCACCGACCGGTCCATGTGCGCGCGGTGCGCGAGGGCGAGGGCGAGGGCGGCCGGCTGCTGGTCGAGACGTCGGAGGGTACGGGGGGTACGAGGGGCACAGGGGGTACGGGGCGTGTGTACGCCACACGCGCGCTGATCAACGCCACCGGCACCTGGGACCGGCCGTTCTGGCCCCGCTACCCGGGACAGGAGACGTTCCTCGGGCGCCAGCTGCACACGGCGGACTATCCGGGGCCGGGGGCGTTCACGGGCCGGCGGGTGATCGTGGTGGGCGGCGGGGCCTCGGGGACCCAGCATCTGATGGAGATCGCGGAGGTGGCGGCGGAGACCACGTGGGTGACGCGCAGGCCGCCGGTCTTCCGCGAGGGCCCTTTCGGCGAGGTGCAGGGCCGTGAGGCCGTGGCCATGGTGGAGGAGCGCGTACGGCGCGGCCTGCCACCGCTGAGCGTGGTGTCGGTGACCGGCCTGCCGCTCAACGACGCGATACGCCGCGCCCGCGCGGAAGGCGTACTGGACCGGCTGCCGATGTTCGACCGGATCACGCCGACCGGGGTGGCCTGGGACGACGGCCGCACGGTCGACGCGGACGTCATCCTCTGGGCCACGGGCTTCCGGGCCGCGATCGACCACCTGGCGCCGCTGAAACTGCGCGAGCCGGGCGGCGGTGTCGCCGTGGAGGGCACGCGAGCGGTCCGGGACGAGCGCATCCACCTGGTCGGCTACGGCCCGTCGGCCTCGACGATCGGCGCCAACCGGGCGGGCCGGGCCGCGGTCCGCGAGATCAGGCGTCTCCTGGACCGCACCCGGCCGCCGTCTCCCGGGGCCGAGCAGCGGCCCGGTGGGCCCGAGCAGCGGCTTCGTGCGGCCGTCCCGGAGCCGGCCGGCGAACCGGACACGACCGGCCTGCCTGCGCAGGCAGGTCCGCCGGCGCAGCCAGGTCCGCGGACCGGTACGGCCCTGGTGAGCGAGCCGGTCTGAGCCGTCGCCCGGGGTGCCGGGGTGCCGGGGCTCGTGCCCGGTCAGCCCGACGCGGACGCGGACGCCGCCGCGGCCTTGCGGTTCGCGTTGAATTCCGCGACGTTCTTGCGCTGTTCCTCGTAGTCGGCGGTGAAGCGTGTATCGCCGGGTGCGACGGTGACGAAGTACAGCCAGTCCCCCGGCGTCGGGCTGACCGCCGCCTTCATGGCGGCCTCGCCCGGGTTCCCGATAGGGGTGGGCGGCAGGCCCTTGCGCCGATAGGTGTTGAACGGGCTGTCGATCCGCGTGTCCTGGCGGCTGGTTTCCAGGGTGGAGCGATTCAGCGCGAAGTTGAGGGTCGAGTCCATCTGCAGCGGCATGTCCTGCGCGAGACGGTTGTGGACGACGCGGGCCACCTTCCCCATGTCCGCGAGGGTGTCCGCCTCGGCCTGCACGATGCTGGCCACGGTCACGGCCTGATAGGGCGTCATGCGGTTGCGCTGTGCCCCGGTGCTGACGGGCGATGTGCCGAAGCGATGGCCCGCCGTGTTGACCATGAAGCTGAGCAGGCTCGCCGGGGTCGTCTTCGCATCGACCGGATAGGTGGCCGGGAAGAGATAGCCCTCCGGGTTGCCCCGGGCGTCGGCGGGCAGCCTCAGTCGTGCGCCGGCGGCGACCGCCGCCTTCCGGGTAGTGCCGGCAGGGACGCCGAGCGCCTTGTCGACCGCGGCGTAGACCTGCGAGGACCGCCAGCCCTCCGGGATGACCAAGGTCTTCGGACGCGTCGCCTGCTTGGGGGGCCGGGGCTCCTTCTGGAGCAGCGGAAGCAGTACGGCCGCGGCCGCTGCCGCCAGGCCGACCACACCCACGACCAGTACCAGTCGGCCACGACGCGTCAGGCGTGGCCTGCGCCTGCGTCCGGCCTTCGGGAACTCGTTCTTCATATGGGCACGCTAACCCGGAGCCGCCGCGCACACCGGAATGCGCGCCGCCGCTCCCCGCCGGGGGAGCGACGGATGCGGCTCAGGACGTAACCGGTGCCAGCTCGTCGTCCCTTCGCACCAGGGCCGCATACCGGCCGTCCTGGTCGAGCAGTTCCTCGTGCGAACCGCGCTCGGCTATGCGGCCCCTGTCGAGGACGACGATCTGGTCCGCGTCCCGCACGGTGGAGAGCCGGTGGGCGATCGTGATGGTGGTGCGGCCCGCCGACAGGGCATCGATCGCCTGTTGCACCGCGTACTCCGTACGGGTGTCGAGGGCGCTGGTCGCCTCGTCCAGAATGAGCACCGGCGGATCGCGCAGGATCGTGCGGGCGATGGCGAGGCGCTGTTTCTCGCCGCCCGAGAAGCGGTATCCACGCTCGCCGACCAGGGTGTCGTAGCCATCGGGCAGGGACGCGATGTGGTCGTGGATCTGCGCTGCACGCGCCGCCGCCTCGATCTCCGCCTCGGTGGCGTCGGGCTTGGCGAAGCGCAGGTTCTCGGCGACGGAGGCGTGGAAGAGGTACGTCTCCTGGGAGACGACGCCCACGGCCCGGGAGAGAGTGTCGAAGTCGAGGTCGCGGACGTCGACCCCGTCGAGGGTGACCCGCCCGTCGGTGACGTCGTAGAGCCGGGGGACGAGATAGCTGAGCGTGGACTTGCCGGATCCGGTGGGCCCGACGACGGCCAGGCTGTTTCCGGCCGGCACGGTGACGTCGATGCCGTCGAGCGTCCGCCCGCTCCTCTCGTCGTAGCTGAAGCCGACGCCCTCGAAGCGCACTTCGCCGCTGATCTTCTCCAGCCGCACCGGCTTCTCCGGTTCGGTGATGTCCACCGGCAGGTCCAGGTACTCGAAGATCCGCTGGAAGAGGGCGAGCGAGGTCTGTATCTGCACACCGGTGGAGAGCAGGCTGACGGCCGGGCGGAAGAGGCCTTGCTGGAGCGAGACGAAGGCGACGAGCGTACCGATCGAGATCGTGGCCCCGCCGGTCTGCAGGGTGAGTCCCGCGGCCCAGTAGAGGAGCGCGGGCATGGCGGCCATGACGATACCGATCGTGGCCATCCGCCACCGCCCGGCCATGCTGGAGCGGACCTCCAGATCGACCAGGCGCTCGGACTCGTCGGCGAAGGACCGGGTGAGCGAGTCGGCGCGGCCCATCGTGCGGCCGAGGAGAATGCCACTGACCGACAGCGATTCGGTGACCGTCGCGGCCATGGCGGCCATCTGCTTCTGCCGCTGCGTCGTGATCGTCTTGCGCTCCCTGCCGACTCTGCGGCTGATCCAGACGAAGATAGGCAGCAGGAGCAGGGACACGGCGGTGAGCCGCCAGTCCAGCGCGAGCATCGCGACGATCGTGGCGACGACGGCTGTCAGATTGGATACCAGGGACGTCGCGGTGGAGGTCACGGTCGCCTGCATGCCGCCGATGTCGTTGGCGATGCGCGACTGGACCTCGCCGGTGCGGGTCCTGGTGAAGAAGGCGAGCGGCATCCGCTGCAGCTGCGCGTAGACGCCGGTCCGCAGATCGTGCATGACACGCTGGCCGACGGTGGTCGAGACCAGGGTCTGCAGCACGCCGAAGACGCTCGTCATCACGGCGGTGAGGATCATGCCGAGGGCCAGCAGGGACAGCAGGCCCGTGCGGCCCTGCGGGATCGCGGTGTCGAGGATCTCGCGGAGCAGGAACGGCGAGGCTACGGAGACGAGCGACGAGGCGCCGACGAGCAGCCCGACGAGGGCGTGCCGGCCCCGGTACGGGCGGAACAGCCGGAGGATGCGCCGCACCTGTGCGGGCTGCTCCGGTCGCGAGGGATCGAGCGGGCGATCGGGGGGTGTCCAGGACGGACCGTCATGAGGGCGCATGGGCTCCTTCTGTATCTGCTTCTGTGTCTGTGTCTGCTTCTGCGTCTGCTTCTCTGATTCGATCTTCTGACCGACTTGCTCACCGATCCTGCTACTGCGGACGCGGGACGGCGAACCGGTTTGAGGATCCTAGCTCACTGTTACCTATACTCACAATGAGCCTGGTCCTGATATTGTTCCCCCATGACCACCCCCACCCCCGCCCCCGACGCGGACGGCCTGCTGGCCGAGCAGCTGCTGCGGCTCACCCGCCGGCTCCACCGCATCCAGAAGCGGCATCTGGAGCCGGTCGGCATCACGCCCGCGCAGTCCCGGCTGCTGCGCGTCGTCGCGCACTTCGACGGGGCCCCGCGGATGGCCGATCTCGCCGCCCGGCTGGAGGTCGTGCCACGTGCCGTCACCACCCTGGTCGACGGACTCGAGGCGGGCGGCCGGGTCCGGCGCGTACCGGATCCGACCAACCGCCGGGTGGTGCGCATCGAGCTGACCGAGAGCGGCCGCGCCACCCTCGGGGAGCTGCGCAGCGCGCGCCGGGCCGCCGCGGAGGACATCCTGGCTCCACTGACCGGCGACCAGCGCGAGGTGCTCGGAGGGCTGCTGTCAGCTCTGGTCGACGGAGGGCCCGAGGCACGCTGCTAGGGCGCGTATCGAGTCGTGATCAATTTACGGGATGTGCCTTCGTGGCACGGTCCGGTCCGATAGACGGTCTTACGTGACGCGAGTGCAACCGACCGATCCGGATTGGGAGTTCATCGAGCCGTACCTGCCGATCGGCGAGTACGGCCCGTACCCCGAGCGACTGCGGCAGCAGTTCGAGGGCGTGATCTGGCGGTTCAAGACGGGCGGGCAGTGGCGGGAGATGCCGACGGAGTTCGGCGCCTGGTCGACCGTCCACAACCGCTTCCGCAGTGGCGTGACGGGCGGGCAGGAGTTGAGTCAACGGTCAACCAGCCGTGGACGCGGGGCCTCACCCGTGGATTCCGCGTCGGTGTCGTCGGTGCCGACCGGGCCGCGGGGAAGCATCCGGTCCAGCCACTTCGGCAGCCACCAGTTGGTCCGGCCGAGGAGTGTCATGGTCGCCGGTACCAGCACCATGCGTACGACCGTGGCGTCGATGAAGATCGCGGTGGCCAGGCCGAGCCCGAACATTTTGGTGGAGGGGTCCTCGGCGACGGCGAAGGACAGGAAGACCGCCACCATGATGAGGGCGGCCGAGGTGATGATCCGGGCGGTGCCCGAGACGCCCTCAACGATCGCCGTGCCGTTGTCGCCGGTGCGCAGGTACTCCTCGCGTACGCGGGAGAGGAGGAACACCTCGTAGTCCATCGACAGGCCGAACAGGATGGCGAAGAGGAACATCGGGATGAACGACACGATCGGAACCGTCGCTTCCAGCCCGATGAGTGCGCCTCCCCAGCCCCACTGGAAGACCGCGACCATGATGCCGTAGGCCGCGCCGATGCTCAGCAGATTCAGCAGTACCGCCTTGAGCGGTACGAGTATCGAGCGGAAGACCAGCATCAGCAGCAGGAACGACATCGCCAGCACGGCGGCGAC
This sequence comes from Streptomyces sp. NPDC053673, assembly GCF_055585225.1. Lineage (NCBI taxonomy): Bacteria > Bacillati > Actinomycetota > Actinomycetes > Kitasatosporales > Streptomycetaceae > Streptomyces > Streptomyces sp. NPDC053673. The sequence goes on along the minus strand of NZ_JBVJKN010000018.1, from coordinate 93,742 downwards.
GAACACCGGCAGGCGTTGGCTGGTGCGTTGGCCCACATCGGACAGGCTCGCGGCGGCGCCGCCGACGTGGGCCCTGGCCGGGCCGTGCCCGATCGCCGTGGGCAGCACGTCGGTGCGCAGCCGGGCGATGGTGTCGGCCGTGGCCTTGTCCTGAGGGCTGGTGGCCGGGAACACCACGAGGGTCGCGATGCCGGTGGCCCGATCGATGTGCGTCGGCGCGACGGATGCGATGCCCGGATCCGCCGCGACCGCCCCGACGAGTCGGTCCAGCACTCCCGGATCACCGGCGGGGTCCGCGGCGATGACGAGGGGACCGTTGGTGCCCGGGCCGAACCCCTCGGCGACGAGGTCGTAGGCCCGGCGCTCGGTACGGCTGTGGGGCAGTGAGCCGTCGTCGGGCAGACCGACGCGCAGGCCGAGCACGGGCAGCGTCGCGGTCAGCAGCAGCCCCGCCGCGCCGATCGCGTACAGCACCGGGTGCCGGCTGACGTGCCCGATCCAGCGCCGCCAACCGGCGGCGGGAGCGGCGCCCGCCACCCTGTCCCGCCGCCGTGCGAGTCGGCCCGGCTTCCCGGTCTGCAGAGCCCGGCCGATCCGGCCGGCCCGGGCCAGGCGTGGGCCGGCGGCGCCGAGGAAGGCCGGCAGAAGCGTCACCGACGCGACCACCATGGTCAGAACGACGATCGAGACGGCGAGCCCGCCCACCGTCATGAACGGCACGTTCGCGACCGCCAGGCCGAGGATCGATACGACGACGACGCCGCCGGCGAAGACCACGGGCCTCCCCGCCGTGGCCACGGCTCGCCCCGCCGCCTCGTGGGGATCGAGCCCGCGCGCGAGGTACTCCCGGTGCCTGGCGAGCACGAACAGCGCGTAGTCGATGCCCACTCCGAGCCCGACCATGCTGCCCAGGACGGGGGCGAAGGTCGGGACGTCCGTCACCCCCGCCAGTACCGTCATCGTGGCAACTCCGATGGTCAGCCCGAAGACCGCCATGCCGATCGGCAGCGCGGCGGCGACGAGCGAACCGAACGCCAGGAACAGGATCGCGGCCGCGGCGAGGAGGCCGATCAGCTCGCTTGCGCCGCCGTCGGGGTCGGAGAAGACGTAGAAGAGGTTCCCGCCCATCTCGATGCGCAGCGGCAGCTCGGCGCGCAGCCGGTCGCCGAGATCGACGAGGGCGTCGAGGTCTTCGGCCGACAGCCGGCTCTGGTCGGGGTACTGCACCCGGACGACCGCGATCCGCCCGTCGGCCGAAACGAGGCCGCCGCGCACGGCGGTGTCCCCGCCCGCGTCGAGCGCCCCCGCCGGGTCGCTCGTGCCGAGCACGTGCGGCAGCCGCTTCACCTCGGTCTGCAGCCGCGTGAGAGCGGTGCGCGCGCTGCCGTGGTCGAAGAACGTCGCGCCGCCGTCGAGGGGGGTGACGACCACTTGGGCGGTCATCCCCTCCTGGCCGGTGCCGGCCCGCTCGATCAGTTCCGCGGCCCGTCGGGAGTCCAGTCCCGGAGCGGTCATCGAGTCCGCGGTCCGCCCGCCGAAGGCGACGGCGGCGAGGACGGCGAGCGTGGCGGCGATCAGCCATGCCGCGATCACCCGCCAGGGATGGCGGGCGGCGCTTGCGCCCAGGCGCAACAGGGCTTTCGAGAGCATCGGGTCCTCCAACCACCTCGTCGGCCGTCCTTGTACGGCCGCCGATGCCGAGGCTCGTCGCCACGGCGCTCCGCGGCATCGGCCCGCGGGCCGCGGATCCGTCGGCCCCGGGGCGGAGTGACGACCCGTCCTTTCGGCCGATGCGCGGCACGCCGCGGTCCCTAGGCTGAGAACCGTGCTCCGAGACGACCTGCGAACCCTGTGGACCGAACCCCGGCCGCCCGACGCGCCCGCCCGGGTGTGGCGGGACTGGGCGCTGCTCGCCGCGGGCCTCGCCGGTGTGGCGCTGGAGGCCACCCTGCGCGAGAACGTCGTGTGGCGGCCGGTGGCGGTGGTGTTCGCCGTATGGCTGTGCCTGCTGCCCCTGTGGCGCCGGACCCGCCCGCTGGCGATGGTGACGCTGGCGTTCGGCTCGGTGACCCTGCTTCCGGTGGCCTCGCTCGTCGCCGCACCGCGCGAGCCCGTCGGCCTGTACACCGGCGCGGTCGTGCTCGTGCTGGTGTACGCGCTGCCCCGGTGGGGATCGGGACGCGAGATCGTGCTGGGCGGCGCGGTGATCCTCGCGGTCGGCGCGCTGTGTGTCGTCACGGACGAGACCCCGGTCGTCGAAAAGGTCGTGGGCCTCGTCTTCCTGCTGCTGCCCGGCGTGGTCGGGGCTGCCGTGCGGTTCCGGGTGACCGCTCGCGAGCGGCAGTTGGAGCAGGTGCGCTCCCGCGAGCGCGAGCAGCTCGCCCGGGAACTGCACGACACGGTGGCCCACCACGTGTCGGCCATGGTGATCATCGCCCAGGCGGGCCGGGTGCTCGCGGGCACCGACCCGTCCGCCGCCGTCGAGGCGCTGGCGGGGGTCGAGGAGGAAGGAGCGCGCACGCTGGAGGAAATGCGCGCCATGGTCGCCGCGCTGCGCGACCGCGGGGTCGGCGCCGAGCTGGCGCCCCCTGCCGGAGTCGCGGATCTGGAGCGCCTGGTGCGCACCCCGGGTGGTCGCCTCAGGGTCGACCTGGGGCTCGACGGCGAACTGGACGCGCTGCCCCCGGCCGTGGACGCGGCCGTCTACCGGATCGTGCAGGAGTCGGTGACCAACGCGCTGCGCCATGCGGTCGACGCGACCGAGCTCGTCGTTCGGGTCGCCGCGGAACGGCACACGGTACGGGTGAGCGTGCGCGACAACGGCCGGCGCACCGGCCGGGGTCGCGACGGATACGGACTTACCGGACTGCGCGAGCGCGCGACCCTGCTCGGCGGCACACTACGAGCCGGCCCGGGTACCGACCGGGGCTGGCATGTCGACGCCGAACTGCCGAGAGCGAGGAGCGAGAGCGGTGTCCATTCGCGTCCTCGTCGCTGACGACCAGACGATCATCCGCACCGGGTTGCGGATCATGCTGAACGCCCAGCCCGGCATCGAGGTGGTCGGCGAGGCCGCCGACGGGCGGGAAGCGGTACGTCTGGCCCGCGAACTACGCCCCGACGTCTGCCTGTTCGACATCCGCATGCCCGTACTCGACGGGCTCGAGGCCACCCGGCTGGTCGCCGGCCCGGGCGTCGCCGACCCGCTGGCCGTGGTCGTCATCACCACGTTCGACCTCGACGAGTACGTCTACGGCTCACTGCGTGCCGGCGCCCGCGGATTCCTCCTCAAGGACACGGGACCGGACCTTCTGGCGCAGGCCGTACGGTCGGCGTCCGACGGTGAGGCGCTCATCGCGCCCAGCGTCACCGTCCGTCTGCTCCAGGCGTTCGCGGACCTGCCCGCCGGCCGGCCCGCGGCCCAGCCGGTCTCCCCCGTCACCGCCCGCGAGGAGCAGGTGCTCCTCGCCGTCGCTCGCGGGCTGACCAACACCGAGATCGCCGATGCACTGCACATCAGCCTCAGCACGGTGAAGACGCATCTGGCCAGCCTGATGGCCAAACTCGGCGCCCGCAACCGGGTCGAGATCGCGATGTGGGCCTACGAAACGCGCCGTATCCTCCCCGGAACCTGAGCCGGGTGCCGGGCCATGTCCCATGAGTCCCCGCCCGGACATCAGTGCACCGGTCGGCACGTCGGCTCCACGTGCCTCACCCGCCCCAGAGCGTGACGTACCAGGAGGCCGGAACTGGGACGGTGAGACACCCGATACGACAAGACTCCCGACAGCTACCTCGCCAGTCTCCACCTGCACGCCTCGATGATCTGGATCAAAGACCTCACCAGGACCACCCGATGATCACGACTCGATACGCGCCCTAGGTCCTGTCTTCAAAGTCCCGTCTGCCCGGCGACGCCTGCCCCTCAGCAGCGCCGGCGGTCCTGCGTCACCATCCCCTGGACGGTCCGCAGGCTGCGGTCGTAGCAACCGCCCGGCGCGGCCGGGCCGTACAGCCGGTAGCGTTCCGCCGTCGTGCCGACCGCATGCCGCTGATCGCGCGGAACATTCGCCGTGTACGTCGCGTCGCCCTCGTACGCGTCGTCGAGCCGCGACCACGCGATACGTGTCCCGCCGCGCAGCACCACCGTGTCGCCCCGGTCCCCGAGCGTGAGCACGGTCCGCAGCCGGTCGCCCGCGCCGAGGGTCGTCTCCCCGTCCATCGTGTACGTCCGGTCGGTACGGGTCGTGGTCCTGCCCGAGGTCACGGTCTCGTGGTCCGTCCAGGTGGCCCGGAGCGCGTCCGGGTTCTCGGCCTCGCCCCAGCGGTGCACGGAGTTGTGGGCGAGCGACCGGGTGACGGTGGTGGTGATCCGCCCGTGCGAGGTGTCCAGATGTCCGGCGACGGTCAGCCGGTGGCCGGCCTCGGTGTCCAGCCGGTTCGGCGAACCGGGTGTGTACACGGAGGAGTTGGCGAGTGCGCCCTCCTCGTGACGGGTCAGGGCGCCGGTGACGACACTGCGGCCCTCGTCCTGCCAGATCAGCACATTGGTGGGCGTGCTCCAGCCGGTCTGCCCGGCGGGCACCCCGGCGACGGACACCTCGACACGGTGCGTGCGGCCGTCGTTGAGCCGGGCGGCGAACGGCGTCAGGTCGTACTGGACGGGCTTGATGTCGAAGGCGCGCGGCCCCGGAATCACGTACCAGAGAAAGGGATTGGACCAGCCTCCGGTCCATACGGCCGGGAACGGCGCCGCGACGCCGGCGAGTTGTCCGTCGACCCTGATCTGCACCTCGCGGTACGGGCCCTCGTCCGCCTCGCAGGAGTACGGTGCCGGGTCCGGAACGGTCATGTACCAGTACTCCTCGCAACCGCCGCCCGAGCCGGTGGCGTACACCTCGGCAACGATCCGCTCGGAGTTGCGCGGCGTGGTGATGCTCGTGCCGTCGAGCGGGAGCACCCGGTCGGGGACAGCCGCGGGCCGGGTGCGGCCCTCCGCCGTGTAGAAGGTGAGGGTCACCTTGACGTCGATGACTCCGGTGTAGGTGTCGTTGACGACGTTGCCGATGAACATCTCGACCGGCTGTGCCCGGCGCAGGGTGTCGCTGTAGCGGGTGACGTCCTTTTCGACGGACCAGGTGATGCCGTCGGGCGAGGGCTGCGGAGTGGAGGTACGGAAGACCTCGACGCCGCCGACCGTGAGATGGCCGAGCCGGTCGTACTGACGGCCCTTGACGCTGCCGTCGAGCCGCAGCACCACCTTGCTCCAGGTGCCGCCACAGCCCTTGGGCGGTGTGTAGCCACCTTTGTACGGCGTGAAGTCGCGGAACTGCGCCTCGGCGAGGGTGATCTCGCAGGACGTGGTGGACGGCCGGGTGACGGGTGGCGCAGCGGTGACCGGGTCGTGCCAGTCGCTGCCGAACTCGGCCGGTGGGGTGTCCGCGGCGGCAGGGTTGGCGCCGAGCAGCGATCCGGCCGCCAGCACCACCCCCGCGATCATGGACATGATCTGTCGTCGTCTCATGCGTCGGGAGTGAAGCGTGAGGGTTGCGCGGGCGCCAGGGGCGGCGGCGGATCATGGCCTGTTCTGGGCCGTGCGACGCGAAAATCGTTTGCCGCGATCGACTGCGGAGAGCGAACCTTGCACGTCTGAGGTGCTCTTCCGAACGATCTGGGATGTCATGCAGATTCGCGATCTTCCGTATCCCGATCCCGGAGTACCGGACGCCCGGTCCGGACTCAGGTTCCTGATCTGGCTCGGGCGCAAGCAGCTCGGCGGCCAGCTCAAGTCACTCGCCTGGGGCATGCTGCACTTCGTCTCCGTCATGGTCCTTCCGTACGGCGTAGGACTCGCCGTCCAGGCGGTCGTCGAGCGCTCGGGCACCGGACTCGCCCTCGCGGGCGGTTTGATCGCCCTCGCCGCGGTCGGCATCGCGGGCGGTGACACGATGCTCCACCGCACGGCGGTCACCAACTGGATCACCGCCGCGGCCCGGGTGCAGCAGCTGCTGGCGCGCAGGACCGCCGCGCTGGGCTCCGCGCTCACCCGACGGGTCGCCGCCGGTGAGGTCGTCGCGGTCTCCACCGGCGATGTCGAGAAGATCGGCTGGTTCGTGGAAGCCGTCTCGCGGTTCCTCGCGGCGGCCCTCACCATCGTCGTCGTCTGTGTGGCACTCCTGGTCTACCAGCCGGCGCTCGGCGTGCTGGTCGCGATCGGCGTCCCGGTCCTGGCGCTCGGGGTCCTGCCGCTGCTGCCCCGGGCCACCCGGCTCGCCGACGCCCAGCGGGAGAAGGCGGGCAAGGCCACCGAGCTGGCCTCCGACACCGTCGCGGGCCTGCGGGTGCTGCGCGGCATCGGCGGCGAGGAGCTGTTCCTCACCCGCTACCGGCGCGCCTCGCAGGAGGTGCGCAGGGCCGCCGTCCGCAGCGCCCGGATGTGGTCGCTGATCACGGCGCTACAGGTGCTGCTGCCGGGTCTGCTGCTCATCGCCGTGGTCTGGTACGGCATCGGGCTCGTCCGCGACGGCCGGATCGAGGTCGGTGAACTGGTCACCGTGTACAGCGCGGTGATGCTCCTGACCTATCCCCTGCGGCATTTCGAGGAGATCGCGATGGCGTACTCCTTCTCCCGTCCGTCGGCGCGGCGCGCGGCGCGCGTGCTGTCGCTGGAGCGCGCGACGGGCGGGACCGTGGGCACTTCCGACGCGGTGCCCACGGGTGAGCTGTACGACCCGGCCACCGGGCTGCTGGCCCCGGCCGGGGCGCTGACCGCCGTCGTGTGCGGCGACCCGGACGCGGCGGGACGGCTCGCCGAACGGCTCGGCGGCCACCCAGCGGAGCCGGAGGGGCTGCCGTCCGTGCTGCTCGGCGGGGTGGCGCTGGAGGAGCTGCCGCTGGACGCCGCGCGGGCCGCGGTGCTGGTCCAGGACAAGGACCCGGTGCTGCTGTCGGGGAGCCTCAGGGAGCTGCTCGACGTGCCCGCCTCAGGTGCGGTACCGGCGGAGGCGGCGCTGGCCGCGGCCGAGTGCGGCGATGTGCTCGACGCGCTGGCGCAGGCCTCCCTGGACGGGGACCCGATGGGCGCGACCGTCACCGAGCGCGGCCGCTCGCTCTCCGGTGGGCAGCGGCAGCGGCTGGCCCTGGCCCGGTCGCTGGTCGCGGACCCGGAAGTGCTGGTGCTCGACGAGCCGACGTCGGCCGTCGACTCGCACACGGAGGCACGGATCGCCGACGGTGTGCGGGCGTTGCGCACAGGACGGACGACCGTCGTGTTCACGTCCTCGCCCTTGCTGCTCGACCGCGCGGACCGGGTCGTCCTGGTCCACGAGGGCACGGTCGCGGCGGTCGGGGTGCACCGCGAGCTGCTGCACGAGGAGCCGCGCTACCGGGCGGTGGTGACCCGCGAGACGGAGGCGGAGCAGCTCGCCCTGAGCCAGGGGCTCGGCGAAGCCGAGCTCGAAACCATCGAATCCATCGAAACCATCGAGTCCATCGACATCGAGGAGACGGCATGATCGGCGTGGTGCCGCCGGAATACGACCCGGCGGCCCCCCGGACGGCGACCACCCTGCCAGTGGGCACGCCGGAGACCGTACGGTCCTACGTGCGCGAGCTGCTGCGGCGGCACCGCCGCGCGTTCGTGCTGCTCATCGTCGTCAACACGGTGGCCGTCGTGGCCTCGATGGCCGGGCCGTGGCTGCTCGGCTCGCTGGTGGAGCGGGCGGCGGACGGCGCGCGCGAGCTCCATCTGGAGCGCACCGCCGCCCTGTTCGCGGTGGCGCTCGTCGTCCAGGCCGTGTTCGTACGGCTGGTGCGGCTCCGCGGGGCGATGCTCGGCGAGCGGATGCTGGCGGATCTGCGCGAGGACTTCCTCGTACGGTCGGTGGGGCTGCCGCCCGGCGTGCTGGAACGGGCCGGTACGGGCGATCTGCTGTCCCGGATCACCACGGACATCGACCGGCTGGCGAACGCGATGCGCGAGGCGGTGCCGCAGCTGACGATCGGGGTGTTCTGGATCGTGCTGCTGCTCGGCGGCCTCACCGTGACCGCGCCGCCGCTGGCGCCGGCCGTGCTGGTGGCGGTGCCGGTGCTGGTGATCGGCTGCCGCTGGTACTTCAAGCGGGCGCCGTCGGCGTACCGTTCGGAGGCCGCAGGGTACGCGGCCGTGGCCGCGGTGCTCGCCGAGACCGTCGACGCGGGGCGGACCGTGGAGGCGCACCGGCTCGGGGCGGCGCGGGTGGCGCTGTCGGACCGGCGCATCAAGGAGTGGACCGCCTGGGAGCGTTACACCCTGTGGCTGCGGTCCGTGCTCTTCCCCGTCATCAACGTCACCCACGCGACCGTGCTCGGTTCGGTGCTGATGATCGGCGGGGTCTTCGTGCTGCAGGGCTGGATCAGCATCGGGCAGCTCACCACGGGCGCGCTGATCGCGCAGATGATGGTCGACCCGGTGAACCTGATTCTGCGCTGGTACGACGAGCTCCAGGTGGCGCAGGTGTCGCTGGCCCGGCTGGTGGGCGTCCGGGAGATCGAGCCGGACGCGGGTGACGGGAAGGTGCGGCCGGAGGGTCGCGCGGTCCGCGCGGACGAGGTGCACTTCGGGTACCGCGAGGGTGTCGACGTGCTGCACCGCGTCTCCATGGACGTGCCGCCCGGCACCAGGCTGGCGCTGGTCGGCCCGTCCGGCGCGGGCAAGTCGACGCTGGGCCGGCTGCTCGCGGGAATCTACGCCCCGCGCACCGGCCGGATCACGCTCGGTGCCGCCGAGCTGTCCCGGATGCCGGCGGAGCGGGTGCGGGAGCATGTGGCGCTGGTCAACCAGGAGCACCATGTCTTCGTGGGCTCCCTGCGCGACAATCTGCTCCTCGCCCGGGCGGGGGCGGAGGACGCGGAGCTGTGGGCGGCACTGGGTGCGGTGGACGCCGACAGCTGGGCGCGGGCCCTGGACGACGGTCTGGACACCGAGGTCGGCTCGGGCGGGCTCGGCCTGACCCCGGCCCAGGCCCAGCAGATCGCCCTGGCCCGCCTGGTGCTGGCGGACCCGCACACCCTGGTCCTGGACGAGGCGACCTCGCTGCTCGATCCGCGCGCGGCCCGCCACCTGGAACGCTCGCTGGCTCGCGTCCTCGACGGCCGTACGGTCGTCGCGATCGCCCACCGGCTGCACACGGCGCACGACGCGGACGTGATCGCGGTCGTCGAGAACGGACGGATCAGCGAACTGGGCAGCCACGGCGAGCTGGTGGCGGCGGACGGGGCGTACGCGGCGCTCTGGCGCTCCTGGCACGGCTAGGCCCTGTCCGGGCGATCTTGTCGGGGCCGCGACGCTCCCCCAGAGCTTCGCCTGGGTGGGGGTGCCCCCGGCGGAGCCAGGGGGAGTACCCCCAGCTGCGGCACCTCGCTGCGTTGTCGGAGTCGCCCAAGTACATCCAGTACGAGGGCGATCTCCCCCAGCTACCGCTGGGAGGTGCCCCCCACCGCCTTGCGATGCGTCCCCTCGGCCCTCCGGGCCTGGGGAGACCCCATGCATCTGACGCCGCGGCCTGGTCCTCGAAGATCGCCCGGACAGGACCTAGTGCCGCGACCGGCAAAGCTTGCCGGGAGGGGCACTGGTTTCTCCGCCGACGGGATGCGGCGCGGGACGGGGTGGGACGGGGTGGGGAACAGGCGTCAGGCCGATGGCGGGTCGGTGCCGGGCCGGCGGGAGATCCAGGCGCGGAGGGGAATGGCGGCCAGCCAGCAGAGCTGGGCGACTTGCGGTGAGACGAGGGTGAGGGGGACCGAGGCGGCGAAGACGGCCACCATCACCAGGCCCTCCAGGACGCCCATACGCAGGCTCTCACGCGGAACACCCGGTTCGACCAGGTCCGGCCGGAAGAGGAGCCGCAGCGCCATGGCGGTGATCAGGGCCGAGGCGAGGGCGATCGTTCCCGCGTAGACCCCCGTCCCCAGAGCGGTGTCGGCGTACTCACTGATCAGCCGGGTCGGGAACGGCAGCCCCGCGATCACGGCCAGCAACGCCAGATACAGATAGACCAGCCAGGAGTCGAGCCGGACGACCCGGAAGAACAGGGCGTGCTGGCCCAGCCACAGCACCCCGATGACGACGAAGCTCAGCAGGAACGCGCCCACGTCGGCGAGGGTCTTGTGGAGCGCGCCGCCGAGATCCGCGGCGGCCAGACCATCGGGCACATTGATGTCGAGGGCGAGCAGGGTGATCGCGATGGCGAAGACCGCGTCCCCGAAGGCGAGCAGCCGCTCCCGCCCGATGACCGTACCGGCGTCCTCGGCTCCCCGCTCACGTCCCGCTGCGCTCACGGCCGGGACGCTACCCGGCGGCGCCGGAGCGGGCATCCGGCGCTGCGCCGAACGCCGGACACCCGACACCCGACACCCGACACCCGACACCCGAGAGCTGACACCGGACGGCGGCCGGAAGCACCGGGCGACCGGCCCGATGCACCGGGCGACCGGCCGGTCTCAGATCACGTTCAGCGCCGCCGCGCCTCCGACGCCTCCCAGCAGCATGAACACCGGCATCAGCACCTTCAGCTCCACCCAGCTCCCGGCCCGGAAGCGCATGCCCTTCGGCGGGCCCACCGGGTACCACCGCTTGTTGCCGACCGGGATCGGCCAGAGGATCGGGCAGCCCGACACGGTCAGCGCGTCCCCGATGTCATGGACCAGGGCTCCGAGGACGACCGGCAGGCCGAGCCAGAGGTACTCCTGGCCGGGGCCGGTGAAGAGCCAGTCCGCACCGCTGCCCGGTTTGTCCAGAACGCCGGCCAGGATCCACGCGCTGGTCGCGCCGAGCAGCCACACCAGCACATCGCTGGAGACCCTGGCCGCCCGCCACAGCAGCCCTTCCACGGCCAGCACCAGATGAACGAAGAGGATCGCGAGGACGGCCCAGCGCCCCCCGGTCATCGCCAGTACCGACGTGCCCGCACCTATGAGTACGGCCCACAGCCAGGTGTGCGTGAGCGTGCGGTGACCGCCCGTCCTGCGCTTGTCGCCCGGTTTCTTCGTCGCTTTGTAGACCGCGTACGAGAGCTTGTCGACCACCTCGCACAGGCCGCGTGAGACCGGCCCGAAGGCCCGCGAGATCGTCGCCGCCTTGTGGTCGAGGTCGGGCGCGAGCGCCGCACCCGCGCAGATCAGCGCGCCGACGACGAGAACGGGCCACGGCATCGGATGGTCCGCCGCGGCCGCCGCCGCTCCCACCCCCAGCCAGGCTGCCGCCCCGGACAGGGAGTGTGCCGGTCCCATCATGCTGTTCCCGCCCCATTTGTGTTGTCGTTGTGCTCAGTTGACGGGACAGGGTACCGGTCACGATCTTCGTCCCGGCGGCCGGTTCCCGCATCGGGACCGAAGCCAGGCAAGATGGGGGCGTGACCCTTATCGATCAGCTGCCGCCGGATGCCGACCCCGATGCCCTCTTCGAAGCCTTCTCGTCATGGGCCGAGGACCGGGGCATCTCGCTCTACCCGGCCCAGGAGGAGGCGCTGATTGAGGTGGTCTCCGGGGCCAATGTGATCCTCTCCACCCCCACGGGCTCGGGAAAGAGCCTGGTCGCGGCGGGTGCGCACTTCGCGGCGCTGGCCCGGGACGAGGTCACCTTCTACACCGCGCCGATCAAGGCGCTGGTCTCGGAGAAGTTCTTCGACCTCTGCAAGCTCTTCGGCACCGAGAACGTCGGCATGCTCACCGGCGACGCGTCGGTGAACGCGGACGCGCCGGTCATCTGCTGCACCGCCGAGGTGCTGGCGTCGATCGCGCTGCGTGACGGCAAGGACGCGGACATCGGCCAGGTCGTGATGGACGAGTTCCACTTCTACGCCGAGGGCGACCGCGGCTGGGCCTGGCAGATCCCGCTCCTCGAACTTCCCCAGGCGCAGTTCGTGCTGATGTCGGCGACGCTCGGCGACGTCTCGATGTTCGAGAAGGACCTGACCCGGCGCACGGGCCGGGACACCGCCGTGGTGCGCTCGGCGACCCGTCCGGTGCCGCTCTCGTACGAGTACCGGACGACCCCGATCACCGAGACGCTGACCGAGCTCCTGGAGACCAGGCAGGCGCCCGTCTACATCGTGCACTTCACGCAGGCCCAGGCGGTCGAGCGGGCGCAGTCGCTGATGAGCATCAACATGTGCACGCGCGAGGAGAAGGACCAGATCGCCGAACTGATCGGCAACTTCCGGTTCACCACCAAGTTCGGGCGCAATCTGTCCCGCTACGTACGCCACGGCATCGGCGTCCACCACGCCGGCATGCTGCCCAAGTACCGGCGCCTCGTCGAGAAGCTCGCCCAGGCCGGTCTGCTGAAGGTCATCTGCGGTACGGACACGCTCGGCGTCGGCGTCAACGTCCCCATCCGTACGGTGCTGTTCACCGCGCTCACCAAGTACGACGGCAACCGTGTCCGTACGCTCCGCTCCCGCGAGTTCCACCAGATCGCGGGCCGCGCCGGCCGGGCCGGCTTCGACACCGCCGGATTCGTCGTCGCCCAGGCGCCCGAGCACGTCATCGAGAACGAGAAGGCGCTCGCCAAGGCGGGCGACGACCCGAAGAAGAAGCGAAAGGTGGTCCGCAAGAAGGCACCCGAGGGCTTCGTCGCGTGGTCCCAGAACTCCTTCGAGAAGCTCATCGCCTCCGACCCCGAGCCGCTGACCTCCCGCTTCAAGGTCTCCCACGCCATGCTGCTCTCGGTGATCGCCCGCCCGGGCAATGCCTTCGACGCCATGCGCAAGCTGCTGGAGGACAACCACGAGCCGCGCAAGCAGCAGCTCAGGCACATCCGCCGGGCGATCGCGATCTACCGCTCGCTGCTCGACGGCGGCATCGTGGAGCGCCTCGACACTCCGGACGCCCAGGGCCGGATCGTCCGGCTCACCGTCGACTTCCAGCAGGACTTCGCACTGAACCAGGCGCTGTCCACCTTCGCGCTCGCGGCCTTCGATCTGCTGGACCCCGAATCGCCGTCGTACGCCCTCGACATGGTCTCCGTCGTCGAGTCGACCCTGGACGATCCGCGCCAGATCCTCGCCGCCCAGCAGAACAAGGCGCGCGGCGAAGCGGTCGGCGCGATGAAGGCGGACGGCGTCGAGTACGAGGAGCGGATGGAGCGGCTCCAGGACATCTCCTACCCGAAGCCGCTCGAAGAGCTGCTGTGGCAGGCGTACAACGTCTACCGGAAGTCGCACCCGTGGGTCGGCGATCACCCCGTCTCGCCGAAGTCCGTCATCCGTGACATGTACGAACGGGCGCTGTCCTTCACGGAGTTCACGTCCTACTACGAGCTGGCGCGCACCGAGGGCATCGTGCTGCGCTATCTCGCGAGCGCGTACAAGGCCCTCGACCACACCATCCCGGACGATCTGAAGACCGAGGACCTGGAGGATCTGATCGCCTGGCTCGGCGAGATGGTCCGACAGGTGGACTCCAGCCTGCTGGACGAGTGGGAGCAGCTGGCGAACCCCGAGGTGGAGACGGCCGAGGAGGCCCAGGAGAAGGCCGACCAGGTCAAGCCGGTCACCGCGAACCCCCGGGCTTTCCGGGTGCTGGTGCGGAACGCGATGTTCCGGCGGGTGGAGCTGGCGGCGCTCGACCAGGTCGCCGAGCTGGGCGAGCTGGACGCCGAGTCCGGCTGGGACGAAGACGCCTGGGGCGAGGCGATGGACGCGTACTGGGACGAGTACGACGACCTGGGCACCGGGCCGGACGCCCGCGGGCCGAAGCTGCTGTCCATCGAGGAGGACCCCGCGCACGGCCTGTGGCGGGTCCGGCAGACGTTCGCCGACCCCAACGGCGATCACGACTGGGGCATCAGCGCGGAGGTCGATCTGGCGGCTTCCGACGAAGAGGGCCGGGCCGTGGTCCGGGTCACGTCCGTCGGCCAGCTATAAGTTGGCCGTTCTCACTACCTGGAGTTCCGCTCACGTGACGAGGACCCTGACATGACCAACCCCGCCGAGCGTCTGGTCGATCTGCTCGATCTGGAGCAGATCGAGGTGAACATCTTCCGCGGACTCAGCCCCAACGAGTCCTTGCAGCGCGTCTTCGGCGGGCAGGTCGCCGGACAGGCCCTCGTCGCGGCGGGCAGGACCACCGACGGCCAACGCCCGGTCCACTCGCTGCACGCCTACTTCCTGCGTCCGGGCATTCCCGGTGTGCCGATCGTCTACCAGGTGGAACGGGTCAGGGACGGCCGATCGTTCACCACCCGCCGGGTCACCGCAGTGCAGCAGGGCCGCACGATCTTCAACCTGACGGCGTCCTTCCACCAGCCGGAGGAGGCCGGCTTCGAGCACCAGCTGCCGCCGCGGCTTGACTTCCCGGACCCGGAGACGCTGCCGAGCGTCAGCGACGAGGTCCGTGAGCATCTGGGTGCGCTGCCGGAGGCACTGGAGCGGATGGCCCGCCGCCAGCCCTTCGACATCCGCTACGTGGACCGGCTCCGCTGGACCAAGGAGGAGATCACGGACGCGGACCCGCGCAGCGCGGTGTGGATGCGCGCGGTCGGCCCGCTCGGCGACGATCCACTGGTGCACACGTGCGCGCTGACGTACGCGTCCGACATGACACTGCTGGACGCGGTCCGCATCCCGGTGGAGCCGCTGTGGGGGCCGCGCGGCTTCGACATGGCGTCCCTGGACCACGCGATGTGGTTCCACCGGCCGTTCAGGGCGGACGAATGGTTTCTGTACGACCAGGAGTCCCCGGTCGCCACAGGCGGCCGGGGACTGGCGCGCGGCCGGATCTACGACCGGCAGGGCCGGTTGCTCGTCTCGGTCGTGCAGGAGGGGCTGTTCCGCAGGCTGGGCGACTGACCGTCGCCCGGCGCGCGTTACTTCTTCACGGGGTCCAGGCAGAGGACGAACTTCTCGGCGTCCCACTCCTGCGCGAGCGCGGCCTCGCCGACGGTGCAGGAGTTGACGTCGAAGGTGTTCTCGATGACCTTGACGACCTTGTAGTTGGCGTCCTTGTCGTCGCACTTCTTGGTCTCGACGTCAGGGTTGTTCTCGGCGCCGGTGACCTGGACGCAGTCGCCGACCTCGGCGCGCACCGGGGAGTTGAAGACGTAGCCGATGCCAAGCTTCACCACCACCGCGACGACGATGAGGACAACGACGCTGAGAAACTTCTTGAGCTTGCTCTTCTTGGCAGGCTCGGGCGCGGGGACAGGCACGGGCTGACCCTGCGGGAACTGCGGGTCCTGCGGGGCGGCGGGGGGCGTCGGAGCGCTCATCGGCGGTCTTCTCTCGGGGTCGCATGCTGATCGAACGCGCGCACGCTACACGAAGAATAAGAAGCACATAAACACGAGGTATGAAGGAGTCCAAGATGTCCCTGTATGGCATCCCATTGCGCACCCTGAGCGGCGCCGAGGCGTCACTCGCCGACCATCGCGGCAAGGCCGTGCTCGTGGTGAACGTGGCTTCCCGCTGCGGCCTGACGCCGCAGTACGAGGGTCTGGAGCGACTGCAGAAGAGCTACGGCGACCGGGGCTTCACCGTGCTCGGCGTGCCCTGCAACCAGTTCGCCGGACAGGAGCCGGGCAGCGCCGACGAGATCGCCTCGTTCTGCTCGGCGACCTACGGGGTGACCTTCCCACTGCTGGAGAAGGCGGACGTGAACGGCGACCACCGGCATCCGCTCTATACCGAGTTGACCCGGTTTGCCGATGCGGAAGGGGAGGCCGGAGACATCCAGTGGAACTTCGAGAAGTTCCTGATCTCGCCGGACGGTGAGGTGGTGGCCCGGTTCCGGCCGCGCGTCGAGCCGGAGGCCGCGGAGATCGTCACGGCCATCGAGGCCCAGCTGCCGGCCTGATCCGTCGCACGGACGCCGGAGGGCGCCGCCCGGTCGCGGGCGACGCCCTCAGGTGCGTCGTAGGTCCTGTCCGAACGACAGGCCGACGCGACAGGGCAAAGCTTGCCGGGAGGGGTACTAGGTCAGCGGATCGGCATGCCCGACAGCGTGCGGGCGATCACCAGGCGCTGGATCTCGCTCGTGCCCTCGAAGATCGTGTAGATCGCGGCGTCGCGGTGCATGCGCTCCACGGGATACTCGCGGGTGAAGCCGTTGCCGCCGAGGATCTGGACCGCCTGCGCGGTGACCTTCTTGGCCACCTCACTGGCGAAGAGCTTGGACATCGAGCCCTCGGCCGAGGTGAAGGGCTTGCCGGCCACCGCCATCCAGGAGGCGCGCCACACCAGCAGCCGGGCCGCGTCGATCTGGGTGCGCATGTCGGCGAGCTGGAAGGCGACGCCCTGGTTGTCGATGATCGGGCGGCCGAACTGCTCGCGGCTCCGGGCGTACTCGAGCGCGTAGTCGTACGCGGCGCGGGCGGTGCCGACCGCCATGGCGCCGACGGCCGGGCGGGAGGCCTCGAAGGTGGCCATCGCGGCGTTCTTGACCCTCCCCCAGCCTTCGGCCGGGGGGACCCCCACGCCGCCGCCGGCCCTCGCTCGCTCGCGGGCGCGGGCGAGGCGCTCGTCGAGCTTCTCCTTGCCGCCGAGCAGGCAGGAGCCGGGGACGCGGACGTTCTCCAGGACCACCTCGGCGGTGTGCGAGGCGCGGATGCCGTGCTTCTTGAACTTCTGCCCCTGGGAGAGGCCGAGGGTGTTCGGCGGCACGATGAAGGATGCGTGGCCCTTCGTGCCCAGCTCCGGGTCGACCACGGCGACGACGACGTGGACGTTGGCGATACCGCCGTTCGTCGCCCACGTCTTCGTACCGTTGAGGACCCACTCGTCCTTGGCCTCGTCGTAGACGGCGCGGGTGCGCATCGCACCGACGTCGGAGCCGGCGTCGGGCTCGGAGGAGCAGAAGGCGGCCACCTTGACGTCGTCGACGTCGCCGTACATCTGCGGGATCCAGGTGCCGATCTGCTCCTCGGTGCCGTTGGCGAGGACACCGACGGCGGCGAGGCCGGTGCCGACGATCGAGAGGGCGATGCCCGCGTCACCCCAGAAGAGCTCCTCCATGGCCATCGGGATGCCGAGGCCGGTGGGGTCGAAGAACTGCTGGGCGTAGAAGTCGAGGGAGTAGATGCCCACCTTGGCGGCTTCCTGGATGACCGGCCAGGGTGTCTCCTCACGCTCGTCCCATTCGGCGGCGGCCGGGCGGATCACGTCCCTGGCGAAGCCGTGGAGCCAGTCACGGACCTGCTTCTGGTCGTCGTTGAGATCGAGCGCGAACTCGGTCATGTCCCCTCCTGATGTGCACCCACCCGCACGTTACTAGCGGTAACCGCAGTCTGTTACCAGCGGGTAGAGGCTGTCAACCGGCACCCTCGCGATCGGCGGCGGGTCCCTGCGGAGTGTTACGTTTCGCATGCCTCACGGATTTCGCACGGGCGGGGAGAACGCTATGGAGACCACGACTCAGCAGACCGACCAGCAGCGGTCGGCCGACCAGCGGCGGCGGGAGCTGCTCGAAGCCGCGGACCGCGTGGTGCTCCGGGACGGACCGAAAGCCTCCATGAACGCCATCGCCGCCGAGGCCGGGATCACCAAGCCGATCCTCTACCGGCACTTCGGCGACAAGAGCGGGCTCTACCGGGCACTCGCCAAGCGCCACACCGACGGCCTGCTGGCCGCACTGCGCACGGCGATCGACGCGAGCTCCGACCGGCGGGAGCGGGTCGAGCACACCCTCGACACGTATCTCGCCGCGATCGAGGCCCGCCCGCAGGTCTACCGTTTCCTGATGCACCCCGCCGAGGACTCCCACCAGTCCGAGCAGGGCTTCGACGTCGGCCTGCACTCCGCGCCGCTGCTGCGCAGGCTCGGCGAAGAGCTCGCGAAGGTCATCGCCGAGCGGGTCGAGCTCGGGCCCGGCGGCGACGATCTGGCCCGGATCTGGGGCCACGGCATCGTCGGCATGATGCACGGGGCGGGTGACTGGTGGCTGGGCGAACGCCCGTGCTCGCGGCAGCAGTTGGTGAGCAGCCTCGCGGATCTGCTGTGGGGCCGCCTGGCCGCGGCGGCCGACCTCGAGGGCGGCCCGGGGTTCTGACGCCGGGGCTCCGCCCCGGACCCGCTCACTTGGGCGCCCGGCACCGTTCCGTGAACCGGCGCGCCCGTCCTCAACCGCCGGACGGGCTCGGAAAGAGGCCCGTCCGGGGCCCCGGGCGAAGCTCCGGGGGAGATCGAGAGACGGCTCAGGGCCGCACGGGGTCCCGGGGCTCACACCTGGTTACGCGGACCGGCGCGACCACGGCGCACGGCGCACCGCCCGCAGGGCCCGGGCCCGGCGCCAGCCCGTGACCCGGTCCAGGTACACCCCGCCCTCCAGGTGGTCGCACTCGTGCTGGAGGCACCGGGCGAAGAAGCCCGTCCCGTCCACGCGCACCGGCTCACCGGTCATCGTCACGCCTTCGACCACCGCGTGGTCGCAGCGCGGCGTACCCGCCTCGATGCCGGGCAGCGACAGACAGCCCTCCGGACCGCGCACCGTGATCCCGTCCACGCCGACGAGCCGCGGGTTGACCACGTGCCCGAGGTGACGGACGTCCTCGTCGTCGGGGCAGTCGTACACGAAGACCCGCAGCGGTACCCCGACCTGGTTCGCCGCGAGGCCGACGCCCTGGGCCGCGTACATGGTCGCGTACATGTCCTCGATGAGCTTCGCGAGGGACGGACCGAAGTCCGTGACGGGCTCGCAGGGCGCGTGCAGCACCGGATCTCCGAGCAGCCTCATGGCTCGTACGAGTCCGGAACTGCCGGGGATCGGACGGTTTCGCATGGCGGTAAGGGTACGTTCCGACAGCCGCCGCGATGACCTCCAGGTTTCCTCCTGGAGCCGCGGTTCGGGCCGCTGGCCGGATCTCGATAGGCTGAGCCCCGACCGACGCAAGGAGGATCAAGGACGATGGCAGGACACCCTGGCAATCCAGAGCCGCTGTCGCCGCGGGCCAAGCTGGCCGTGACGGCAGGCAAGGCCGCAGCGGCGGTGTCGCGCGCCGCCGGACGCGGCAGCGGATCGGTGATCGGCGGCCGGGTGGCGCTCAAACTCGACCCGGATCTGCTGAGTCGGCTGGCTCAGCATCTCGACGTCATTCTGGTGTCGGCGACGAACGGCAAGACCACCACCACGCGGCTCATCGCCGAGGCACTGCGCGCCAGCGGCCCGGTCGTCTCGAACGCGCTGGGCGCGAACATGCCGGCGGGCATCACCTCGGCCCTGGCCGGTGGTTCCGACGCCAAGTTCGGCGTGATAGAGGTCGATGAGAAGTATCTGGCCGGTGTCGCCCGCGACACCACGCCCAAGGCCATCGCGCTGCTCAACCTCTCCCGCGACCAGCTGGACCGCGCCGCCGAGACCCGGATGCTCGCCGAGAAGTGGCGCGAGGGCCTGTCCGGTACGAAGGCCGTCGTCATCGCCAACGCCGACGACCCGCTGATCGTCTGGGCCGCGTCCTCATCCCCCAATGTGGTGTGGGTGGCCGCCGGTCAGGAGTGGAAGGACGACGCCTGGTCCTGCCCCGCCTGCGGCGGTGTGATGCAGCGCCCCGGCGACGACTGGTTCTGCGGTGAGTGCGGCTTCCGCCGGCCCGCCGTGAGCTGGGCGCTCCACGGGGACCACGTCCTCGACCCGCACGGTTCGGCGTGGCCGATCCACCTCCAGCTGCCCGGCCGCGCCAACAAGGCGAACGCCGCGACCTCCGCCGCGGTCGCCGCGGTCTTCGGCGTACCGCCGCAGGTCGCCCTGGAACGCATGTACCAGGTGCAGGCGGTCGCCGGACGCTACGACGTGGTGTCCTTCCTCGGCCGCGACCTGCGGCTGCTGCTGGCGAAGAACCCTGCCGGCTGGCTGGAGACGTTCTCGCTGATCGACCCGCCGCCGACGCCGGTGATCCTCTCCGTCAACGCCCGTGGCGCGGACGGCACCGACACGTCCTGGCTGTGGGACGTCGACTACACGCGGCTGGCCGGCCACCCGATCTTCGTGATCGGCGACCGCAGGCTCGACCTGGCCGTGCGGCTCGAGGTCGCGGGCCTGGACTTCCGGGTCTGCGAGTCGGTCGACGAGGCCGTGCAGCTCGCCCCGCCCGGACGGATCGAGCTCATCGCCAACTACACCGCCTTCCAGGACGTACGCCGCCGCGTCGGCAACTGATCGCAGAGGAATCGAGCATGAGCGACAGCAGTCTGCGCCTGGTCTGGGTCTACCCGGACCTGCTCAGCACGTACGGAGACCAGGGCAACGCGCTGGTCGTGGAGCGCCGGGCGCGCCAGCGCGGACTCGGCGTGACCCGCGTCGACGTCCGCAGCGACCAGCCGGTGCCGACCTCCGGCGACATCTATCTCATCGGCGGCGGTGAGGACCGTCCGCAGCGGCTCGCGGCCGAGCGGCTGCGCCGTGACGGCGGCCTCAGCCGGGCCGCGTCGAACGGCGCGATCATCTTCTCGGTGTGCGCCGGGTACCAGATCCTCGGCCATGAGTTCATCAACGACCTGGGTGACCGCGAGCCGGGCCTCGGCCTGCTCGACGTCGTCTCCACCCGCGGCGAGGGCGAGCGGTGCGTCGGCGACGTACTGGCCGACATCGACCCGCGGCTCGGTCTGCCGCAGCTGACCGGCTTCGAGAACCACCAGGGCATCACCCATCTCGGCCCGGCAGCCCGCCCGTTCGCCCGCACCGTGCTCGGCAAGGGCAACGGCACGGGTGACGGCACCGAGGGCGCATACAACGACACCGTCTTCGGCACCTACATGCACGGTCCGGTGATGGCCCGCAATCCGCAGATCGCGGATCTGCTGCTGAAGCTGGCCCTCGACGTGAACGCGCTGCCGCCGACCGACGACCGGTGGTACGAGGCGCTGCGCGCCGAGCGCATCGCGGCCGCGACGCAGCCCGCCTGACGGGCCGTACACCCGGTCCCGGGGTCGTACGAATCCACGGTGTCCACTGTGCGGACATCCGGTTCGGTTCCCGCCGCCCGGCGCCGGTAGGGTGGTGGGGATCGAGCCGGACGACGTGGTCCGGGAGTCGGCCCACGTTGCAAAGGTATTCGGGCTCATGCGCATTGGTGTCCTCACTTCCGGCGGCGACTGCCCCGGTCTGAACGCGGTCATCCGCTCCGTCGTGCACCGGGCCGTCGTCGACCACGGCGACGAGGTCATCGGGTTCCACGACGGCTGGAAGGGCCTGCTGGAGTGCGACTACCGCAAGCTCGACCTGGACGCGGTGGGCGGCATCCTCGCCCGCGGCGGCACGATCCTCGGCTCCTCCCGGGTGCAGCCCGCGCATCTGCGTGACGGCGTCGAGCGCGCCAAGGGGCACGTCGCCGAGCTGGGTCTGGACGTGATCATCCCGATCGGCGGCGAGGGCACGCTGAAGGCCGCCCACCTCCTCTCCGAGGCGGGTCTGCCGATCGTCGGCGTGCCGAAGACCATCGACAACGACATCGCGTCGACCGATGTGACCTTCGGTTTCGACACCGCCGTCGGAGTCGCGACGGAGGCGCTCGACCGGCTGAAGACCACCGCCGAGTCGCACCAGCGGGTGCTGATCGTCGAGGTCATGGGCCGGCACACCGGCTGGATCGCCCTCCACTCCGGCATGGCGGCCGGTGCGCACGCCATCGTCGTTCCCGAGCGCCCCTTCGACATCGACGAGTTGACCAGGCGGGTCGGAGAGCGCTTCGAGGCGGGCAAGCGGTTCGCGATCGTCGTGGTAGCCGAGGGTGCCAAGCCGCGCGAGGGGTCCATGGACTTCGACGAGGGCGGCAAGGACGTCTACGGCCACGAGCGCTTCGCCGGTGTCGCGCGGCAGCTCTCCGTCGAGCTGGAGGAGCGCCTCGGCAAGGAGGCCCGGCCGGTGATCCTCGGCCACGTGCAGCGTGGCGGTACGCCGACCGCGTACGACCGGGTGCTGGCGACCCGGTTCGGCTGGCACGCGGTGGAGGCGGCGCACCGCGGAGAGTTCGGCATGATGACGGCGCTGCGCGGCACGGACATCACGATGGTCCCACTGGCGCAGGCCGTGGAGACGCTGAAGACGGTCCCGGCGGAGCGGTACGCCGAGGCCGAGTGCGTCCTCTGATGCGGTTGCCCGGCTGACGAACCGCCCCCGGCCGCAGACGCGGCCGGGGGCGGTTCTAGTCTTGTCCGGACAACAAGCGCGAATCAGGACGCTCCAGGAGTACACAGATGGATCACAGCGGGCACGGCGAGCACGGTATGCCGATGGATCTGGCGCCGTTCACGCTGGGGCGGGGCCTGGAGCTCTCCGCGGACCCGTTCTTCCTGGTCGGCTGTCTCGCGGCGCTCGGGCTCTACGGGTGGGGCGTGGTCCGGCTGCGGCGGCGCGGCGACGGGTGGCCGGTGGGCCGGACGGTCTTCTTCGCGATCGGTGTACTGACCATCGCCCTGGTGATGTGCACCAGGCTGAACGACTACGGCATGGTCATGTTCAGCGTGCACATGGTGCAGCACATGGTCATCAGCATGCTCTCTCCGATCCTGCTGCTGCTCGGCGCGCCGGTGACGCTGGCGCTGCGCGCGCTTCCGCCGGCCGGTCGCGGCCGCAAGGGCCCGCGCGAGCTGCTGCTCGCGCTGCTGCACAGCCGCTATATGAAGATCATCACCCACCCTGCGTTCACGATCCCGATGTTCATCGCGAGCCTTTATGCGCTGTACTTCACGCCGCTCTTCGACTTCCTGATGGAGTCCAAGGCCGGGCACATCGGGATGATGGTGCACTTCCTCGCCGTGGGCCTGATCTTCTTCTGGCCGATCATGGGTGTGGACCCGGGTCCGCACCGCCCCGGCTATGTGATGCGGATGCTGGAGCTCTTCTCGGGCATGCCGTTCCACGCGTTCTTCGGCATCGCGCTGATGATGGCGTCCGAGCCGATGGTGAAGGCGTACGCGGATCCCCCGACGTCACTCGGGATCAGCGCGCTCTCCGACCAGAACGCGGCGGGCGGTATCGCCTGGGCGTTCAGCGAGATCCCGTCCGTCCTGGTCCTGATCGCTCTGGTGTTCCAGTGGTACCGCTCGGAACAGCGCCAGGCCGTCCGCAAGGACCGCGCCGCGGACCGGGACGGCGACAAGGAGCTGGAGGCGTACAACGCGTACCTCGCCTCGCTCCAGGCCCGCGGGCGGTAGGGCCTGTCCGGGGCCCCCGGCGCGCGGGAGTAGCGCGCTCCCGTAGTCAGGGGTCACGATGGCTCCACGGCCCCTGGCCATGGTCCCCCGCCGCGGCCCGGCCGGGAGGAGGGTGCGCATGTCCGGTTCCACGAAGACGATGGGTGTGCTCACTGTCGCGAGCCTGGTGGTCGTGACGGCATACACGGTGGCACTCGGCAGCAACGGCTGGCTGTGGTTCGGCTGGATCGTGCTAGGTCTGGTGACCGTCGGGATGGCGGCGTCCAAGCCCACGTGAGTGTGGGATCCACGCGCGCAAGGGCCCGGGAGTTCGGCTGGATCGGCCCCGGGGCCGGCCACTCGGCCTCTACCATGTGACCTGTTACGTGGCAGCAGTTGAGGGGGATCCATGTCGCAGCTCGTGCAACTGGAGATGCCGGACGGTCAGGTCATCTGGGCCACGGTCGACGAGCACGACGGCCCGAGCGACTCCGGCATCGGCGACCGGATCGTCGAGAAGCTGCACGGCTTCCAGGATTCCCTTCAGGTCGTCGCCTCCAATGTGCGCAGCGCCGTGGCCACGGCCCGTCCGGACGAGGTCAGCGTCGAGTTCGGACTCGAACTGGCCGTCGGCCAGGACGGCGTCATGGCGGCACTGGTGGGCGGTGGCGGCAAGGCGGCCTTCAAGGTGACGCTGAGCTGGAGCGGTCAGGGGCTGCCCGCATCGTCTCCCGCTCCTCCCGCGCCGCTGGTGCCGCCGCAGCCGGCGCAGGCCCCGCAGGTGCCCCAGGCTCCCCCGGCGCAGGGCTGAGTCCGGCACGCCTCCCGACCACTCCGAGCCGTCATGAGTCGGCCCACGCCGCTGTCGCGGCTCCAGGAGCACCTCGGAAACTGTCGCGTCCGCGTCAATGGAGTGACGCAGGGGACGGGCTTCTTCGTCGCACCCGGCCATGTGGTGACCTGCGCCCATGTGGCCGGGGCGGAGCCCGGGACACGGGTTCCGGTCGTCTGGTGCGGCACGGAGTACGAGGGGATCGTGCTGACGGCGTCCGCCGCGGCCAAGGGGCGGGAGCTGTGGCCGTACCCCGATCTGGCCGTCCTCGAGCTGACCGGAGCGCCTGAGAACCATCCCTGCGTCTGGCTGGACAGCAATCCTCCCCAGCAGGGCACGGCACTGACGGCGGTCGGTTTCTCGGATGTGTACGAAGCCGGTGTACCGGCCGAGCGCTCGGCGGCTCTCACCCGCGGGGGCTTCACCACGCTGCAGAACGGCCGGATGCTGGAGCTGGTGAACGGTGAGGTCAACAAGGGCCTCTCCGGCGGACCGGTGCTGAGCCATGGATCCGGCGGGGTGTTCGCGATCGTCAAGGCGACGCGGAAGAAGGACACCGTCATGGGCGGGCTCGGCACCTCGGTCAGCGCGCTGCGGCTGCTGGACGCCGAGGTCTACCGGACCGTCATACGCGCACACGACGCCTTCCACGCCCGCGACCACCGCTGGTCGCGGCTCTCGGACCGTTTGAGCGGGTCCGAGGGGCAGTGCGAGGACGACGAGACTCTGCTCGGCCACGGCGAGAACCGGCGTCTGCTGGCGATTCTGGGGGAACTGCCGCCCACGACGGCCGGTGCCCACAAGTCCGCGTTCGAGATTGCCGCCGCCGAAGGCTCCACCCCACCCGACCGGTACCCGCTGGTGGACCACCGGGATGTCTTCACGGAGCTGGCCGCCCAGATGCCGCCGGAACCCGGCCGGCTCCCCTACGAACTCGCCTTCGCCGCGGATCTCGCGCGGCAGGCCGCGGCAGAGGGCCCGGAGTGCCGGGACACGGCGCAGGGGCTGCGGGACGAGGTGCTGATCACGGCGGGCCGGCTGAGGCTGGGCGAGGCGGCCCGGCGACGGCTGACCGACGGGCCTGCCTCGGATGCGCGACCGTCGATCATCGGCAGGATCCGCCATTCGCTGCGTGACCGGCGGCTCTACCACGTCATGATGTGGCGCTACCGCTCGGCGAAGGACATCGTGCCGGTGGGTCCGGAGTCCGGTGCGCTGCCGCTGAACCAGGCGATCGAGCATCTGGCGGGGCTGCTGCCGGAGCAGATCGAGATCATGGGCGGCCTCGCCCGGCCGGGCCTGGTCGAGCTGATACTCCCGAAGGAGGCCCTCGACGAGGGCTTTCCCGATCTGTCGCTCTGGCCGCAGTTCCCCTTCTACTCGCTCGGCGGCAAGCAGCATGTGGTGCTGCGGCCGCTGGAGCGGCACGAGGCCCCGTCGCTGCACGCCGCCTGGGCCGAGCGGTGGGAGCAGCTGGACGGCAAGGCGGTGGGCGAGACGCTGATCTGTGTGTGCGGGCGCGGCGATCAGCATCAGAGAGCTCTGGCTGCCTCGTTCGACAGCGACCCGACGCTGGCCGCGCTCGCGCTCGCCGGCTCGCCGCGGTCCGCGCCGGTCTCGGACGCGTACCAGGTGGCCGTCGCGTCCGGCGTGCCGATGATGATGTGGCGGCGGGGCAGCGGGCCCTGCGAGCGCCGTGACGGCGGCGCGTGCGGAGTTCCGGGCCGGCAGGCCTGCCCCGGCGGGGCGTTCTACTCCGACGTGTGCGCGGAGCTGGCCGGTGCGCAGCGCGACGAACTGCCCGAGAAGGTACGGCGGTTGCGCATGGAGGCGCAGAAGCCGAGAACGAGCGAGGACCATCTCGGCGAGCACCTCGTACTGCTGTGGGACGACCCACGGCGACAGATCCCCCGACCGCCTTTGGCCCCGGCCGAGGAAGGACGCCCCTGATGAGCGAGTGGCGGATTTACCAGGGCATGAGCGAGCCGCACGACGGCATCGACCGGCTGCCCGCCCCGCCCCCCTGGCGGGACTTCGCGCACGACGGTGACGTCACCCCCTTCGACCGGGACGCCGAGGCCGACGGTGGCCGGCGGCTGCCGCACGCAGACTCCTACCGGGCCGACGAGCACACGATCGAAGCCGTCAACACTGCCCTCTATCTGCGCCGGCCCCTGCTGGTGACCGGCGACCCCGGTGTCGGCAAGTCGACACTGGCGCACGCGGTCGCGCGCGAGCTGAAGCTCGGCGCGGTGCTGCGCTGGCCGGTCAACAGCAAGACGGTCCTGCGGGACGGGCTGTACCGGTACGACTCGCTGGGCCGCCTGGAGGAGGCCGGAGTCGCCCGGGAGCGCGGCAACGACACGGAGTCCACGGCCGGCGCGGACCTCGGGCGGTACGTACGGCTCGGGCCGCTCGGCACGGCACTCGCGCCGTACGCACTGCCCCGGGTCCTGCTCATCGACGAGATCGACAAGAGCGACATCGACCTGCCGAACGATCTCCTCGATGTCTTCGAGGAGGGCGCATTCGAAATCCCGGAACTGTCGCGGGTCGCCGACAAGCAGCCCGAGGCCAGGGTCCGTCCGGCCGACGACGGCAAGCCGGTCACCGTCGTGCACGGCACCGTGCGCTGCCGCACGTTCCCCTTCGTCATTCTGACCAGCAACGGCGAGCGCGAGTTTCCCCCCGCCTTCCTCCGGCGCTGTGTACGGCTCCATCTCCCGGCCGTCGACGACGACGAACGGCTGCGCGCCATCGTGCGGGCGCATCTCCCCACAGCCGTGGACGACGCCGACGAGGTCATCGGCCGGTTCCTGCGCCATGCCGCTTCGGGCGAGCTGGCCACCGACCAGCTCCTCAACGCCGTCTACCTGGTGAGCAGTACGACACGCGACGGCGCGCCGGACCTCGACCGGCTCACGGACCTGGTGTTCCAGCATCTCAATGTGACGGTCCCGGCGGAGTCATGATCGAGCGGCTCGGGTCGCTGCTTGCCGCCCTGGACCCGGCGGGACCGCCGCCGACACCGCGCGAGATCGCGGAACTCCTCTGGCTGGCCAGGGAGTTGCCCGGCGGCATCGAACGGGCCGCAGCGGTGGATCCCCGGCCACAGCCGCGCCCGGCGCCGCCGTCCGCCGGGGACGGGCCGGATCAGGACGAGCCGGCGACCGCCGACGGCGAACGGGCCGCGTCGGAGCCGACGCGGCTGTACCTCCCCCCGTCCGACGAGCCGCCGGCCGGAACGGAGGCGGCGGTCGAGCGGGCCGTCCCCGTCCGTATCGCGGGCCCGGCGACACTGCCGCGCCGCCGCGAACTGGCACGCACCCTGCGCCCGCTCAAACGACGCGTCCCGTCCACGGTCCGCACGGTCCTCGACGAGGACGCCACGGCGGGCCGGATCGCCGACCATCACCACTGGATGCCGGTTCTCGTCCCGGACGCGGACCGCTGGCTCGATGTCTCGGTCGTCCTGGACTCGTACGGCGGGAGTGCCACCTTCTGGGAGCCGCTCGCCCGCGAACTGCGCACCCTGCTCCAGCAGCTCGGCGCCTTCCGCGACGTACGCCTGCACCACCTGCTCGCCCGTGACGACGGCACTCCCGGCCTCGGACCGGGTCCCGGCACGCCGTCGGCGCTGCTCCGCTCGACGGGCTCGGCCGTCGACCCGACCGGCCGCACGGTCACCCTCGTCCTCACGGACGGAGTCGCACCGGCCTGGCGGACCGGAACCCTGCTCGGGCCGCTGCGGGTGTGGGCGCAGAGCGGTCCGACCGCGATCCTGCAGACGATTCCCGAACATGCGTGGGAGCGGACGGCGCTTTCGCCGGAGCCGGGACGCTTCCGCAGCACCGAGGCGGGCGGGCCGAACTCCCGTCTCATGTACAGCGGTTACCGGCTCGGGCCACCGGTTCCGGAGCGGGGCACCGTGGCCGTACCGGTGCTGGGGATCTCCCCGGAGTGGCTGGGGCCCTGGGCGCAGGCGGTCGCGGGACCGGCGGCGTTCGACGCGGCGGCGGTGCTGCTGCCAGGGCCGGCCGCCGCAGCTGCGCCCTCCGTCCCCGAGGGTTATGGACGGAGCGTCGGATTCGAGGACTTCCGTGCCCAGGCTCAGCCGGACGTCTTCCGGCTCGCCGCGTATCTGGCGGCCGCACCGCTGAATCTCGCGGTGATGCGGACGGTGCAGTCCGCGATGCTGCCGCACAGCCCGCCGTCCGACCTGGCGGAGATCGTCTTCAGCGGACTGCTGCGGCGAGTGCCCGGCGGCGGTCCCACCCAGGACGCGCTCGACCGCGCCTACGAGTTCGTTCCGGGCGTACGGGAGCGCCTGCTGAGCACGATCCGCCGGGACGAGGCCGACGAGGTGATCGCCGCGGTCTCCGCGTACGTGGACCGCCACGCACCGACGATCGGCGCACGCTTCACCGCCGCCGTGACGGACCCCGACGGCCCGCTCACCCTCCCGGTGGGCGCGCGCCACTGGGCGGAGGTGCACAACCTGGTGCGCCGGCGGCAGGGCAGGCGGGTGGTGTGGCCGACGCCGCGGGAACGTCCGGAGCCGGAAGCCGCGCCGGAGCCGGTGGCCGAGGTGGTGGAGCCGACCGAGGAGGTGTCCGATGAGGTGTCCGCGCAGCGTTCTCCGGATACGGAACCGGAGGGCCGGCGCTTCCTCATCACCATCGGTGTCTCCCGCTACGAGGACCCGTCACTGCCCGATCTTCTCAGCGTGCAACGTGAGGTCGAGCGGGTGCGCGCGTTGTTCGGGGCGATGGGCTATACGCATGCGCTGCCGGAGCTCTCCCTCGACCCCAGGGCCGTCGACGTGGCGCGTGGCCTCCACGGATGGCTCGCGGGCAACTCCCTCGGACCGGCGGACGTGGTTGTCGTCCACTTCGCCGGCTTCGCCGCAGAAGTGGAGGGACGGACATGTCTTCTGACATCGGACAGCGCACCCGACATCCCGGCATCCGTCCTGCCGTTCGAGAGCGGCTTCGAGGGTCTGCTGCGCGGGCAGGGCGACCTTCTGTTCCTCCTCGACACCTGTCTGCGAGAAGGCGATGTCATCACGGATCGCTTCCGGAGTTTCCTCCCGTACGAAGGGCGAGGCCGGCTGTCGGTGGTCGGTATGACAGGCGGTTACGAATCAGCTGGGGGACGGCCGTTCACCCAGGCGCTCCATCAGGTACTCACCGACCCACGGGCCGGCAGCGGCACGCCCTTCGTCAGGCTGCGCCATGTGATCCAGCAGGTCAACGCGCGCCTCGAAACGACCCGCACTTCCTGGAACGGGCCGCTGTGGTGGACTCTTCCGGACGACGACGGCAAGGACAGGTTCTTCCCCAACCCCGACTATGTGGCCGGTCCGCGGGCGGATCTCGAACTGCGCGCGGACGCAGACTCGTTCACCGGTCGTACGGCGGCCCTGTCCGCCTTGTCGTCGTGGCTGCGCGAACCGTCGCACGACGGCCGGATCCGGGTGGTCACCGGCGCACCCGGATCCGGGAAGTCCGTCCTCCTCGGCCGGATGGTCGCGCTCGCCGACCCCGGCTGCCCCGCCCGGCTGGACGCTCCCGCCGACACCGTCCCTCCTCCCGACCTGCGGCTGGTGGCGCTGCTCGCGAGGTCCGCCACGCTCGAAGACCTCCGGCGCGAGGTCGCTGTGCGTCGGGACACAGGCACACCGCTGACGCTCGTCGTCGACGGACTCGACGAGGCGGCAGGAGGTGAACGCGAAGGGGTACGCATCATCCGGGAGCTGCTCCTGCCGCTCGCGTCGGAGCCCGGCGTCCGTCTCATCGCGGGTACCCGGCCCGAGCTCGTCGCGTCCTTCGGCTCCGCGGACGTCATCGATCTCGACAGCGACGCGTTCCATCTCCTCGATGTCGCCGAGTTCGTCCACGACATGCTCCTCGCCGAGCCCGAATCGGGTGGCCGTTCACGGTTTCACGGCACAGCGGACGACGCCCGTGCGTGGAGCGAGGCCATCGCCGAGCGCTCGGGGCAGTCGCTGTTCCTGGCTCGGCAGTTCGCCCTCGGAGTCATGGACAGGTATCGGGCCGGCACACCCGTGGAGGAGTTCTGGTCGTCGGAGGTCGCGCTCGCGCTCGACGCCTATGTCGCCCGGTTCGCGGACCGTGATTCGAGGGTCCGGCGGCTGCTGCATGCACTGGCCTACGCCGAGGGCGACGGGTTCCCGTCGACGCACGTCTGGGCCGCGGTGGCCACAGCCGTGTCGGGTGGCCTGCTGAGCCTGCCGGAGGACGTCGGGTGGTTCCTCGAGCGCTCCGACGGCCTGGTCCGCGTCTCCCGGCGGGACGGACGACGGTTCCACCGTCTCCGCCATCCCTCCCTGGCCGCACACCTGCGTGCCGGTGACGACGAGCCCAGGGTCCAGGACGCCATCACCTACGCCGTGCTCTCGCTGGTCCGCGACGCGGCGCAGGCCCCTCACGGCCAGGAACGGGACTGGACCCATGCACCTTCGTACACGGTCGAGCATCTCGCCACACATGCCGCCGCATCCGCCGGCGGGGTCGACGCGGTGCTGGACGACCCCGGCTTCGTCGTCGCGGCCGCGCCGGCGCAGCTCGTGCCCGCGCTCGATTCGGCAGTGTCGCCGCTCGGCCGCGCCACGGCGGAGACCTACCGGACCGCGATCGAGAGCCCTCGCTTCGCGGACCCGTCGGTGCGCCGGGACCTGCTCGCGCTCACCGCGCTGGTGCTCGACCACCACACGCTCGCCGAGCGATTCGCACGAGGAGCCCGCTGGCGACCCCATACGTGCATCCGGGACTTCCCCGTCGCATCCGTGTGCGCGGCGGTCTCCGGTGATGCCGGTCCGCTCGTCGTCGCCGTCGGTTCCGACGGCGCTGTGCTGGTGTTCGACCCGGTCAGGGGCGAGCGGCAGCACACGTTGCCGAGCGCCTCTCCGGTGCGGGCCGTGGCATCCCAGACGCTCGGTGGCCGCCTGTTGGTCGTGACGGGTTCCGAGAGCGGCGCGGTGCAGCTGTGGGATGTGCGGGCGCGGAAGCTGCGCACCAACCTCACCCGTCGTGCGGGGCACGTCCAGGCCATCGCCTGCACCACCATCGACGACGGGCCCCACGTCCTCACCGCCAACACCAGTGGGGCAGTGCACGTGTGGGATCTCGTCAAGTTGAGGCTGCGTCACCAGTTCAGCCGGTTCACCCAACTCGCGGACACCGGAACGGCGCATGCCCTCGCGTGCACCGTCATCGACGGGCGACCGCATGCCGTTCTGAGCGACGGGCAGCACACACAGGTCTGGGATCTCACCGATCAGACGCAGCGCGCCACCTTCTCTCACTCCCCCGACGTGACCGCCCTCGCCTGCACCGCCGTCGCCGGCGTCCCGTACGCCGTCGTCGGATCCACGAGCGGCACCATTCAGGTCCTGAATCTCGTCGCAGGGACGCAACACAACCCCGTCCTGGGTCACTTCGGCCCGGTCGTCGCCGTCACCGCCGGACCGGTCGACGGCCGGCCCCATTCCGTCTCCGCCGGCGCCGACGGCACCCTGTGTCTCTGGGATCTGACCCGCATGTCCCCGGAACCGGACGTCATCAGCCTCCCCGCACCGGCCACCTCGCTCGCCCTGACCGGGCCTTACCTCAGCGCCGTCATGGACGGGAAACTGGTCGTCATCGACCTGCGCCCGGCCGCCGGCCGGCCGTGAGGTCACCATCGGCGCTTGAGCCGGGCGAGCCGGTCGGAGGCCGTTACACGCGGCGCTGCTGCACTTAAACTGACCGTTCCTGCGGACGCCTGCGACCAGCCGCAACGCAGCCCCTGAGCGCCGCCGATCCGGCGCAGTGAGGAGCTCCTCTGTGTTCTATTACGTGCTCAAATACGTCATTCTGGGGCCGCTGCTGCGGTTGCTGTTCCGGCCCAGGATCGAGGGACTCGAGCACATTCCCGCGGACGGCGCGGCGATCGTGGCGGGCAATCACCTGTCGTTCTCCGACCACTTCCTGATGCCCGCCATCATCAAGCGGCGGATCACCTTTCTCGCCAAGGCCGAGTACTTCACGGGCCCCGGGCTCAAGGGCCGGCTGACCGCCGCGTTCTTCCGCAGCGCGGGGCAGATCCCGGTGGACCGGTCGGGCAAGGACGCCGGGCAGGCCGCGATCCGCGAGGGGCTCGGGGTGCTGAGGAAGGGCGAGTTGCTGGGGATCTACCCCGAGGGCACGCGCTCGCACGACGGACGGCTGTACAAGGGCAAGGTCGGGGTCGCGGTGATGGCACTCACCGCCGGGGTGCCGGTGGTGCCGTGTGCGATGGTCGGGACGTTCGAGATCCAGCCGCCGGGGCAGGTCGTACCGAAGATCAAGCGGGTGACGATCCGCTTCGGGGAGCCGCTGGACTTCTCGCGCTATGCGGGGATGGAGAACGAGAAGGCGGTGCTGCGCGCGGTGACCGACGAGATCATGTACGAGATCCTCGCGCTGTCGGGGCAGGAGTATGTGGACGAGTACGCCGCGAAGGTGAAGGCGGCTCAGACGGAGCAGCAGCAGTCCAGGAAGTTCCCACGGCTGCGGCGGCGCTGACCGGTCGTCGGAGAAGGGGGCGGCCCGGTCCGGGCCGCCCCCTTCTGCGCTGCTGTCGCCGGCGGACGGGTCAGGGCGTCGGCGTGGCGTGCGGTGCGCACGCCGTGTCGCGGCTGTCGAGGGTGCCGCTCACCAGATACGCCTCGACCTTGCCGTTGATGCAGGGACTGACCAGGCCGGTGATGCCGTGCGAGCCGGCGTTCTTCTCGGTGACCAGGCGCGAGCCCTTCAACCGCTTGTGGAGTTCACGAGCGCCCTGGTAGGGGGTGGCCGCGTCGCGCTCGGCCTGCACCAGAAGCACCGGCGGCAGACCCTTGCCCGTGCGGATCTCCAGCGGCTGCTGACGCTTGGCCGGCCAGGTGGCGCACGGCAGGTTCAGCCAGGCGTTCGACCAGGTGAAGAAGGGGTACGTCGCGTGCAGGCGGGAGTTGTCACGGTCCCAGGTCTCCCAGTCGGTCGGCCAGGGAGCGTCCGCGCACTCGACCGCCGTGTAGACGGCGGTGCCGTTCTCGGCGGCGGCGTTGCCCGCGGTGTCCTCCGGATGCGGGCCCGCGGCATCGACGAGCGGCTTCGGGTCACCGGCCAGGTACGTGCTCCAGGCCCGGGCGACGGGCGCCCACTGGCTGTCGTAGTACGGGGCGCCCTGGAAGTAGTTCACCAGCTCCGCCGGGCCGACGACCCCGCCGATCGGGCTCTTCTTGGCGGTGTCGCGCAGCGTCTGCCACTGCCGGCGGACCTTCTCCTCGGTGTCGCCGATGTGGAAGGAAGCGTCGTTGGCGGCGACCCATTTCATCCAGTCAGTCAGCCGGCGTTCGAAAGCCATGTCCTGGCTGAGGTTGACGTTGTACCAGATCATGTCGGTACGCGGGTTCACGACGCTGTCCATGACCATGCGGCGGACATGGGACGGGAAGAGAGTCGCGTAGACCGCGCCCAGGTAGGTGCCGTAGGAGACACCGAGGAAGTTGAGCTGCCTCTCGCCGAGCGCGGCCCTGATGACGTCCAGGTCGCGAGCGGTGTTGAGAGTGGTCATGTGCGGCAGGAGGTCGCCGCTGCGCTCGGCGCAGCCCTGCGCGTACTCGGCGGCGAGCTTGCGCTGGGCGCGCTTGTCGGCCCCGGAGTCGGGGACCGGGTCGGGTTTGGGCCCCTTGATGAACTCCTGCGGGTCGGCGCAGGAGATGGCCGCCGAGTGGCCGACGCCGCGCGGGTCGAAGCCCACGAAGTCGTAGGCCTTGGCGGTCCTTGCCCAGATGGGGCTGTTGGTGACGGTTCGGCGCGGGAAGCGCAGTCCTGAACTGCCGGGCCCGCCGGGGTTGTAGAGGAGCGCGCCCTGGCGCTCCTCCTGGGTGCCGGTGTTGCCGATGCGGTCGACGGCGATGCGTATCTGCCTGCCGTTCGGGCGCGTGTAGTCGAGCGGGACGCTCACCCAGCCGCACTGGATGGGCTTCTCCAGGCCCCAGTCGGCCGGGCAGTCGGCCCAGGCGATGCCCTGGTGCGCCGCGCGCTCGGCGGCCACCTTCACTCCGTACGCCTCGACGCTCTGCTCGGGCCTGCCGTCGGCGGTCGCTGTCGGTGCGGCGATCGCGCCGGTCATGAGCGTGCCCGCGATCAGAGTGCCGACGGAGCCGAGCGCCGCTGTGCGTTTCACGTGGTGCCTCCCCCTGGTGATGCGCCGCTCCCCACGGCAGCGCGGTCATGGTCTGTTACGGGGGATCCTTACGTCTGTGCGACGCAGGGCGATAGACCGAACTGGTCTTTCTTTGCCGAAGCGATAGCCGGTGCGTGGTGTCACCGGGAGGACGGTGTCAGTCGTCGAGTGCCTCACGCCGGGCCGCGTCGAGCAGGCGGCGAAGCCGCAGTGCGTCCGGGGCGATCGCGGTGACCAGCACGGCCGGGCCGGCGAGCGGGGTGAGGACGCAGGTGTCGCCGAACTGCCGCGGCTTGGCGGGCTTCTCCTCGAAGTCCGGGTCCACCAGCAGGAGTTGACCGACCGCGCGGTGTCCGGCGAGCACCGCTCCCCCGTCCCAGCCATCGGGTGCGCCGGGTCCGTAGGCGAGTTCCTGGTCCAGGAGGGGGCGGCCCGCGCGGCGGACGGTGAGGCGAGTGGTGAGGGTGCCGGTCTCCTCGCCGTGCCGGCCGAGGATCTGTTCCTCGCGCAGCACCAGCCGTGCCGTGGCCGCGAGTTCGACGCGTGTGTGCATACGCAAGTTGCTGCCGCGGGCGGAGATGAGCTGCTCGGGGAGCCAGCGCAGCTCCGCGTCCTCCCGCACGCTCAGGACGATGTCGTACGTGGCCTCTTCCGGGGTGCGGCCGGGCAGGGCGACGGTCGCCGCGGCGGAGTCCACGTGCAGCCGGGCGCCGTCATGGACGTCCGCCTCGACGGCCAGCCGGTCCCCGCCGAGCGGCGCGCTCATCGCGCCGACGACGGTGACGCGGGTGTACGGTCCGGCGGCGCGCGTGCGGCGCAGCGCGAGCGGCCCGGCGCTCTCCAGTACGGGAAGTCCACCGTCGCGGGTGGCGACGATACGGGCGGTGGCTCGGACGCTCATGCGGCGGTCACGCGGCGGCCCAGGCGGTGAGCTGCGCGCGCACCCAGTCGGCGACGGGCCGGACGCCGTCCTCGCCGGTCAGCGAGGTGAAGGCGACGGGGAGTTCACCGCGCTGCTCCTTGGCGTCGCGCGCCATGCGCTGCAGGTCGGAGCCGACGTACGGGGCGAGGTCGGTCTTGTTGACGACGAGGAGGTCGGCGGTGGTGACGCCGGGGCCGCCCTTGCGGGGGATGTCGTCGCCGCCCGCCACGTCGATGACGAAGATCTGTGCGTCCACGAGGCCCCTGGAGAAGGTGGCGGTGAGATTGTCACCGCCGGATTCGACGAGGATCAGATCGAGCGGTCCGACCGATTCCTCCAGGTCTTCGACGGCTTCGAGATTGGCGGAGATGTCGTCGCGGATCGCCGTGTGCGGGCAGGCTCCGGTCTCGACGGCCTGGATGCGCTCGGGCGGAAGCACCGCGTTGCGCAGCAGGAACTCGGCGTCCTCGCGGGTGTAGATGTCGTTGGTGACGACAGCGATGGACAGCTGGTCGCGCAGGGCGCGGCAGAGGGCGGCGACGGTCGCGGTCTTGCCGGAGCCGACGGGGCCGCCGAGGCCGATGCGCAGGGCACGCCGGGTGCCGTCGGGGCGGTTGGCGTCGGCGCTGACGGCCTTGGCGGTGTCGTGGCTGTGGTCGAGGTGCATGGTGCGGCTCCTTCTGGGTCCTACGAGGCGAAAAGGCGTACGGGCCAGGCCGCGTGCAGCTCGGCGGTGATGTCGAGCAGCGGGGCGGAGGCGGCGGGCAGGGCGTCGACGCCCAGTTCGGCCGCCTGCCGGGCCGCGGCCGCGGCGCGCTCGGCGACCCGGTCCATGGCGGGGGCGAGGCGGGCGAGGACGGCGGTGGCCTCGAAGGGGTCCAGGCTCAGCAGGCGTACCGCGGCGGTGGCCGGCCCGCTGACGGTCTCGTACGCGGCGCAGTGCGCGGCGTCCTCGGGTCCGAGGCCGGCGGCGCGCGCCGCGAGCCCGAGCACGACGGGCTGGTGGGCGCCCTTGGGCAATGCCCGGGCGAGCGCATCGAGTTCGGCTGACGGCCAGGTGGCGCGGGCGGCGCGCATCAGCTGCCGGCCGAGTTTGCGGGCCGTGGTGCGCAGGGCGGGTGACGGGGTGCGGGCGTCGGCGGCCGCGTCGAGTTCGAGCGGGTCGAGGCCGAGCGCCGCCGCGGCGGCGAGCGCGGCGGCCGTCAGCCCGGCGGTGTGCAGCCGCCCGCGGCAGAAGCCCGCCAGTCCTGCGGCGTCCCGGATCCGCCCCGCCTTGACGGCCGCCTCGGCCCCACCGGAGTGGGCATGCCCCCCGGCAGGAAATCGCCCATCGGCGAGTACGAGCAACGCGGCCCGCGACGATGCGCCGACCGGTCGCCCGGCGTCCTCCGGCGCCCCTGCCCGTCTCGATTCCGCCGATGCGGGCACGGGGCAGGCCGCGGGCGGCGGCACCACCGGGCGGTCCTGGGCCCCGGCCACCGAGAACGGCCCTGCCTGCCCGGCCCCGGCTCCCCCCGGCCGCCCGGCAGGCACACCCGCCCGACGGAGCCCGTCACCGGCCACCACCGCCGAACCGGACCCGGCACCGACGTGGCCCCGCTGATCTGGGCCGGGGACCGTGCCGCTGTCCGCCGCGGCGGGTGTCGGGGATGAGGCAGCACCGGCCGCGGTGCGACCGGAGCCGCCGGCCGGGCCGTCCACCGGCGCGTGTGTGAAGTCGTTCATCGTCAGAACAGGAAGTACCGCTGCGCCATGGGCAGTTCCTGCGCGGGAGCCGGTTCGACCGCGTCGCCGTCGATCGTCACCATGAACGTGTCGGCGTCGACCTCGACCCGCGGCAGCGCGTCGTTCTCCCGCATGTCCGCCTTGGTGACGCGCCTCGTGCTGCGGATGGGGACGAAGCGCTTGCCCAGGCCCAGGCGTTCGGGCAGCCCGTCCTCGATCGCCGCTTCCGAGACGAAGTTGAACGAGCCCGCCGCCGGGGCCTTCCCGAGCGCGCCGAACATCCGTCGGGGCAGCACGGGCTGTGGTGTGGGGATGGAGGCGTTGGCGTCGCCCATCTGCGCGTACGCGATCTGGCCGCCCTTGATGACGAGCTGCGGTTTGACGCCGAAGAACGCCGGCTCCCACAGCACCAGATCGGCGAGCTTGCCCGGCTCCACCGAGCCGATCTCGTGGTCGAGGCCCTGGGCGACGGCCGGGTTGATCGTGTATTTGGCGACATAGCGACGTGCCCGCAGATTGTCCGCGCGGCCGTCGCCCGGCAGGGCTCCGCGACGCCGCTTCATGACGTGCGCCGTCTGCCATGTCCGCATGATCACCTCGCCGACGCGTCCCATGGCCTGGGAGTCCGAGGAGATGATGGAGATGGCACCGATGTCGTGCAGGACGTCCTCGGCCGCGATCGTGGACGGCCTGATCCGGGACTCGGCGAAGGCCAGGTCCTCGGGCACGGCCGGGTTGAGGTGGTGGCAGACCATCAGCATGTCGAGGTGTTCCTCGATGGTGTTGACGGTGTGCGGCCGGGTCGGATTCGTGGAGCTGGGCAGGACGTACGGCTCCGATACCACGGTGATGATGTCCGGTGCGTGCCCGCCGCCCGCACCCTCGGTGTGGTACGCGTGGATGGTGCGGCCGGCGATCGCGGCGAGCGTGTCCGCGACGAACCCGGCCTCGTTGAGCGTGTCCGTGTGGATGGCGAGCTGCGCGCCGGTCTCCTCGCACACGCCCAGGCAGGCGTCGATGACGGCAGGCGTCGCACCCCAGTCCTCGTGGATCTTGAATCCGAGCGCCCCGCCGCGCAGCTGGGAGTACATCCCTTCCCGGGACATCGTGTTGCCCTTGCCGAGCAGCCCGATGTTGACGGGGAACGACTCCAGCGCCTCGAACATCCGGGCAAGATGCCAGGGACCGGGGGTGATCGTGGTCGCCTTGGTGCCCTCGGCCGGGCCGGTGCCGCCGCCGACGAGCGTGGTGATGCCCGACGCCAGCGCCTGGTCGACGATGGTCGGCGCGATGAAGTGGACGTGGGCATCGATGGCGCCCGCGGTGATGATTCTGCCGTTGCCCGCGATGACTTCGGTCTCGGGGCCGATGACCAGGTCCGGGTGGACACCGTCCATCGTGTCGGGGTTGCCGGCCTTGCCGATACCGGTGATCCGGCCGTCGCGGATGCCGATGTCGGCCTTGACGATGCCCCAGTGGTCGATGATCACCGCGCCGGTGATCACCGTGTCCGGGGCGCCCTCGGCACGGGTCGTACGGGACTGGCCCATCGACTCGCGGATCACCTTACCGCCGCCGAACACGGCCTCGTCGCCCGCGAGTCCGGGCCCGCCCGAGCGGTCCTCCTCGATCTCGACGAGCAGATCGGTGTCGGCGAGCCGGATCCGGTCCCCGGTGGTGGGTCCGAAGAGGTCGGCGTAGACGGCACGTGTCAACTCAGACACCGGTGCCTCCCCTCGCTTCTCCGCCCACTCGGCGCAGAGGTGCGGTTTTCGCTGCCGTCTGCTGCCCGGCGGCCTCGCGTGCGTCGCTCACTTCGAGAGCACCTCCGGTCTCCCCCCGCAGGCCCGCGACGATGCGAAGCCCTCCGAGAGGTACGAGTTCGACGTCGACCGGGATGCCGGGCTCGAAGCGCACGGCGGTGCCGGCCGCGATGTTCAGCCGTCGGCCGCGGGCCGCGGCGCGATCGAAGTCGAGTCCGGGGTTGGCCTCGGCGAAGTGGTAGTGGGAGCCGACCTGGACGGGCCGGTCGGCGGCGTTGAGCACGGTCAGACGTGTGACGTCGCGGCCCTCGTTCAGCTTGACGGGCCCGTCCGCGTACAGGATCTCGCCGGGAATCATCGGTGGCGCTCCCCTTCAGACGATCGGATCGTGGACGGTGACGAGCTTGGTGCCGTCCGGGAACGTCGCCTCGACCTGGACGTCGTGGATCATTTCGGGGATGCCTGCCATGACGTCGTCGCGGGTGAGCACTTTCCGCCCGGAGGCCATGAGTTCGGCGACGGTGTGCCCGTCGCGTGCCCCCTCCAGGATGTGCGTGGTGATGAGGGCGACCGCCTCGGGGTGGTTGAGCTTCACACCGCGGGCTCGGCGCCTCTCCGCGACATCGGCGGCGACATGGATGAGCAGCCGTTCCTGCTCATGCGGGGTCAGTTGCACGCTTCCACCTCACAGTCGTCCTGCCCGGACCGGACCGGGCGCAGCGGGACAGTAGCCGGTGCCAACACTCTGTTGACGAGCCACGGGCGTCCCGCTGCCAAGGTTTGAACGTTAGGGCGGAAGTTTTTCCGGCGCGTTAACTGACCTTTGGTAGTTGCATGGACATCAGTGCACGCAGTCCGTCCTGCAGCACCTCGACGCTGACATCCCCGAAGAGCGCCTGCTGGGCGATGAACCCCTGGGCCGTGGCGATGAGCGTGCGCGCGACATGGTCGGCCGGCACATCGGCGTGCAGGATCCCGTTGTCCCGGTAGGCGTCGACGAGCTTCGCCCAGGCCTGGCGCATGCCGTCGTAGCCGTCGTTCAGGATCGCGGCGAGACGCTCGTTGCGCAGGGTCTCGGTCCAGACCTGCACGATGAGACGGCCGAAGGCCTGCCGGTCGCCGCCGGGCACCCGTCCCTCCAGGAACATCCCGAGGACCCGCCCGAGCAGGATGTCCGGGGTGGGCGGCGGGGTCGTACGGGCCGCCTCTTCGAAGGCCGCCCGGATTCCGGCGAACGCCTCCTCGGCGATGGCGGAGATCAGCTCGTCCTTGCCCCGGAAGTAGCGGTAGACGGCGCCGGCCGAGAGGCCCACCTCGCCGAGGATGTCCTGCATCGACGTGGCGTGGAAGCCATTGCGGGCGAAGCAGCGGGCGGCGCCGTCGAGGATCTGGCGGCGCCGGGCGTCGAGGTGTTCCTGGGATACGCGAGCCATGCGGCAAATGTAAAACGAACATTCATTCTTGACAACTGGACACCTCGCCGAGACAGTGAGGCTCGACAAAAACGAACGATCCTTCTCTTTGGATCGACCCGAATCGAGGGGACACCATGCCCACTGCACCGGCCGCACCCGCCCGCCGCGTGATCGCGGTGATGATCCTGGTCCCGGTCGTCGTCACCCTGGCGCTCTGGGCGTTCGCCTGGCCCGCCGCCCGCATCGCACCGCGCGACCTGCCGGTCGGCGTGGCCGGCCCGGCCACCGCGACGGCACAGCTGGAGCAGCGCTTCGCGCAGCACGAGGGGGCTTTCGACGTGCACCGCTACGCCGACGAGGCAGCGGCCCGGGGCGCGATCGAGGACCGGGTCGTATACGGAGCCATGGTCGTGACACCACAGGGCCTGAAGGTGCTCACGGCGTCCGCCGCGAGCCCGGTGGTCGCCCAGCTCCTCAAGGAGTCCGCAACGGCCGGCGCTCCGTCCGGCACCCAGGTGCGGTCCGAGGATGTCGTCGCGGCTCCTGCCGGCGACCCGAGGGGCAGCGCACTGGCCTCCAGCATCCTGCCGCTCGCGCTGGCGGGAGTGGCGGCCGGGGGCGCCGTCACCGTACTGGGTCTGCGCGGGGCGAGGGCCGCGGCCGCGCTGGTGGGAGCGTCGATCCTGGCGGGCATCGCCGCGACGGCCCTCGCGGACAGCTGGCTCGGCGTGCTCACAGGAGACTGGTGGGCCGAGGCGGGGGTGTTCGCCCTGACCGCACTGGCCATCGGTGGCGCTGTCGCGGGGCTGGCCGCGCTGATCGGAACCGCCGGGATCGGTCTGGGCGCACTGCTGGTCGTCCTCATCGGCAACCCGTTCTCGGGCGTGGCCAGTGCCCCGGAGCTGCTCCCCGAACCGGCAGGGCTGATAGGCCAGTGGCTGCCTCCGGGCGCGAGCGGTTCACTGCTGCGGTCGGTGGCGTACTTCGACGGCAGCGCGGCGGGCGGGCCCGCGCTGACGCTGGCTCTGTGGGCAGTGCTGGGCCTGACCGCGGTGCTGATCGGCGGGCGGTCGAGCAGGCCGGTGAGCGCGACCACCACCCGGTCCGCCCCCTCCGAACCGGCCCCGGTCCGCTGATCCGTCAGGACTCCCGGCTCCCCCGGTCTCACGAC
This sequence comes from Streptomyces sp. NPDC053673, assembly GCF_055585225.1. Taxonomy (NCBI): domain Bacteria; kingdom Bacillati; phylum Actinomycetota; class Actinomycetes; order Kitasatosporales; family Streptomycetaceae; genus Streptomyces; species Streptomyces sp. NPDC053673. The sequence continues at coordinate 52,600 of NZ_JBVJKN010000018.1, read as the reverse complement.
CGAGCGCCTCGCGAGCGAGCCTCTTGAGCAACCGCGCGTCCCCGCCGTAGCGGGGGGGCGCGCGGTCCTGTCATGACGGGCGAGGATGTCTCACGCGCCGCGGCCGTCCCGGCCCGGGGCGCGGTGTTCCGCCGCGATGCCGAAGCGGCCGCGTTCGCCCGGAGCGGACGGCGACGACGTGCGCAGCGTCGAGACCGAGGTGATCACGGGGTCCTCGGCCGGCTGCTCAAGGCCCTCCAATCGCTCCAGGTCAGCAGCGGATACCAGAGCCACGAGCGGCTTTCCGTGGCGGGTGACGACCACGCGCTCGCCGCCGTACACGACACGGTTGATCAGCTCGGCGAGCTCTGCGCGGGCTTGCGTCACCGGAATCTCATAGGCCATGCTCCCATTCTATCGGTCTGTACGTCCTGTACATTTTTTGCAGAGCCCCGTGCTCCGGAAGACCGTGCAAGCCATGAGATCCACGAGAGCCGCGCACGAGGAGAGGCACGCCATGAACCGTCCTTCCGCCCGCCACGTCCTGCCCGAGTTCACCGAGCGCACCAGCGCCGGGCTCCGCTCCCTCGATCCGTACTCGAAGCTGCTGGACGAGCGGATCATCTTCCTCGGCACACCCGTCGACGACACCTCGGCCAACGACGTCATCGCCCAGTTCCTGCACCTCGAGTACGCGGCCCCTGACCGGGACATCTCGCTCTACATCAACTCCCCCGGGGGCTCGATCAGCGCCAAGTCCGCGATCTACGACACGATGCAGGTGGTGACCTGCGACGTGGCGACGACCTGCCTCGGCCAGGCCGCCTCCACCGCCGCCGTGTTGCTCGCGGCGGGCACGCCCGGCAAGCGAATGGCCCTGCCCGGCGCCCGGGTCGTCGTCCGGCAGCCCGCCCTGCCCGAGCCGCTCCAGGGTCAGCCGACCGATCTGGACATCCAGGCACAGGAGTTGCTCCGGCTGCGCGAGCAGCTGGCCGCCATGCTCGTCCGGCACACCGGTCAGAGTGCCGAGCGCATCGCCGCCGACCTCGAACGCGACACCGTCTTCGACGCGGCAGCGGCCAGGCAGTACGGCCTCGTGGATCACATCATCAAGAACCGCAAGGCGTCCGCGATTTCCACGGGCGTGAGGTGAGCCGGCCATGCTGCCACCGGAGCTCCCGCCCCTGCCCGCACTGACGCGCGCGGAAAGCGAGTTCATCGACTGCTATCTCGAAGTCGTCGACCAGCTGGGACGGATCAACCCGGCCCACGGCACACACACCTATGGCGCGCTCCGCGCCGCGCAGGCACTGGCCGCACGGGCCACGGCCCTCAGGGACTCACTGGCGCTGATGCACGCGCGCGGCGAGAGCGAGCTGCACTCGCCCACACTGACACGCGCCCTGCGGGTGTTGGACGGGGAGCGGAGGGCCTCGCGAATCACCGTGCCGCCCGGGCCGACGAGTTGACGGCCGGCCACACGGCAGCCCGGAAGGCCGCTCACGCCATGCCGGAGGCGTACGAGTGGGTGTCGCCCATCCGGACCAGTCGCAGCTTCAACATAAGTATCGGGCGAGTTGCGCACAGCGTTGAGCCATCTGATCGAATGCGGCGTTCCGTTGCTGGTACGGCGCTCGTCATGCGGCCACCCGAACTCCGCCAAACGGCCCTGTCCACTCCAATGGATCAGTGGTGAGGAGCCTCACAAATCGTCGTTTCAACTCGGAAATCCGACAGAAAGTGCGTCAAGATCCCTGGGACGACAAGCCCCCGCCACCGCGGCGGGGCGGTCCGGGCGGACGCCGAGTCCTGCCGCCGCACCGGATGCCTGGTCGACATGAGGGCTTCGGCAGGAGTGGAGGACCCGAGCAGTACGGGCCGGCCGCATGGCCGGTCCTCGGGGTGAAGCCGCTAGCGCGGCCGGGCGTTCTTCGCCGGTCCGAACCCGACAGGTCATCCTTCACAGGCGGCTGACGAAGGGTTGCGCATGACTGCGCAGACACATGTCCCGTCCCTGTTGTCCCGGACGGGTGCCGTCTCGGCTCTCACACTCGCCGCCGTCGGCGGCTCACTGATCCTGCCGGGCGGCGTCTCCGAGGCCCAGGCGGCCTCGGCACACGCGACGAAGGCCCTCAAGGTGGCTGCGTCGAAGAAGGGAGCGCCGTACAGGTACGGGGCCACAGGTCCGTACCGGTTCGACTGTTCGGGGCTCATTCTCTACTCGTTCAAGAAGGCCGGTAAGCGCCTGCCGCGCACGGCGCAGCAGCAGTACAACCGCACCCGGCACATCTCCGCTCGCCAACGGCAACGCGGTGACCTGGTCTTCTTCCATGCCGGCGGGTATGTGTACCACGTCGGTATCTACGCGGGCGGCGGCAGGATCTGGCACTCACCGAAGACCGGCTCCGTGGTGAAACTGAGCAAGATCTGGTCCAAGAACGTGCGGTACGGGCGCGTGCGCTGACCCTGTGGGATCGCGTCGCGCGACCGGCTGAATGCGCCGATCGGCTCAGCGGTGGCATGTTCCGCGGGGCGCGGGCTACTCGTCAAGCATGCCTGATGACGAAAGCCTCCGCGCCTCGCGGGACGAGACCGAGACGGAGCGGGCCGACCGCAACTTCGTCGAGCTGCTCCAGGAGCTCCGGGTCATCCAGACCGGCGTTCAGATCCTGTTCGCCTTTCTGCTGACGCTGGCCTTCACGGCCCGCTTCCCTTCGCTCGACTCGTTCCAGCGCGGCACGTACGTGACGACGCTGATGCTGGCCGTGGTCGCGGCGGCGCTGTTCACCGCGCCCGCCGCATTGCACCGCGGCCTGTTCCGCCGAGGTGCCAAACGGGAGATCGTCGACATCTCCTCCCGGCTGGCCGGCATCGGCCTGGCGGTGCTCGCCCTGGCGCTGACCTCGGCGGTACTGCTGGTCGTCGACGTCGTGCACGGCACGCCCGAGGGGGTGACCGCGGCGGCTGCGACGCTGCTCGTCTGCGCGGGGCTGTGGGGCCTGCTTCCCTGGCTCGTGGGCCTGCACATCACCTCGCAGGAGGGCTCGCAGGAAGACCCGTCGTCAGCGCCCGACGCAGGGCGGTGAGAGCCCGCGTAACCGGCCTCCCCCACGGTCCGGGCGGTACGCGGCCGGACCGTGGCCACCGGCCGGGCCACCGCGGCGCCGCCGCCCGGCCGGTTGGCCGCCACCCGGTCAGTTGGGGTTCTGCACGGGGGCGGCGGCAGTCCAGGGCAGCACGATCCAGATGGTCTTGCCGCCCTCCGGGGTGGGGCTGACGGACAGCCGCCCGCCGCACTCCGCGGTGAGCCAGCGGATGATCACCATGCCCCGGCCGTTGTCCTGCTGGACGGCCGCGGGCAGCCGCTGCGGCCATCGGGGGTGACTGTCGGTGACGCCGATGCGCAGCTGCTCGTCGCGCTCCAGCCGGACGTCGACCGTGAAGGTCGGCGACTGTCCGAAGGTGTGCTGCACGGCGTTGGTGGCGAGTTCGGAGACGATGAGCCGGACGGTGTCGGCCACTTCGGCCTCCCCCGGCAGTCCCCACTCGGTGAGGATGTCGAAGACGAATCTCCGCGCGGCGGGGACCGAGGCGGGATTGCTCGGCAGAGTGACGGATGCTTCCTGGTGATCTGCCATGGCGGGCTGTCCCTTTCCCACCGGGGCCGGATTGCGGCACGGAGCGGATGAATGTGCCGGAACAGCCTCGGATTGTGCTTCGCGCCAGACTGCCACTCTTGCCGTCGCCGGTGGTGCCGATCCACCAGGATATGCATATATCTGTCGCTCAAAGCGGTGAACTCTGCGACGCGAGACCGTATTTGGGCCCATACTCGGCGCTGCGATTCGCCGGGGTATCCGGCGGCCGAAGGAGGAGACGGGGATGCGGCACGGTCCCGCGGTGCGCCGGCGCAAGCTCGGGGAGGAGTTGCGCGGGCTGCGGCTCGGCGCGGGCCTCACCAGCCGGGAGGCGGCGCGGCTCGTGGGCTGGCACCAGTCAAAGGTGAGCCGGATAGAGACGGGCACGAGCGGGGCGAAGCCGGCGGACGTGGCCCGGCTGCTCGATGCGTACGGGGTCGTCGACCAGCGGCTGCGTGAACTGCTCGGGACGCTGGCCGGTTCGGCGGACGGCGGAGGTACGGGCTGGTGGCACGCCTATCGGGGGGTGATCCCGCCGCAGTACCGGGACTTCATCAGCCTGGAGTCCCAGGCGAGCACGGCCCGGACGCTGGAGACGTCGGTGGTGCCGGGGCTGCTGCAGACCCCCGACTACGCGCGGGCCGTGACCCGTTCCGCGCTCGAAGGGCTGCCGTCGGCCACCGTGGACTCACTGGTGGAGGTGAGGATCGCCCGTCAGCAAGTGCTCCGTGCGGAGCGGCCGCTGGAGTTCAGCGCGGTGCTGGACGAGGCGGTGCTGCGGCGGCAGGTGGGCGGCCCGCGGGTCATGCGCGGTCAGTTGAGGAGGGTGCTGGACATGGCCCGGCTCCCCCATGTCCGGCTGCAGGTGCTGCCGTTCTCGACCGGTGGCTATGCGGGACTCACCGGACCTTTCGTTATCTTCTCCTTTCCGAGCACTTCTGATCTGGATGTGGTTGTTCTTGACCACTTGACGAGTAGTCTCTATCTGGAGCGGAAAGAAGACCTTGATGTGTACGGCGCCGCGTTCCGCACCATGCAGGCGCATGCGCTCTCGCTCCACGACTCGTTGGATCTCATCGCCGGGATCGGTGACGGCGCGTAGGGAAGGCACCCCCCAATGTCTGCTCACGACGCACGCATACACACCCCGCTGCGCACCCCGTGGCAGCGCAGCAGCCGCAGTGTCGGAATGAACAACTGCGTCGAGACCGCCCGCTGCGCCGACGGCGCGCTGGCCGTGCGGGACTCGAAGAACATCCATCTGCCGGTGCTGCTGTTCTCCCCCGCCGCCTGGACCGGCTTCGTGCGCGGGCTGGGAGAGGACTCGGCCGGCTGACGGACCCACCGGCTCAGACGGCGGGCGCGGTCCCCAGGATGGTGGCGACCGCCGACTCGACCTGCTGAGGCGTGAGATCGGCCCGCGCGGTGAGCCTGATCCGGGAGATGCCGTCCGGCACGGACGGCGGCCGGAAGCAGCCGACGGCCAGTCCCTGGGCCCTGCAGTCCGCCGCCCAGCGCACGGCCGACTCCGGCGACGGCGCCTGTACGGAGACCACGGCCGCGTCCGGCCGCGCGGCGGTCAGTCCGGCGCCCGTCAGCCGGTCGTGCAGCGTCGTGGCGACGGCACGGGCCCGGTCCGCGAGGGCGGGTTCACGGCGCAGCAGCCGCAGGCTCGCCAGGGCCGCGCCCGCCGCGGCCGGAGCGAGGCCGGTGTCGAAGATGAAGGTGCGGGCGGCGTTCACCAGATGGTCGATGACCCGCGCCGGGCCCAGGACGGCACCGCCCTGGCTGCCGAGGGACTTGGACAGGGTGAGGGTGGCCACGACGCCCGTGGCGCCCGCGAGTCCCGCCGCGTCCAGGGCACCCCGGCCACCGTCACCGAGGACTCCGAGGCCGTGCGCGTCATCGACGACCAGTGCCGCGCCGTGCGCCCGGCACACGTCCGCGAACCCGGTCAACGGGGCGGCGTCGCCGTCCACGGAGAAGACCGAGTCGGAGACGACCAGGGCGCGCCTTCCCGGGTGCGCGTCGAGCGTCTTGCGCACGGCGTCCGGGTCGGCGTGCGGCACCACAGCGGTCTCGGCCCGCGAGAGCCGGCAGCCGTCGACGATCGAGGCGTGGTTGCCCGCGTCCGAGACGATCAGGGACCCGTGGTCGCTCAGCGCCGTCAGCGCGGCGAGATTGGCCGCGTACCCGGAGGAGAACACGAGCGCGGCCTCGAACCCGCAGAACTCGGCAAGCTCCCGCTCCAGTTCGGCGTGGAGTTCGGTACTGCCGGTGACCAGCCGGGAGCCGGTGGCGCCCGCGCCCCAGCGCCGGGCCGCCTCGGCCGCCGCCGCGGTGATCTCGGGCCTGCGGGTGAGACCGAGGTAGTCGTTGCTCGCGAGATCGAGCAGGGCGGTGTCGGCGGATCGCGGGCGGAGCGTACGTACGAGCCCGGCGTCCGCGCGGCGCCGCGCCGCGCCGTCGGTCCAGTGGAAGGGATCCTGGGGCAAGGCCTGGGACATGAGGCTCCGGTCCTTTTGTAGGCAGCGCACAGACCCTATCCCTGGACAGGCGAGGTCAGAGTGTGGCCATACACACACCTCATTCGGCGTCTGTTGTCGAGTTCCTCCTTGGCCGGGGAGTGTCCGGTAGGCGAGGATCTGCGCCATGGACCTCCTGAACACGCTGGTGGACAAGGGCCTGCGGCGTGAGCTGCCGACCCGCGAAGAAGCGCTCGCCGTGCTGGCGACCTCCGACGACGATCTGCTCGAAGTGGTAGCCGCGGCCGGAAAGGTACGCCGTCAGTGGTTCGGACGGCGGGTGAAACTGAACTATCTCGTCAACCTGAAGTCCGGTCTGTGCCCGGAAGACTGTTCGTACTGCTCCCAGCGACTCGGCTCCAAGGCGGAGATCCTCAAGTACACCTGGCTGAAGCCGGACGAGGCGTCGCAGGCTGCGGCCGCCGGGGTCGCGGGTGGCGCGAAGCGGGTCTGCCTGGTCGCGAGCGGCCGGGGCCCGACGGACCGGGACGTCGACCGGGTCTCGCAGACCATCGAGGCGATCAAGGAGCAGAACGAGGGCGTCGAGGTGTGCGCCTGCCTCGGGCTGCTCTCCGACGGCCAGGCGGAGCGGCTGCGCGCCGCGGGCGCAGACGCCTACAACCACAACCTCAACACGTCCGAGGAGACGTACGGGGACATCACGACCACGCACACGTACGCGGACCGCGTGGACACCGTCCAGAAGGCGCACGCCGCCGGTCTTTCGGCCTGCTCGGGCCTGATCGCGGGTATGGGCGAGAGCGACGAGGACCTGGTCGATGTGGTGTTCGCGCTGCGCGAGCTGGACCCGGACTCGGTGCCGGTGAACTTCCTGATCCCGTTCGAGGGCACGCCGCTCGCCAAGGAGTGGAACCTGACGCCGCAGCGGGCGCTGCGGATCCTCGCCATGGTGCGGTTCGTCTGCCCGGACGTGGAGGTACGGCTCGCGGGCGGCCGCGAGGTCCATCTGCGCACGCTCCAGCCGCTGGCGCTGCACCTCGCCAACTCGATCTTCCTGGGCGACTATCTGACCAGTGAGGGCCAGGCCGGCAAGGCGGACCTCGAGATGATCGCGGACGCGGGCTTCGAGGTGGAGGGCACGGACACCACGACGCTTCCGGAGCACCGGGCGAACGCGGTGGCGGGCGGCTGCGGCTCGCACGGTGGCGGTGGCTGCGCGCCCTGCGGCGACACGCCGCAGGAGACCACGGAGGCTCCCGCGGAAGTGGCGGTGGCCCGCACGGATCTGGTGGCGGTGCGCCGCCGCGGCGCCGGGACGGACCTCGCGCCCAATGCGTAGCTCCGACGCGCGCGAGCTCGTGGCCCTCGACCGGGCCCATGTCTGGCACCCGTACGGCCCGATGCCGGGCCGTACGGACCCGCTGGTCGTGGAGTCCGCGTCGGGAGTACGGCTCCGGCTCGCCGAACCGGCGCACGGCCGCGGCGAGTTGGTCGACGGCATGTCCTCCTGGTGGTCGGCGATCCACGGCTACAACCACCCGGTGCTGAACGAGGCCGCGCGCGGCCAGCTGGACCGCATGAGCCATGTGATGTTCGGCGGGCTCACCCATGAGCCCGCCGTCCGGCTCGCCACCCGGCTGGTGGACATCACCCCGGAGCCGCTCCGGCATGTCTTCCTCTGCGACTCGGGCTCGGTCTCCGTCGAGGTCGCCGTGAAGATGTGTCTGCAGTACTGGCGCTCGGTGGGACAGCCCGCGAAGCGTCGGCTGCTGACCTGGCGCGGTGGGTACCACGGTGACACCTGGCAGCCGATGGCCGTGTGCGACCCGGACGGCGGGATGCACGAACTGTGGTCGGGCGTGCTGCCCCGGCAGGTCTTCGCGGACGCTCCGCCGTCCGGGTACGACTCGTACGAGGAGACGTACGCGGATCACCTGCGGGAGCAGATCGGGCGGCACGCGCACGAGCTGGCCGCGGTGATCGTGGAGCCGGTCGTGCAGGGCGCCGGGGGGATGCGGTTCCACTCCCCCGGGTACCTGCGGGTGCTGCGGAAAGCCTGCGACGAGCACGGCGTACTGCTGATCTTCGACGAGATCGCGACCGGGTTCGGGCGCACCGGCACGCTGTTCGCCGCCGGGCACGCGGGCGTCTCGCCCGATGTCATGTGCCTCGGCAAGGCGTTGACCGGCGGCTATCTGACGATGGCGGCGACGCTGTGCACGGGCAGGGTGGCGGACGGGATCTCGCAGGGCGAGGTTCCCGTTCTGGCCCACGGGCCCACGTTCATGGGAAACCCGCTGGCGGCGGCGGTCGCGTGCGCGTCGATCGACCTGCTGCTCGGCCAGGACTGGGGCCGGGAGGTCAAGCGTCTGGAGGCGGGCCTGCGCGAGGGGCTCGCCGAGGCGGCGTCCCGGACCGGGGTGCGCGACGTCCGCGTCCTCGGCGGAATCGGCGTCGTCCAGCTCGACCACCCCGTGGACATGGCCGCGGCGACGGAGGCGGCCGTTCGCGAAGGCGTGTGGCTCCGGCCGTTCCGCGATCTGATCTATACGATGCCGCCGTACGTGACCGGCGACGAGGACCTCGCCCGCATCACGCGAGCGGTCTGCGCGGCCGCCGCGGCGGGGTGACGGGCTGACGGGGGGCGGCGCCCCCGACCCCGGTACCGCCTGCGGCGGCGCGGCTCCGAATCCGGCCGGCACCGTCCGGTGAGCCGGGGTGTCCGTCCTCGAACGCCGGACGGGCTCGGAACGAGCCCCGCTGGGGGTCCCCCATGCCCCGGGGCGCAGGGGGAGTTCGAGGCGCGGGCGTTCGGGGGCAGCGCCCCCCGATTCCCCCCGGGCGCAGGACATCACGAACTCAACCGCAAGGAGCAGCAGCGCATGGGCGTCATCGTCGTCAGCGGAACCGGGACCGAGATCGGCAAGACCGTGGTCACCGCGGCCCTCGCCGCCGTCGCCGCGGCGCAGGGCCGGACGGTGGCGGTGCTGAAGCCCGCGCAGACCGGGCTCGCGACCGGTGAGGCCGGTGATGCCGAGGAAGCCGCCCGGCTCGCGGGCTCCGGGGTGACCGGCATCGAACTCGCCCGGTTCCCCGAACCGTTGGCACCGGCGACGTCGGCGCGACGGGCGGGCATGACCCCCGTGGGCCCGCGACAAGTCGCCGAGGCCGCCGAGAAGCTCGCCACGGAGCACGATCTCGTGCTCGTCGAGGGCGCCGGCGGTCTGCTCGTCCGGTTCGACGAACAGGGCGGCACGCTCGCCGAGGCAGCCCGGCTGCTGCGCGCCCCCGTGCTGGTCGTGGCCCCCGCCGGGCTCGGCACGCTGAACGCGACCGCGCTCACCACCGAGGCCCTTCGCGCACGCTCGCTGGAGCCGCTGGGGGTCGTGGTGGGCAGCTGGCCCGCCGTGCCTGATCTCGCGGCGCGCTGCAATCTGGCGGATCTGCCGGAGTCGGCGGGCACGGAACTGCTCGGCGTCGTACCCGAGGGCTCGGGCTCGCTGTCGCCGTCGGCGTTCCGCGCGGCGGCGCCGAACTGGCTGGCGCCCGCGCTCGGCGGTGTGTGGGACGCGGCCGCCTTCGGCGCGACCGTACGCTGATCACCATGCGAGCACGAGTGCAGGAGATCGTCTTCGACTGCGCGGAGCCCGCGGCTCTCGCCCGGTTCTGGTCCGCGCTGCTCGGCGGCGAGCCGGTGGTGCGGAACGCGGGCTGGGCGTACGTCGATCCGCCCGGTTTCGTACGCGTCGCCTTCCAGCGCGTGCCGGAGGGCAGGACCGTCAAGAACCGGCTCCACCTGGATCTGGAAGTGGCCGACATCGAGACCGCGGCCGACGAGGCGGTAGGGCTCGGTGGGGCTCCGGTCGGGGACGTGGTCACCGACGCGCAGGGCCGGTTCCAGGTCATGCGGGACCCCGAGGGCAACGAGTTCTGTTTCGTGGCCGAGTGACATGGTGGGGCCCAGTGACATGGTGACGGAGCCGAGTGACATGGTGGCGGGGCACAGTGACGGGGCGCAGTGACGGGGCCTGGTGACACGGCCGGCTGCAGGTGCTGACTGACCCGGGCCGTCCGGGGGGACAATCACCGTATCCGTCCATCCGTACCGGTACACCGGACGTCGGAGGAGGCCCCATGCCGCTGCGCAGCTCCAGAGTTCCCCGGGACGCCGTGCACCATCCCGTCTTCGCGCGTTTCTACGCCCGGTTCAGTGTGTCCGCCGACCTGCGCGGCGGGATCGCCGCACACCGCGACGAGCTGCTGTCAGGTCTGTCCGGCCGGGTCATCGAGATCGGCGCGGGCAACGGGCTGAACTTCACGCACTACCCCGGCGCCGTGTCCGAGGTGGTCGCCCTGGAACCGGAACGCACGCTGCGGCAATTGGCGGTGACGGCGGCCAGGCACGCGGACGTGCCCGTCGATGTGGTGCCGGGCGCCGCGGAGGCGCTTCCGGTGAAGAGCGAGGCGTTCGACGCGGCGGTCGCGTCCCTGGTGCTGTGCAGCGTCCGGGATCTGCCACGCGCTCTCTCAGAGATCAGACGAGTCCTGCGCCCCGGCGGTGAGCTGCGGTTCTTCGAGCACGGGGTGGCGCCGGGCGGAGCGATGGCCAGGGTCCAGCGGGGCCTGGACCGTACGGTGTGGCCACGGCTCTTCGGAGGTTGTCACACGGCCCGCGATCCACTCGCCGCGATCGAGGCGGCCGGGTTCCAGCTGGGTGAGTACCGGCGGCTGCGGGTTCCGGAGAAGGGCCCCCAACTCCCCACGTCCTTCTGTGTGCTCGGTGTCGCGCGCCGGCCGCACGTGGACCGTCACTGACTCCATCGCCGCAGTTCACCGGCGATGTCCCGGACATCGGCCGTGCCTTGTTTCACCAGCCGGGCGAGGTCGCGGACGCGTTCGGGCGACGTGACGACCTTCAGCCCGCACGCGGCGAGATAGCCGTACGCGACCGCCGAGGCGAACATCGCGTTGGAGTGCTCGAGTGCGGGGACGTGCAGAAGGAGCTGCAGCAGGGAGGCGGCGCGGCTGTGCGGATCGTCGTAGACCGGGGTGCCGAATATCTCCGCTTCGTGCCGGCTGACGGCGGCGATCAGTGCGCCCCAGTCGGTGACCTGCGGATCGCCGGGCGTCTTGTGCTCGGCGACCATGAGAAGCCAGGCAAGGTCGATCGACAGGTTGATGTTGCCATGTGACGGTGTATCAGCGGATTCGTCGTTGTCCATGGGTGTCGGCTGTCTCAAGGGTAGGCGGTCGCACAGGGGTTCCGCGAGGCACGGGCGCCCCGGCAGATGAACCTGCGCGCAGTCAACGCTTGCCCTGGCCCCCTCGTTCTGCCTGCCTGCCTTGCTCGTCCGCGCGTTCGGCGCCGGTCGTGCCGCCCGCCGCCCCGAACTCCTCCGCGAACACCGACTCGTACTGCTTCATGAAGTCGGCGGCGGCCTCGACGAAGGTGCGGCCCACCTCGCCCGCGTCCTGCTTGACGAGCTCCTCGATGTAGCGGTTCACGCTCAGACCACGCTGGTGTGCCCGCCGGCGCGCGGCCTCGGCGGTGGTCTCGTCCACGCGCACGTTCAGCTGAGTCTTCGCCACACCCTCAAGCTAGCGCGGCGACGCTAGCACCGACAAGGCCCGGGGGAGCCCGCACGCTCAGGGGAACGGGAGCCGTCGATGCCCACGACCCGGGAGGCAGTCGTGTCCACCGAGCTCAACCTGCTCGTACAAGCCCCGACGATCACCGACGACCGCCGGGCCGCGGCTTCGGAGTTGCTGCCGCGGGTCCTGAGCACGGACCCGTATCGCTGAGCACGGGAACGAACCGCATCGTGGAATCCGGTCGACTGCCGCGCTCCCGCAGTGGTCGGATGGCGGCCATGACTGATCTTCGGATACGGGCCGCGTCGCCGGCCGACCTCGGCACCGTGCTCACCTTCTGGAAGGTGGCCGCGGAGGGCACCAGCATCAGCGACGACCCGGAGGGCGTCGAGCGGCTCGTCGTCCGCGATCCGCAGGCGCTGATCCTCGCGGAGCGCGACGGCGAGCTGGTGGGCACGGTGATCGCGGGGTTCGACGGCTGGCGCTGCCATCTGTACCGGCTCGCGGTCCACCCGGACCACCGGCGGCGCGGCGTCGGCAGGGCGCTCCTCTCGGCGGCCGAGGAGCGTTTCGTACACCTGGGCGGGCGGCGCGGGGACGCGATGGTGCTGGACCGGAACGCGTCGGCGCACCACGCATGGCGGGCGGTCGGCTACGCCCCCGAGCCTCAGTGGAGCCGTTGGGTGAAGCCACTCGCCGAGTGAGGTCCCCCCGCACACGCGGGTGAGCAGCCGGGTATCCGTGCACGGGACGGCCGGCACCATCTGGCGCGATCCGGGACAGCCGGGACAGCCGGGATGATCGGAGCGATTGGGCCACGACTTTGCCCGTCCTTTACCATGGGTGCTCCCCTCGACAGCTTCAGCAGTGAACGAAAGGTGTGAGCGTCCGCCCATGGGCGAGCCTCCCAGTTGCAGATATCGCGCGGTCCTCCTGTCCCTGGCCGACCATGGGACGGAGGTGAACCGATGACCGAGGTGCTGCTTCTCGTCGTTGCGGTGTTGCTCTGCCTCGCCTGCGGGGGCTTCGTCGCGGCGGAGTTCTCGCTCACGACGGTCGAGCGCTCCGACCTCGAACGAGCGGTGGAACGGGGCGAGCGCGGCGCGGCGAGCGCGCTGACGGCGGTCCGGGAACTCACCTTCCAGCTCTCCGGCGCCCAGCTCGGCATCACGGTCACCAATCTGGTCGTCGGCATGCTCGCCGAGCCGTCCATCGCCAAGCTGATCAGCGGGCCGGTCGAGGCGCTCGGCTTCTCACCGTCGGCCGCCTCGTCCCTGGCCCTCGTGATCGGTACGGGTCTGTCGACGATCGCGCTGATGGTCGTCGGCGAGCTCGTCCCCAAGAACTGGGCGATCTCGTCGCCGCTAGCCGTCGCCAAGGTGGTCGCGCCCCCGCAGCGGGTCTTCTCGGCGGCGTTCCGCCCGCTGATCGGCCATCTGAACAACACGGCCAACCGCATCCTGCTCCGGCTCGGCCTGGAGCCGACCGAGGAGCTGGCCTCGGCGCGCAGCCCGCAGGAGCTCGTCGCCCTGGCCCGGCACTCCGCCAAACAGGGCTCGCTGGAGGCGGACACCGCCGAGCTGTTCGTCCGCACCCTGAGTCTGGCCGAGCTGACCGCGGAGAACGTGATGACGCCGCGCGTCCAGGTCACGGCCCTCGAGGTGCAGGCGACCGCCGAGGACGTCGCCAACGCCACGCGAGCCACCGGTCTGTCGCGCTTCCCCGTGTACCAGGGCAGCCTCGACACCGTCGTAGGAATCGCTCACATCAAGGACGTGCTGGCCGTTCCGGCCGAGCGTCGGCCGCGCCACCCGGTGGCCGAGCTGCTGCGCGAGCCGCTGCTCGTACCGGAGACCCTGACGGTGGACCGGCTGCTGGACCGGCTGTCCGGAAAGCGGACGATGGCCGTGGTGATCGACGAGTACGGCGGCACGGCCGGGGTCGTGACGCTGGAGGACATCGTCGAGGAGGTCGTCGGCGAGGTCCGCGACGAGCACGATCCGCATGAGACGCCGGACCTCGCGAGGGCCGGCGAAGACGCGGACGGCCGCGCCCTCTGGTCGGCCGACGGGGCCGCCCGTACCGACCAGCTGGAAGCCATCGGGCTGCGGGTGCCGGAGGGACCGTACGAGACCCTCGCCGGGCTGCTGGCCACCGCACTCGGCCGGATTCCGGCCGTCGGAGACAGCATCGAGCTCTCCGGCTGGCGGCTCGACGTCGTGGACGCCTCCGGGCGGCGCGCGGCGCGGGTGCTGATGCACGCGCCGCTGTCGTCGGACGGCCCCGACGAGGAGAGGACGGCGCGATGACCGCGATCCAGCTCTTCATCGGCTTGCTGACACTCGTCGTCAATGCCTTCTTCGTCGGCGCGGAGTTCGCCCTGATCTCCGTACGGCGCAGCCAGATCGAGCCGGAGGCGGAGGCCGGGAACCGGCGGGCGCGCAGCGTCATCTGGGGTCTGGAACACGTCTCGGCGCTGCTCGCCGCGGCGCAGCTCGGCATCACGCTGTGCACGCTGGTACTGGGTGTGGTCGCGGAACCGGCCATCGCTCATCTGCTGACGCCCGTCTTCGACGCCGTCGGCGTGCCGCACGGCCTGGTCCACCCGATCTCGTTCGTGATCGCGCTCTCCGTGGCCACGTATCTGCACATGCTGCTCGGCGAGATGGTGCCGAAGAACATCGCGCTGGCCGAACCGACGCGGGCCGCGCTGCTGCTGGGTCCGCCGCTGGTGGCGCTGGCCCGGGCACTGCGCCCGGTGATCTTCGCGATCAACGCCTTCGCGAACGCGCTGCTGAAGCTGCTGCGGGTGAAGATCAGGGGCGAGGTGGCGGCGACCTTCTCGGACGACGAACTGGCCCGGATGGTCCGGGACTCCGGAGACGCCGGTCTGCTGGACGACCGGGCGGCCGAGCGGCTGCGCGACGCCCTGGAGCTGGGGCGCCGGCCGGTCGCCGATGTGGTGATGCCGGTGGAGCGGGTGGTGTATGCCCAGGTCGGCACCACGCCCGAGGAGCTGGAGCGGCTGGCGGCGGAGTCCGGCTTCTCCCGTTTCCCCGTCGTCGACAGCAACCGGCAGATCCTCGGCTACCTGCATGTGAAGGATGCCCTGGACGACATTCCGCGCGATATGCCGTTCCCGGTCTCGGCGATGCGGCCCATCGCCCGGGTGCGCGCCGTGACCCTGCTCGACGACGTGCTCACGGCGATGCGGCGCAGCCGCACCCATCTCGCGGCGGTGCTGGACGAGGACGGCGGGCTGGCCGGCCTGGTGACGATGGAGGACGTACTGCGGGAGCTGGTCGGGCCGCCCGGTCAGGGCAGCTGAGGAGACGGCGCCGGCGGCGGCGCCGCCGTGGCCGGCCGGTCGGTGGTCTCGGTGATGCCGGGACCCCGCCGGCCCAGCCCCGAGGCGCCCAGCGCCGTGAGGACGGCGAGGAGGGCGGCAAGGCCCGCCGTCGCGAGGGCCGCGGGCCAGTCGACGTCGAAGAGGCTGGTCGCCCCGGCCACCAGGACCGCGGCGAGCGACTGCGCGAAGGTACGGATGGCACGCTCTGCGGTTGCGGCCCAGAAGGCGCCGCTCCATAGGTTCGTCATGTACTGGACATACCCAGAAACGGCGGCGACGACGAGGGCCGCACCCCCCTGACCACCCGGACGGTCCGGCGTGCATACCGACCGGTATGATCGCACGGTCATGACAACGAATGCCACCTACACCAGCCTCGTCGCGGTCGGCGACTCGTTCACCGAGGGCATGTCCGACCTGCAGCCCGACGGCTCGTACCGGGGCTGGGCCGATGTCCTCGCCGCGAGGCTCGCGGGCCGCACGCCCGGTTTCCGGTACGCCAATCTCGCCGTGCGCGGCAAGCTCATCGGGCAGATCGTCGAGGAGCAGGTGGACCGCGCCGCGGCGATGGAGGCGGACGTGGTGACGCTCGTCGGCGGGCTCAACGACACCCTCCGCCCCAAGTGCGACATGGGCCGGGTACGGGGGCTGCTGGAGGAGGCCGTGGAACGGCTGGCTCCGGCATGCGGACAACTGGTGCTGATGCGCAGCCCCGGGCGCCAGGGTCCGGTCATGGAGCGGTTCCGTCCCCGCATGGAGGAGCTCTTCGACCACATCGACACCCTGGCGGCGCGCCACGGCGCGCTGGTGGTGGACCTGTACGGCGCAGAGGTGCTCGGGGACCAGCGGCTGTGGGACGTGGACCGGCTGCACCTGACCGCCGAGGGGCATCGCAGGGTCGCCGAGGCCGTGTGGCAGACACTCGGCCTCGCCGCCGAGGAGGACTGGCGGGCGCCGCTGCCGCCGGCGGTGCGCCAGGGCTGGGCGGAACGGCGGACGGCCGATGTGCGGTTCGCCCGGCAGCATCTGGTGCCGTGGATCGGGCGGCGGCTCACCGGGCGCTCGTCGGGAGACGGCAGGCCGGCAAAACGGCCCGAACTGCTGCCGTACGAGCCCACGGCCGGGACTCCGCTCGACGGCGCGCCCTCTTAGGGCTCCATCAGGGCTCTCGTAGGACATGTCCGGTGGATCTTGCCGGGTTCGCGACGCCCTACGCCTCCGACGCGGAGGGTCTCGTACGCCGCGCAGGTCTCGTAGCAAGCCACAAATCGGGGCGGGGCGCTGGCCTGCGTAAACCGCCAGTAGAATCCGTACACGTGACTGCAAAGCCTCGCATCCCCAACGTCCTGGCCGGCCGCTACGCCTCCGCGGAGCTCGCCGTCCTGTGGTCTCCCGAGCAGAAGGTGAAGCTGGAGCGTCAGCTCTGGCTGGCCGTGCTGCGTGCCCAGAAGGACCTCGGGATCGAGGTGCCCGACGCCGCCCTCGCCGACTACGAGCGCGTCCTCGACCAGGTCGACCTGACCTCGATCGCGGAGCGCGAGAAGGTCACCCGGCACGATGTGAAGGCGCGTATCGAGGAGTTCAACGCCCTCGCCGGTCATGAGCACGTGCACAAGGGCATGACGTCCCGCGACCTCACCGAGAACGTCGAGCAGTTGCAGATCCGTCTCTCGCTGGAGCTGATGCGGGACCGCACGGTCGCCGTGCTGGCCCGTCTCGGGAAGCTGTCCGGGGAGTACGCGGAGCTGGTGATGGCCGGCCGCTCACACAATGTCGCGGCGCAGGCCACGACGCTCGGCAAGCGGTTCGCGACGGCCGCGGACGAGCTGCTGGTCGCGTACGCCCGGCTGGAGGAGCTGCTCGGCCGCTACCCGCTGCGCGGCATCAAGGGCCCGGTCGGCACCGCCCAGGACATGCTCGACCTGCTCGGCGGGGACGCCGCCAAGCTCGCCGAGCTGGAGCAGCGCATCGCGGGCCACCTGGGCTTCGCGCATGCCTTCACGTCCGTCGGTCAGGTGTACCCGCGCTCGCTGGACTACGACGTCGTCACGGCGCTGGTGCAGCTCGCCGCCGCACCGTCCTCGCTGGCGAAGACGATCCGGCTGATGGCCGGTCACGAGCTGGTCACCGAGGGCTTCAAGCCCGGCCAGGTCGGCTCGTCCGCGATGCCGCACAAGATGAACACCCGCTCCTGCGAGCGCGTCAACGGCCTCATGGTGATTCTGCGCGGCTATGCCTCGATGACCGGTGAGCTGGCGGGCGACCAGTGGAACGAGGGCGACGTCTCCTGCTCGGTCGTGCGCCGGGTCGCGCTCCCGGACGCGTTCTTCGCGTTCGACGGTCTGCTGGAGACGTTCCTGACGGTGCTGGACGAGTTCGGCGCGTTCCCCGCGGTCGTCGCCCGCGAACTCGACCGCTACCTGCCCTTCCTCGCCACCACCAAGGTCCTGATGGGTGCGGTGCGCGCCGGTGTGGGCCGCGAGGTCGCCCACGAGGCCATCAAGGAGAACGCGGTCGCCTCCGCGCTGGCGATGCGGGAGCAGGGCGCCGAGCGCAACGAACTGCTGGACAAGCTCGCCGCCGATGACCGCATTCCGCTGGACCGCGCCCAGCTCGACGGGCTGATGGCGGACAAGCTGTCCTTCACCGGCGCGGCGGGCGAGCAGGTCGCCTCGGTGGTGTCCCGGATCGAGGAGATCGCCAAGCAGCACCCGGAGGCCGCCGCGTACACGCCGGGGTCCATCCTCTGACCGGGGTGATCGGATGGCCCGCTTCACCCCCGCCGAGCTGGAGGCCGCCCGCGATCGCCTCGTCCCCGATGTGATCGCGGACGGTCTGTCCGTCCTGTTCTGCGGCATCAACCCCGGTCTGATGTCGGCGGTGGCGGGCCACCACTTCGCCCGGCCCGGAAACCGCTTCTGGCCGGTGCTGCACCTGTCGGGCTTCACCCCGCGCCAGTTGAGGCCGTCCGAGCAGGACGAACTTCTGACGTACGGGCTCGGCATCACCAATGTCGCGGCCCGTGCGACCGCCCGGGCCGAGGAGCTCAGCGACGAGGAGTTCCACGAGGGCGGCCGGATCCTCACCGAGAAGGTGGAGAGGCTACGGCCGCGCTGGCTCGCTGTCGCCGGGGTCACGGCGTACCGCACGGCGTTCGGCGACCGCTCGGCGCGCATCGGCCCACAGGAGCGGACGATCGGCGGGACCCGGATCTGGGCCCTGCCCAACCCGAGCGGGCTCAATGCCCACTGGACGGCACAGTCGATGGCTGAGGAGTTCGGCCGGCTGAGGGCGGCGGCGGCCGGCGGCGCGGACCGGGGCGCGGGCGCGCCATAGGCTGCGGGTGCGCCCTGGGTGGTGTCCACCGGGACGGGCCAGGACCCGCGTCACGTGGGCACGCTCGAGCCGCTCTGGAACATGCTCGATCTCACGCCGGAAGGGCGTGGCGTCGACCGGCGGGAGCAGCTGAGCTACTCGTAGCGCCCCAGTGCGTGCCGACGGGCCGGCACGGCGGACGGAAGCAGGCCCAGTACGACATGGGCTCCCGCGAGCAGCCCCACGACCAAGGCGAACCCACAGCGCGTTTCCTACGGCGGGTCTATCTCAGTGATCACCGCCACCAGCTGGAACGGCAGCTCGGTGTCCCACTGTGAGACACCGAGCACCACCCACTGGCCGTCCGCCTGCCACAGATGGACATCGGGCACGGAGTTGGAGAGCGAACTCCAGGGCTCCGGTATCTCCTCGCCGTCCTCCGAGGACCTGACGAACACCGAGTTCAGACTGAACACCTGCGGCCGGCCCCAACGCTCGCTCAGCAGTAACGCCAGCGCCTCGCGCTCCGCGTCGTACTGCTCCTCCACGACCTCACGGCGCTCAGGCTCCTCCCAGAAGTCCTCGCTCGTGCTCAGCTCGGCCATGTGGTAGCCGGGACCGCTGCCGCCCACGTCCGACCGGCCGTACTCCGCGGGGAAGGGCCGGGAGCGCAGCTGATCGATGGTCGCCAGATGCCGTGCGATGGTCATGGATTCAGTAAACCCTCTCGCACTGACATGTGGCGGGGCATCAGGCGTCCCGTCGGCGCAGGGCCCACCATCCGGCCAGCAACGCGGCAGCAGCCCACGCCGCCGTCACCGCGAGACCGGTCCACGGACCGATGGCGCCGTCCGGGTGCTGGTGCAGCACCAACTGCCCAGCACGGTCCGGCAGGAAGTCCGCGACGCCGCCCACGACGTCCCCGATGACGAAGGAGACGATGAGGATGAACGGGATGAGCAGGCTCAGGACGGCGACCGCACTGCGCAGCAGTGCCGTCAGGCCCGCGGCGAACAGCGCCATCAGCGCGAGGTAGACACCCCCACCGACGCAGGCACGCAGCGCTCCGGGGTGGCCGAGTCCGATGGCGAACTCCCCCATGAACAGCTGGCCCACGAGGAAGGTGCAGAAGCTGGTGGCCAGCCCCACGAGGAGGGAGGCGGCCGCTACGACAGCTGTCTTCGCGGCGTAGAAGAGGCCTCTGCGCGGCACCGCGGACAGGGAGACGCGCAGGGCACCGTGGGCGAACTCCGAGGACAGGGCAGTGGCGCCGAAGCTGATGGCCGCGACCTGGGCGAAGTTGAGGGCGTAGAAGGCGCCGAAGAGCGTGTCCGCGCCGGGGTTGTCGGCCTCCGCCTGGCCGACCAGGGGGTAGACGAGCAGCGTGATGGCGAGGGTCGTGGCGAGTACGGCGATGAGGGAGCCGTAACTGGCGCGTACGGAACGGATCTTGATCCACTCGGAGTGCAGGACTGCGGGCATGGACATGGTTCAGGCCTCCTGGTGGGTGGCGGCGGCTGCGGCGAACTCGGCGTCGTCCGCGGTGAGGGCGAGGTAGGCCTGCTCCAAGGAGGCCTGCTCGTCGGCGAGTTCGAGGATTGCGATGCCTTCGCGTGCGGCGAGCGCACCGATGTCGGCAGCCTTGGCTCCGTCGACGTTCAGCTTTCCGTCGTCCGCGTACTCGACGGCGTACCCCTGCCTGCTGAGCGTGGCGTGCAGCCGGCTCTGCTCGGTGCTGCGCACGCGCACACGGGGGCGGCTGTGTGCGTCCAGGAACTCCTGCATCGGGGTGTCGGCCAGGAGCCGGCCGCGGCCGAGCACGATCAGGTGGTCGGCGAAGGCGGCGGTCTCGGTCATGAGATGGCTGGAGACGAGCACCGTGCGGCCCTCGCGGGCGAGCCGGCGCAGCAGTTCGCGAATCCAGATGATGCCCTCCGGGTCGAGCCCGTTGGACGGCTCGTCGAGCATGATCACCTGCGGGTCGCCGAGCAGGGCTGCCGCGATGCCCAGGCGCTGGCGCATGCCGAGCGAGTACGTCTTGATGCGGCGGCCCGCGGCCGGGGCGAGCCCGGTCTCCTCGAGGACCTCGTCGACGCGCTGCGCGGGCAGGTTGTTGCTGACTGCGAGGGCGCGCAGATGGTTGCGCCCGGTGCGGGAGGCGTGGGCGTTCTGCGCGTCGAGCAGCGCACCCACGTGCCGCAGGGGTTCGTCGAGTGCGGCGTACGCCTTGCCGCCGATCGTCGCCGTGCCGGCCGTCGGCCGGTCGAGGCCGAGGACGAGACGCATTGTGGTGGACTTGCCGGCGCCGTTCGGGCCGAGGAATCCGGTGACCCGGCCGGGCTCGACCGTGACGGTGAGGCGGTCCACCGCGCGGGCGCTGCCGTACTGCTTGGTGAGTGCTGCGACTTCGATGCTTGTCACGCCTCCACCCTCGCGGCGGGTGGAGGCCCCGCGCCTCCCCCGGCGGTGGAGATCGTCTCCCCCGTGCGGGGGAACCGGCCGGTGCGGGGTCCCTGGCAGGATGGCGGCATGCCCCGATTCCTGCGACCGCTGACCCGCGCGGTGACCTATACGCGCTGGCTCCACCTGATCGTGGGTTCGGTGGTCGCCGTCATCTGCGCTTTCGTCTATCCGGGCATGGAACCCGTGAACTGGTGGGTCATACCGCTGGTCCCGATCCCGCTGCTTCTGGCGGCGGCCACGGTTCCGGCCATGCGCCTGGCCGAGGGTCTGCAGGCCCGTCACATGCTGCTCCCGGGTCAGCACGCGCGCGTGTCGGAGGATGAGCGGCGCGGCGGCGGCGACGATCCGGGCATCGTGGCGCGTCCCTCGGCGACGTGGCGGGACCGGAGCCGTACCGCGGTCTGGCTGGTGCTGCGCCTCGAAGCGGGCTGCGCCATGGCCTTCGTGTCGATCCAGCTGTTCGCGTCCACCCTGGCGTTGACCGGCGCCGCACTCGGCCAGGACCCCGGTGCCGACGCGCTCGTCATGCCGTCGGGTACGCACTGGGCGTACGCCTTCCTTGTGCCGGTGCCGCTGCTCGTCCTCGGGTATGTCGCGGCAGGTGCGGGCGCCCTGATGACCATGGCGGCCCGCCGGTTGCTGGGCCCCTCCCCTGCGGAGCGCCTGGCCGCCCTCGAGGAGCGCACCGAACAGCTCCTCGAGCGCAATCGCATCGCCCGCGAACTCCACGACTCCATCGGCCATGCGCTGACCGTCGCCGTCGTCCAGGCCGGCGCGGCACGGGCCGCGGGCGACGCGGAGTTCACGGACCGCGCGCTCGGGGCCATCGAGGAGACCGGCCGGGCCGCCCTGGAGGATCTGGAGCGGGTGCTGCGAGTACTGCGTGAGCCCGGGCAGCCGACGAACCGGCGCCCCACACTCGCCGAGGCCGACCGCCTCCTCGACTCGGCACGCGCTGCGGGTGCCGAGGTCGACATCGTAGTCTCCGGCCCACTCGAGGCGCTCCCGGGTCCGGTCACGCGCGAGGGCTACCGGATCCTGCAGGAGGCCCTCACCAACGTGCTGCGCCACGCCGGTCCTGTCCCGGTGACCGTGCGCGTCGCGACCACCGACCGGCAGCTTGCCCTCGAGGTACGCAATCCGGTCGACGGAACGCCTCTCGGCCCGGGCGCCGGCAGCGGACTGCGCGGCATACGCGAGCGAGCCGCGCTGCTCGGCGGTCACGCCGAGACGCGGGTGCGGGACGGCGCGTGGCAGGTGCGCGTCGAACTGCCCCTGTCCTGACGACGGTCGGGCTCTCCGCCCTAGACTGGCCGAATGCCGATCACCGTCCTGCTCGTCGACGATGAGCCCCTCGTCCGCGCGGGTCTGCGTGCCGTCCTCGAGGCGCAGGCCGACATCGAGGTGATCGGGGAGGCGGCGGACGGTGCGGCCGTCGTACCGCTGGTGCGGTCGCTGCGGCCCGACGTCGTGGCGATGGACGTGCGGATGCCGCTCCTGGACGGGATCGAGGCCACGCGTGCGGTGCTGCGGACCGTGTCGGAGCCGCCGAAGATCCTCGTGGTGACGACGTTCGAGAACGACGAGTACGTGTACGAGGCACTGCGGGCGGGTGCCGACGGGTTCCTGCTGAAGCGGTCCCGGCCCGCCGAGATCGTGAACGCGGTGCGCACCGTGGCCGAGGGAGAGTCGCTGCTCTTCCCGGCCGCGCTGCGTTCGCTCGTCGCGGGGCAGGCCGCCGCCCGCCCCACGCCCACCGCCGTGGAGCGGGCGGCGCTCACCGAGCGGGAGTCGGCAGTGCTGCGGCTGATGGCGAAGGGCCTGTCCAACGCGGAGATCGCCGCGGAGCTGATCGTCGGTACGGAGACGGTGAAGTCCCATGTCAGCGCCGTGCTGGCGAAGTTGGGCGCCCGGGACCGCACACAAGCGGTGATCGCCGCGTACGAGTCCGGTTTCGTGGCTCCCGCCTGACCACGGGGCCCGGCCGGTCGGCGCTCGCCGCGCCCCGCCGCCATTGAGTACGATCCGCCCGACACGTGGACGAGCGGGAAGGACACACCGTGGGGCGGCTGACCGGCGGGGACCCGTCGCTTCTGCGGCGGATCAATTCCGCGGTGGTACTCCATGCGCTGCGGGGCGCCGATTCCCCCACGCTCACCGATCTGACCCGGGTCACCGGATTGTCCCGGCCGACCGTCGAGGGCGTGCTGGAAGGGCTCATCGCCTCCGGGCTGGTCGTGGAGACCGGCCCCGAGGAGGGCGAGACCCGGCGGCAGGGGCGGCCGGCGCGCCGGTTCCGGTTCCGTGCCGAGGCCGGGCATCTGCTGGGAGTGGAGATCGGCCCGCACCGGGTCGCCGCGCTGCTGTCGGGCCTCGACGGCCGGATCATCGGCGCGGGATCCCGTGAGGTGGACGAGGCGGCGCCCGCGGACGAGCGGCTGGAGCGGGTCCGTACCGTCGTCGCCGATGTCCTGCGGCGTGCCGGAGTCGCCCGCAGCTCGCTGCGCGCCGTCGGAGTCGGTACGCCGGGCATCGTCGAGGCCGACGGCACGGTACGCCTGGGCACTGCGCTGCCGGGCTGGACGGGGCTGGCCCTGGGTGAGCGGCTGAGGCGCTCGTTCCGCTGTCCGGTGCTCGTGGAGAACGACGCGAACGCGGCGGCGGTCGCAGAGCACTGGAAGGGTACGGCGACGGACTCGGACGACATCGTCTTCGTCCTGGCGGGGCTCAGTCCCGGCGCGGGCTCGCTGATCGGCGGGCGTCTGCACCGGGGCTACGGCGGGGCGGCGGGCGAGATCGGCGCACTGCATCTGCTGGGCCGGGAGGTCACTCCGGAGACGCTGCTGTCGACCACGGACGAGCCGCTGCATCCGCTGGACGAGCAGGCGGTCGCGGGGGTGTTCGCACATGCCCGGCAGGGTGACGAGCGGGCGCGCGCCGCGGTCGACCGGTTCATCCAGCGGCTGGTGCACGACGTGGCGGCACTGGTGCTGGCGCTCGACCCGGAGCTGGTGGTCATCGGCGGCTGGGCGGCCGGGCTGGACGGCGTCCTCGATCCGCTGCGCGACGAGCTGTCCCGCTACTGCCTGCGGCCGCCCCGGGTGGCGCTGTCGATGCTCGGTGAGGCCGCGGTGGCGACCGGGGCGCTGCGGCTGGCGCTTGACCATGTCGAGGAGCAACTGTTCGCCGTCGAGGGAACGGTGACGGCCCGCCGCTGAACGCGACGGGCCGTACGGCGGAGCAGGCGCTCAGGAGGCGCGGCGCTGCTGGGTGTCGTGGCGGATCTCCAGATCGCCGGAGTCGCCGAAGGTCAGTCGGCAGGTGTCCGCGCGGTACGTCGCCACCGAGACGACGGCGGTGCGGCCCTGCGCGAAGTACCGGGTGGTGACGACGAGGACGGGGGCGCCCGGGAGGCGGTCCAGTTCCTTCGCGTCGTCGACGCGCGCGGAGCCGAGCTCCACAGCGCGGTCCTGGCCCTCCAGAGCCGGACGCTGCAGCTCACGCAGGACTCCGCGGGCGCGAGCCGCGCCGGCGGGGGCATCGATGGCGGACAGCTCGGGCACGGAGCCGGACGGGATGTAGAGCAGCTCGGTGGCGACCGGCTGGCCGTGGGTCACCAGCATCCGGCGCACGATGTGGACTTCCTCGTCGCCGTCGGTGTCCAGCACGCGGCCCACGGCGGCGGGCGGGACGCCGGTCGTGCAGTCGAGAGCCTGCCAGGCGTCCCCGGGGCTACCGGGCCAGTCCTGCGGGGAGGTGGAGACGTCGACGCCCATGCGGGGCGGCGCGACGGTGGTGCCGACACCGCGGCGGCGCTGCAACCGGCCCTCCAGCTCCAGCTGTTCGAGCGCCTGGCGGAGAGTGGCCCGGGCGACTCCGAAGCGGGCGGCCAGCTCGCGCTCGTTGGGCAGGATCTCCCCGACCGAGAAGTCGGAGTCGAGCGCCTCGCCGATCACGGTCTTGAGGTGCCAGTACTTCGGCTCCGGCACCGTCTCCAGTTGCGTGGTCCCCACCCTGTCCTCCGCAATCACCGTGGCCCCGGCGGCTTTCCGTGCCCTTGTTTATTAAAGGTTCCTGCACTAACGCTGTGACCATAGGACGGCGCTCAGGCTTGGTCAAGACCAATCCTCCTGCCCCGAGCCATGGAATCACCCTCTGCCACAGAGCGTTCACGGAAGGTTCGTGCTCTGGCGAAAAACAGCGGCCCCGCGTCCGGACCGGACGCGGGGCCACGTGCGGGCGCGGAAACCGCAGCTACCTCTCCAGGGCGCCGAGCTTGTCGGGATTCCGTACGAGGTAGATGCACTGGATCCTGCCGTCCCTGACCTCGACCTGAATGACGGTGTCCGGGTGTCCGCCCGAGAGCACCAGTAGCCCGGGCGCTCCGTTGAGCTCCAGGAGCCGGAACTCGGAGGCGGGCAGGGGCTCCTTGGCCACGGCGTGCAGGAAGCGGCCCACCTTGTCCGCGGTCTCGATGATCCGCAGCGGCGCCTTCGACTTGCCTCCGCTGTCGCTGACCAGCCGGACATCGGGGGCGAGCAGGTCGAGGAGCGCGTCGAGGTCACCGCCCGAGGCCGCGGCGAGGAACCGCTCCGTCAGGTCGCGGCGTTCGGCCGGATCGACGTCGTATCGCGGCTTGCGCTCCTCGACGTGGCGGCGGGCCCGCCCGGCGAGCTGCCGCACGGCCGCCTCGCTGCGGTCCAGGGTCGTCGCGATGTCGCCGTACGGGAATCCGAAGGCCTCCCGCAGTACGAACACCGCGCGCTCCAGTGGAGAGAGCGACTCGAGGACGACGAGGACGGCGAGCGACACGGACTCCATGAGCACAGCGCGCTCGGCGGTGTCGGACGTGGTGTGGTCGAAGTCGGTCGCGATGGGTTCGGGCAGCCAGGGCCCCACGTACGCCTCGCGGCGCGACTGCACGTGCCTCAGCCGGTCGATCGCGAGCCTGGTGGTGATGCGTACGAGGTAGCCGCGGGGCTCGCGGACGTCGCCGCGGTCCTCGGCGGACCAGCGCAGCCAGGTTTCCTGGACCACGTCCTCGGCATCGGCGATCCGGCCGAGCATGCGGTAGGCCACCCCGGTCAGCACAGAGCGGTGGGCTTCGAAGACGTCCGTCGCGGTATCGGTTGCCACGTCACCATCCCAGCCGACAGGGGCGGTGATGTCCAGGCGGTTCCTGTGCGTCGCTCGGCACACCCACCGGTGGACCGGGCGC
The DNA here is from genome assembly GCF_055585225.1 of Streptomyces sp. NPDC053673. Taxonomy (NCBI): domain Bacteria; kingdom Bacillati; phylum Actinomycetota; class Actinomycetes; order Kitasatosporales; family Streptomycetaceae; genus Streptomyces; species Streptomyces sp. NPDC053673. The sequence goes on along the minus strand of NZ_JBVJKN010000018.1, from coordinate 26,560 downwards.
GTGTCGATGCGCGTCCCGCGCTCATCGGTGTTCCCCCCTTGAATCGGGGGCTACCGAGCGGTAATTGTTGCTGACAAGGTGTCTACAGGGTCAGGGAGCGGCAGCATGACCTCGAAGGTCTCGTTCACGATCGATTCCGCCGGCGGAATCCGCACGCTGTCCGTGGTGTACGAACGCCTCGGCACCGGGGAACCGTTGCTGCTGCTCCACGGCATCGGGCACCACTGGCAGGCCTGGGAACCGGTCCTTCCCGCCCTCGCCGCCGAGCGCGAGGTCATCGCCGTCGATCTGCCCGGTTTCGGCATGTCACCCGCACTGCCCGACGGGGTCTCCTACGACCTCTCGACCGTGGTCCCGGTGCTGGGCGCGTTCTGTGCGGCGCTCGGCATCGACCGGCCTCACGTAGCGGGCAACTCACTCGGCGGGCTGCTCGCCCTCGAACTGGGCCGCGAGAAGCTCGTACGCTCGGTCACCGCCCTCTCCCCCGCCGGATTCTGGACGGAGAGCGAGCGCCGCTACGCGTTCGGGACGCTGCTCGCGATGCGCCGGGGCGCCCGGATGATGCCCGCGCCGATGATCGACCGGCTGTCCCGTACGGCCGCCGGACGCGCGGCGCTGACCAGCACCATCTATGCCCGTCCCGGGCGCCGTTCACCCGAGGCGGTCGTGGCGGAGACGCTCGCCCTGCGGGACGCCACCGGCTTCCGCCGGACGCTTGACGCGGGTCGCGACGTGCTGTTCACGGACGATGTGCCGGGTCTCCCGGTCACCGTGGCGTGGGGCACCCGCGACCGGCTGCTCCTGCGCCGCCAGGGCGTCCGCGCCAAGCACGCCATCCCCGGCGCCCGGCTGGTGCGGCTTCCCGGCTGCGGCCATGTACCCATGAACGACGACCCCGCGCTCGTCGCGCGGGTGATCCTCGACGGCAGCCGCTGAGTCCTTGTGACCACGGGTCCGTGCTGCGTCCGCGGCCGAAGCCGTTCATGACTCCTCGGAGTTGGACCAGCCGCGGACACGGAGAACCAGTCCCTGTCCGGGCGCGGCCGGTTGTTCACGTGGGGTTCGTGTGTCCGCCTCCGCCGGGCGCTAGGCATGGGCACGGCAAGCCCTCGCCCACTCCCTCTCAGGAGGCGTACCGATGTCGTACAACCGCCGTACCGTCCTACGCGGTTCGCTCGCCGCGTCGGCGGCGCTCACGCTCGGGGCCGCCGCCCCGGCCCAGGCTCTGCGCGGCAGGCCGGGCGCCGCCTGGGGCGTTCAGACGGGCGACGTCACGTCGTCGTCAGGGCTGGTGTGGGTACGGTCCGACCGGCCCGCCCGAATGATCGTGGAGACGTCGGCGACCGAGTCGTTCCGCCGGGCGCACACCTGGCACGGCCCGCTCCTGGGCCCGGGAACCGATTTCACCGGGACGACTGCGCTGCGCGGTCTGCCGCCGGGCGAGCAGATCCACTACCGCGTGACGCTCGCGGACCCCGACGACCCGCGCCGCACGGGCGAGCCGGTGTACGGGACGTTCCGCACGGCCCCCGCGCGGCGCCGGTCGTCCGGGGTGCGCTTCCTGTGGTCGGGCGACATCGCCGGGCAGGGCTGGGGCATCAACCCCGACATCGGCGGGTTCCGGGCGTACGAGGAGATGCGGCGCCTCGACCCGGACTTCTTCCTGTGCAGCGGGGACACGGTGTACGCGGACGGGCCGATCGCCCCGAGCGTGACGCTGCCCGACGGGCGGGTGTGGCGCAACATCACGACCGAGGAGAAGTCGAAGGTCGCGGAGACGCTCGCCGAGTACCGCGGCAACTTCCGCTACAACCTCCTGGACGAGAACGTCCGCCGGTTCAACGCGCAGGTGCCGACGGTGGTGCAGTGGGACGACCACGAGGTGCGCAACAACTGGTACCCCGGCCAGATCCTCGACGACGCGCGCTACACCGAGAAGAACGTGGACGTGCTGGCCGCCCGCGCGATGCAGGCGTTCGGTGAGTACTTCCCGGTCTCCACGCTGCCGGCTCGCGGGCGTGAGGGGCGGATGCACCGGGTGGTGCGGTACGGACCGCTGCTCGACGTATTCGTGCTCGACATGCGCTCCTACCGGAACGCCAACTCCCCCGGGCGGCAGGCGGACGACACGACCGGGATTCTCGGTGCGGAGCAGCTGACCTGGCTCAAGCGCGAGCTGTCGCGGTCGCGTGCGGTGTGGAAGGTGCTCGCGGCGGACATGCCGCTGGGGCTCGTCGTGGCGGACGGTTCCGCGAACTTCGAGGCGGTCGCTCAGGGAGATCCGGGTGTACCGCTCGGGCGCGAGCTGCAGATCGCGGAGCTGCTGCGGTTCATCAAGCACCGTCGGATCACGGGCACGCTGTGGCTGACGGCGGACGTGCACTACACCTCGGCACAGCACTACGCCCCGGAGCGGGCCGCGTTCAAGGACTTCGCTCCCTTCTGGGAGTTCGTGTCCGGCCCGCTGGCGGCAGGGGGGTTCCCGGCGAACACGCTGGACGGGACGTTCGGGCCCGACCGCGTCTACGTGCGGGCGCCGGAGCGGGCCAATGTGTCGCCGATGGAGTCGCCGCAGTACTTCGGCGAGGTCGACATCGACGGCGGCAGCGGCGAGTTGACGGTCCGCCTGCGGGCCGAGGGCGGAGCGGTTCTCTTCAGCAAGGTGCTGCAGCCCGGGCGGGTGGGGCAGGACCGCGGATGAATCGCCGACCGCCCGGTCCGGTGCCGGCGCCGACCGCGGACGCCCGCGATGTGCCGCGCCGTCATCCGGACGCGCCGCGGGCGATCGCGGGCACCTGACGACGCATCCGGGGCAGCCCGGGCAGGTCTGTGCATGACCGCCCGGGCAGGCCCGTGGCTGGGTGCGCGGGCAGCTCTTGTGAGTTGCGTGCCTCGCTCGACCCGGTGGTCACGGGCAACGGAGACCGGCTGAGATGTGAGTCGTTCTCCGGATGCTGTGGGGTGTACGCACGCCTCGACGTGCTCCAGGAAGGCCTGGACGGTGCCGAGACCGGGCACGGCACGACGAACGTCGATGTCAACAACCCGTTGCGGGAGGCACTTTCGCGGTTCGCGGGGGACGATCCACTGCATCTGCGGGTCGGGCCCGACGAGTTCGCCGTGACCACGCTGGACGGGCCCGTGGTGGAGAAGAAGGTTCCGCTGCCGGACCGCTGGCTCCGCGGGTTCGCGGAGGCGCAGGTGGTCTCCACCGGCTTCGACCTGCGCGCCGAGCTGAGCGCCGCCGAGGCCGTGCGCTTCCTCCGCTCGCTGCCTCGCTCCTCGGGCAGCGCGTCACGCGGCGCGATGTGGGTCGTCCCGGCGGGCCGGACACTGCGGCCGACGACGCGGCCGGGGCCCGGGGCCGTCTGCCTGCCCGGGCCGGAGCGTCTGACGGCGTTGCAGCGGGTGCTGCGTCAGGCGACGGGCCTGCGGGTGTACGGGCCGCCGGCGGCCGGCGGTGCGGCCACGTCGAGTGCGTGGGAGGTGACGCTGCCCGGTATGAGGCTCACGCTCACCCTGTCGCCGGACGCGGCCAGAGGGTTCTCGGGCGAGGGCGGCGTGCTGGAAGCACTGGCCACGGACGAGGCCGCGGAGGACGCGGAGCTGATTTCGGTCCTGCTGGCCTGGGAGCCCCGGATCGACCCGGCGGACCTCGCCGAGCAGTCGGGGCTCAGCGTGGCGCGTGTACGTGCCGCCCTCATCCGGCTCGGCACCGCGGGCCGGGTGGGGTACGACCTCGCGGACGCGGCGTACTTCCACCGGGAGCTGCCGTACGACGCGGACCGCGCCGAGCGGCACAATCCGCGACTGGTCGCGGCCCGGGCCCTGGTCTCGGCGGGCGCGGTACGGATCGCGGGCGCGACGGCGACCGTGGCCTCGGGCGACCGGCGCTACCAGCTGCGGGACTCGGACGGCGTGCTCAGCTGCACGTGCACGTGGTGGGCCGACCACCGGGGCAGCCGCGGCCCGTGCAAACACGCCCTGGCCGTACGCATGACGAAGCGCGGCGCGCAGACCGCGGGAGGTGCGCGATGAAGGAGCTCCTGGACGCCGTCCGGAAGGGCCGGAAGCAGGACGTGCCGGGACTGGTGAAGACGATGACGGCGGCGGAACGCCGGGCGGCTGCCGTCGAGTTGAAGGACCTGCGCCGAGAGGTGCGTGGGTGGAACGGGGACTTGGACCGCTGGCGACAGCGTGACGCCGCCCAGTACGCCCTGCTCGTCGCGGGCGCCGGATGCCACACAGGCGCATCGGCCGCTGCCGCGTGGCTGGGTGCGCGGGAGCTCCGCAACTGGAGGCCGCTGCCGACCACTGTTCTGCTCGATATCCTCGCCGACCGGGATCCCGCCTGGCTCGGGGATCTGGCTCACCGGCTCGCGGACCGGGCGTCCACCCCAGGGGAGGACTATCCGCTGATCTCGGAGCTGGTCCGGATCGCGCAGTGTCCCGTGCCGACGACGGACGCTTTCGTGCACGGCTGGGCGGAGTCCCTGATATCGGCCCGGCCTTCGCACGCCTCACGGGCCACGCTCCCGCTGGCGTTGCGCAACGATCCGCATGCGCGGGTGCTGGTGCCCCGTCTGTTCGAGACGGTGGAGCCGACTCCGGTTCTCTCCTGGTACGAAGACCCGGAGGCACCGAACCACTGGCCGTCGGCGCTCGCACGGCTGGCGGAGGAAGGCGTGCTGGAACGCTCCGTGCTCGTCGACGGGTGCGTGGCGCGGCTGCTGCGCGGTGGCAGGCCGGGTCAGTTGCGGTTCTTCCTGATCCTGCTGAAGCGACTGGCGCTGACTCCGCAGGAGGAACTGGACCGTACGGCCGACTGGATCGCCATGGCCGCGGACGGGCCGTCGCCGCTTGCCGGTCATGCCCAGGAAGTCCTCGCCCGGCAGGCCGAGTCCGGTGAACTGCCGGTCGGGCAGCTCGCGGAGATGTCCGGCGCGGTGCTGTTCCGCACCGAGAAGAAGCTGGTCCGCGCCCAGCTGGTGCTGATCGGCAAGGTGCTGCGGCGCGAGCCGGCGGCAGCTGGTGAACTGCTGCCGGTGGTGGCCGAGGCGTTCGGGCACGAGGACACCGGAGTCCAGGAGCGTGCGCTCAAGCTGGTGGCCCGTCATCTGTCGAGCGGCGCGCGGAAGCGGGCGCGCGGCCGCCGGGCGGAGGACATGGACAACAGTCTGCGCAAGGAACTGGCCGACTACGCGGACCGGTTGAGTCCGGTGCACCGGACGCTCGCCGCCGAAGTGTTCGGCCAAGAGCTCCTGGGTGCCGAGGCCGTTCCGTACTACGAGGAGACCCTGCCACCGGCACCGGTCCCCCTGCGGATGGCTCCCGCGCCCGACACCGTCGCCGAGACCGTCGAGCTCGTGGCGGCGCTCCTCAAGTCGCGCTCCCTGTCCGTGCCGGAGTTCGAGCGGGCGCTCGACGGCCTCGTGCGGCATTCCTACCGGGACAGGGAAGCCCTGGCCGACGCGCTGCGCGCCGCGCTCGCCGGCAGCTGGTGGCCGGCGGACGCATCGGACAGGGACGCCTCGCCGCTGCCCTCCGCAGAGCAGCTCCACGGAATGGAGGTCGTCGCGGCCGCCGTGCTGGAGCGGGTGTCACTGCCGAGCCTGCGCGACGGGAGGGTCCGAGGCGGTTCCACCGCGGACTGCGCCCACCTCGCTCTGGATGCCGTGGTCCACGACCGGCTGTGGGAGGCCGCCCACCGGATCAGGCCCCGGCCGTTGCCGTTCCTCCTCGCCACACCGACCGAGGAGAACGGGACGCAGGACGCGGGCGAGCTCGTGGAGCGGCTGCTGTCGTATCAGCGGCTGTGCGCGGACCCGGCGTCCGGCGACTTCGCCCAGGCGCTGCTGCGCGTCCGCCGGGACGGAAGCGGCAGGGACGCCACCGCGGTTGCCGCGGCGGCGCTGGGCACCCGGGAGGGGGAGCGGCTCGCCGCCTGGCTCCGGGCGGACGGCGACGCGGCTCCGCTGCTGCGCCGTGTCCATGAGCCCGGACCGTCGTCCCAGCACCACTGGTGGGACCGCGCACGGGCCGCCGTACGGCACATCGTGCTGGAGACCCGGGAGCGGCTGGTTCTCCAGCACGAATTCCCGCAGCCGTTCCACCGGCTGGGGCGCCCTCACTCCGGGCAGGGCCGCTGCTGTCACTGGTCGGCGCTGGAATCCCAGTGGCTTGCGGTCATGCCCGAGGACCGCGACACGCTGGCCGCCTGGCTGCTGCCCGAGGTGACGGATTGCGCCACCTCCGAAGCGCGCGGCAATGCCCTGGTGTTGCCGCGGCTGGCCGAGTCCGGCGGCCCTGCCGGTGAGGCCCTGCACCTGGCGGTGGCCTGCGGGCTCGGGGCACGGCACGCCGAGGACCGGCTCTCTGCGGTGGACGCGTTGCTCGTGCTCGCGGCACGGGGCCAACTGGACGGCGGACGGCTGGGACGTGACGTTGCCGAGCTCGTCTCGCTGGGTACGGTCAAGCCCAACCGGCTGGCGGACGCGGTCCGTACGGCCGCCGCGACCGGTGCGTACGCGACGACGTGGTCGGTGCTGGGCGCGGCGCTTCCCGGTCTGCTGGAGGCGGGTCACCCACCGCGTGGCACCGGGGAGATACTGTCCGTGGCCGCCGACTGCCTGGAGCGGTGCAGGGCAGCCGAGGAGCCGGGCGGCGTACCGGAGCCGCGCGGGCTCGCCGCGCTGGCCGCGCGAGGCGGCTCCTCGCAGCTGGTCAACCAGGCCAACCGGCTGCTGACCGCGTTGCGTCACAGCCATGATCAATCCAGGACACAAATTGCAGAAAACAGCCGATAACCTGCTAGATCCACGCTTAACCAGTCAGTCACAAAGCGTTCGTGATCACGCAACACCCTTCGGTCACAGTGATTGCATGACTGAAGTGACTTCCGCGAAGAAGGCCCGCCGTCAGCACCACTGGCGGCGGGATCTGATCGAGCTGGCCGCCCTGTTCACCGCCGTCGCCGTCGCAGACGCCGTGGCGAACATGATCGCCCACGGTCCCGACGGCCCCTATCTGCTCGTCGTCTCCGCCGTCGCACTCATCGCCACGGCCACGTTCCACACATGGTGGGCGCGACGCCACAGCCATGCGCCCCCGACCGTCGATACCGGCGGTCCCGGAGCAGCCCGCTCCGGGACCGTCCCTACGTCAGGTGCCTCCGACCGGTCCGCCGCGGACGAGCCCGGCGCGCGCGAGAGCGCGACACTGTGGCGGATGCGCACGACCGTGCGGGACGCGCCCGGCAGTCTCGCGGCGCTGTGCACGGCCCTCGCCCGCCACCACGTCGACATCCTCACGCTCCAGACCCACCCCCTCGCGGACGGGACGGTCGACGAGTTCCTGCTGCGGGCACCCGCCACGCTGCAGGCGCAGCAGATCAGCCGGGAGGTGGCCGCCGCGGGCGGCAGCAGTACCTGGATCGAGCGCGCCGACGCGCATGACCTGGTGGACACCCCGACGCGCCTGCTCGGCCTCGCCACGCGGACCGCCCTGGACACGGCCGAACTTCCCCTCGCACTGCGCCAGTTGCTCGGCCGCTGCAGGATCCGTTCCCTGCCCGCCGAAACCCTCACGGGCCGGCCGACCGCTGGGCACGCGCCCGTCGAAGGTGTGCTCGACGAGACGGTGATACGGCTGCGCGACCCGAACGGCGGAACGATCACGGTCGAGCGGCCCTATCTGCCGTTCACACCGACCGAGTTCGCCCGGGCGCGCGCCCTGGTCGAGCTGGACGCCCGCCTCGGCCCGCGCATCCCGCGCAGCCAGGATGTGCTGACGCTCCCGGAGGGCAACGAGATCACCGTGCGCCGGGCCGACCCGAGCGACCTCGCCGCCGCCCGGGCGATGCACGACCGGTGCTCCGCACGCACCGTGGGCCTGCGCTACCACGGCCCGGTGGGTGACGCGGACCGCTATCTGAACCATCTGCTCAGCCCGCGGTTCGGCCGCACGCTCGCCGTTCAGACGGCCTCCGGCCGGATCGTCGCCCTCGGTCACCTGCTCTGGGACGGCGACGAGACCGAGGTGGCGCTCCTCATCGAGGACGAATGGCAGCGCCGCGGCATCGGCTCCGAGCTGCTGGGCCGGCTGGTCGGGATGGCCGTCGAGGCGGGATGCGAGAGCGTGTACGCCGTGACGCAGGCGTCCAACACGGGCATGGTCGCGGCCATGCGCGGGCTCGGCCTCCCGCTCGACTACCAGATAGAGGAAGGGACGCTCGTGATCACCGCCCGGCTGGACGCGACGCCCGTGCGCTCCCGGCTTCCGTACGAGCTGCCGCAGGCACTCCCCCACGAGCGGGGGCGCGGCGAGCACTGAGGGCTTCGCACAGATCGGCCCACAGATCCTCGACGTCCTCCAGCCCGACCGACATCCGCAGCAGCCTGTCGCTGACGCCCGCGGCGTGCCGGTCTCCTTCGGCCACGATCCGGTGGCTGATGGAGGCCGGGTGCTGGATGAGCGTGTCGACGCTGCCGAGGCTCACCGCGGGCGTGATCAGCCGGACACGGCCGATCACGTCGCGCGGGTCCCCGTGCACCTCGAAGGAGACCATCGCGCCGCCCACCGCCGGGTAGTGGACCTGGGCGACACGGGGGTCGGCGGCGAGCCGGCGGGCCAGCTCGGCGGCGGTCGTCGACGCGGCCCGTACCCGGACCGGGAGCGTGGACAGACCCCGCAGCAGGAGATAGCCGGCCATGGGGTGCAGCACTCCGCCGGTGGCGAAGCGCACCTGCCGCAGCGCGGCGGCGAACTCCTCGTCACAGGCGACGACGCCGCCCATCACATCGCCGTGCCCGCCCAGGTACTTGGTGGCGCTGTGCAGCACGATCCGCGCGCCCTGCTCCACGGGCCGCTGCAGGACGGGGGTGGCGAAGGTGTTGTCGACGAGGAGCGGCACGGAGCCGCAGGAGTGGGCGAGCGCCCTGATGTCGGTCTCGGACAGCGTCGGGTTGGCGGGTGTCTCGACCATGACCAGCCCGGTGTCCGGCCGGATCGCGGCCGCCACTCCCGCCGGGTCGGTCCAGGTCACCTCGGTGCCGAGCAGCCCGCCGTCCAGGAGGTGGTCGCTGCATCCGTACAGCGGCCGGACCGCCACCACGTGGCGCAGCCCCATCGAGGCCCTGACCAGGAGCACCGCGGTGAGGGCCGCCATGCCGCTGGCGAAGGCCACGGCGCTCGCGGTCCCTTCGAGCCGGGCCAGCGCCGTCTCGAAGCGGGCCGTCGTGGGATTGTCGAGCCGGGCGTAGACCGGCGGACCCTCCAGCCGGCCGCCGGTCGCGGCGAAGGCGTCGATGCGCGCGGCCTCCGCCGCGACGTCGTGCGACGGGTAGGTGGTCGACAGGTCGATCGGTACGGCATGCAGGCCGAGCTCCACGAGATCCTCGCGGCCGGCGTGCACGGCTTCGGTGGCAAGCGCCCTGGTTGCGGGCATGGGGGCGATCGAGGCGGGGTAGTCCATGGCCCGGCACTCTGAACAATTACCGGCGAGTAGCGAGATTGCACCGTGTTACGTTCGGGCCATGGCTGAATCTGTCGCTCTTGACCCGGTGGATTTGCACATACTGCGCGTTCTGCAGAACGACGCCCGGACGACCTACCGGGAGGTTGCCGCGGAGGTGGGTGTCGCTCCGTCGACGTGTCTGGACCGGGTGGCCCGGATGCGCCGCAGTGGCGTGATCCTCGGCCATCAGCTCCGACTGGATCCAGCCAAACTTGGCAGGGGTCTTGAAGCGCTGCTCTCGGTCCAGGTACGCCCGCACCGCAGGGAGCTGATCGGGCCGTTCGTGGAGCGGGTGCGGGCACTGCCCGAGTCACGTGCGCTGTTCCATCTGACGGGCCCCGACGACTATCTGGTGCATGTGGCCGTGGCTGACACGGCGGATCTGCAGCGGCTGGTGCTGGACGAGTTCACCTCGCGGCGCGAAGTCGCCCGTGTGGAGACCCGGCTGATCTTCCAGCACTGGGACTGCGGTCCGTTGCTGCCACCGCGTCAGGAGCCCGCCGGGCATGCTCATTTGTCAGCCGACTGACGCCATCTGAGATCGTTCGGTGGTGACGGCGGCACCTCGGTCGTATCAGGATGAGCACATGCCAGAGACACCGAGCAGCGCGCTGCCCCGCCAGGTCGCCGACGCCTACGTCGACGCACTCATCGACCTCGATCCGATCACCGGTACCTACCTGGGAGTCCCGGCGAGCGCGAGCCGCCTCCCCGACTTCTCCCCGGCCGGCCAGGAGGCCGTGGCCGATCTCGCCCGTGCGACGCTCGTACAGCTCGACAAGGCAGAGAAGCAGCCCGGCGCCGGGTCGGACGCGGAGCGGCGCTGCGGGCGCCTCCTGCGCGAGCGGCTCACGGCCGAACTGGCCGTGCACGAGGCCGAGGAGGGGCTGCGCACCGTCAGCAATCTGCGCTCCCCCGCCCACGCTGTGCGCACTGTGTTCACCGTGATGCCCACCGGGTCGAAGGAGGATTGGGCGGCGGTCGCGGAGCGGCTGCGTGCGGTCCCGGCCGCTCTGGAGGGCTACCGCGCGTCGCTGGCGCTGGGTCTTGAACGCAAGCTGGCGGCCGGTCCGCGAGCCACGGCGTCGTTCATCACCCAGCTCGGCGACTGGTCGGGCGCGACGGCCGCGGACGGACGCGCCTGGTTCGAGGAGTTCGTCACGGCAGGGCCGGACGAACTGCGCGCCGAACTCGACAACGCCGCACACGTGGCCACGGAGTCCGTCGTCGCACTCCGCGACTGGATGAGCGAGGTCTACGCGCCGGCGGTGGAGGGCGCCCCCGACACGGTGGGCCGCGAGCGGTACGCCCGCTGGGTGCGCTACTTCAACGGTACGGAGCTCGACCTCGACGAGGCGTATGCCTACGGCTGGGCCGAATACCACCGGCTGCTCGGTGAGATGAAGGCCGAAGCGGACAAGATCCTTCCCGGCTCCGGGCCCTGGGAGGCGCTGGCCCACCTCGACGAGCACGGCACCCACATCGAGGGCGTCGAAGAAGTCCGTGTGTGGCTGCAGAAGTTGATGGACGAGGCGATCGAGGCGATCGACGGCACCCACTTCGAACTCGCCGAGCGGGTCCGCGTGGTCGAGTCCCGTATCGCCCCTCCCGGCGGCGCCGCCGCCCCGTACTACACCGGCCCCTCCGAAGACTTCTCGCGGCCCGGCCGGACCTGGCTGCCGACCATGGGCGAGACCCGCTTCCCGGTGTACGACCTGGTCTCCACCTGGTACCACGAGGGTGTGCCGGGCCACCATCTGCAGATCGCGCAGTGGGCGCACGTCGCCGACCAGCTCTCCCGTTACCAGGCGACCGTCGGCGGAGTCAGCGCCAACGCGGAGGGCTGGGCGCTGTACGCGGAGCGGCTCATGGACGAACTGGGCTTCCTGCCCGACCCGGAGCGCCGGCTCGGCTATCTGGACGCACAGATGATGCGGGCCTGCCGGGTCATCGTGGACATCGGCATGCACCTGGAGCTGGAGATCCCGGCCGACTCCCCGTTCCACCCCGGGGAGCGATGGACCCCGGATCTGGCCGAGGAGTTCTTCGGCCGGCACAGCGGACGGCCCGCGGACTTCGTCGAGAGCGAACTGACCCGCTATCTGTCCATGCCCGCCCAGGCCATCGGCTACAAGCTGGGCGAGCGGGCCTGGCTGCTGGGCCGCGAGAACGCGCGGGCGGCGCACGGTGACGCCTTCGACGCGAAGGCCTGGCACATGGCGGCGCTGTCGCAGGGGCCGCTGGGCCTCGACGATCTCGTGGACGAGCTGTCCAAGCTCTGAGGTTCCTCGTTCCGCGGCGTGTCCTCAGGCACGCCGCGGTTCCGGCTCTCGCACGCGCCGCGGGTGCTCAGCTCGTGCGAGCCGGGACATGAGCGCGCTGCCCCGTGCGCGGCAGCGCTGCTCATGAACGCCTGAAGCCGCCCCTGGGTCGATGACCTGGCCCGTGATCCACTCGGCCCGCAGTCGAGTTACTGCGTGACGTCGCTGAATGACGCGCCCACCCGGCGGACTGCCAGGAGCGCCGCGCCGATGTCCGCCACCGCTCGCGGATCGGACAGGGAGCGGCCCGCCAACTCCTCGACGCGGCGCAGCCGGTAGCGGACGGTGTTGGGGTGGACGAAGAGACTCCGCGCCGCGTCCGTGGCGGAGCCGGCGGCGGCGTACCAGTGCTCCAGGGTCTCCAGGAGACGGGAACGCTCCGCGGCCGGGAGATCGAGCAGGGGCTGGAGGACCACCTCCACGAGGTGCGCCGCCTCGGCCGGGGCGGCGGCGACGACCATGGCCAGCGGATTGTCGTCGAACCGCGCGACGCCGGGGCCGGTGCCCTGGAGGCCGGCCAGAGCCAGCCGGGCGAAGCGCAGCGCCTGGGGGGTGTCCCGCAGCGAGTGAAAGCACGGACTGACACCTACGCGGGCGCCCGCGCGGCGCAGGATGCGCAGGCAGGTGCTCTCCGCCGTCGCCGTGGGCAGGGCGGCCAGACCGATCTGCTGGTCGGGCAGCAGCCGCCAGGCGAAATGAACCTGGGCCTGACGCAACGCCGCTTCCGTCCCCGCCAGCGGCTCCTCACCGGGAGCGTCGGCCGCCGCCGCGGCGACCACGTAGGGCCCGCGGTCGGGCAGCCCCAGCTCGCGGGCGGCCTCCCACAGCGTGCGGTCGGCGATGACGCCGGTGAACAGCGCCTCCACCAGTGCCGAGCGGCGCGCCTGACGCCGCGAGGTCAGCTCGGCGGTCGTCTCCCGGTAGGCCGCCGCCACCGCCTCCGCGTAGCGGCCGAACAGGGCCCAGAACTCCGCGGACCGGGACACCAGTTGGGTGTCGGTGACCTCGGGATGGGTGCGTGCCTCGGCGAGGATGTCCGTCCACAGGAGTTCGAAGCCGATCCGGTACGCGTGCAGGGTGTCCGCCAGCGGCACGCCCTGCTCGGCGCGGAGGCGGCCGGTCTCCCGGGCCGGGCTCGGGTCCTGCGCGCGCGCACGGCTGAGCTGGTGCAGGAGCAGGTCCGCGTTGGCGGTGCACGAGCGGCGCAGCGAGTCGAAGGGGATCAGCGATTCGTCCTTGTAGGCATCGACGTCCGAGCGGATGCGCTGCGCCATCCGCTCGCCCAGTTCCGGCAGCCTCGCCTGAAGCGCCGAGACCACCCCTGAAAAGTTCATTCCCGCAGCGTAACGCCCCTGTTTTGTCCCCGGTAACAATCCGGGAGGGCAGACGCTGTCATGCCACACATAGGCCGTCGCCGCGGAGATCTGCACGATGTCGTCAACGTGAACAGCGGATTTCGACGGCGACGTTCGTGGAGGCGGCCATGGCCAATCTGGCGGAGTTCCTGGTGGAGACGGCACGGCGACAGCCGGAACGCCCCGCGCTGCGACTGGGGGGCCAGGTCATCAGTTACGCGGAGCTCGACGAGCGCAGCGCCCGCGCCGCCGCGCTGCTGCGGGCTGAGGGCGTACGGCCGGGAGACCGGGTCGCACTGATGCTGCCCAACGTTCCCGAGTTCGTCGTCCTGTACTACGGCGTGCTGCGCGCCGGAGCGGTCGTCGTGCCGATGAACCCGCTGCTGAAGACCCGGGAGACCGAGTACCACCTGCGCGACTCGGGCGCCAAGACGCTCTTCGAGTGGTACCAGGCCCCCGGCGAGGGCGCGCAGGGCGCGGCCGCCGCCGGAGTGCGGCACATGGCCGTCGAGCCCGCCGGCTTCGCGGGCCTGCTGGCCGGTCACGAGCCGCTGTCGGAGGTGAGCCAGCCGGACGGCGAGGACGTGGCCGTGCTGCTGTACACCTCCGGCACCACCGGCCGCCCCAAGGGCGCCACGCTCACCCACGCCGGGCTGCGGCACAACACCGAGGTCAACGCGGTCGATGTGCAGCGGATGACGGCGCAGGACGTGGTCGTGGGCTGTCTGCCGCTGTTCCACATCTTCGGCCAGATCTGCACGATGAGCGTGACCGTCCGCGCCGGTGCCTCGCTCACCCTGATCCCCCGCTTCGACCCGCAAACCGTGCTGGACGCCATCGCCCGCGACCGGGCGACGATCTTCGAGGGCGTACCGACCATGTACGCGGCGCTGCTCCAGCACCCGTCGGAGGCCGACGTGTCCACGCTGCGGATGTGCGTCTCCGGCGGAGCCTCGCTGCCGGTGGAGATCCTGCACGGCTTCGAGCGGCGCTTCGGCTGTGTGGTGCTGGAGGGCTTCGGCATGTCCGAGACGAGTCCGGTGGTCACCTTCAACCACCCTGACCGGCCGCGCAAGGCCGGGTCCATCGGCACCCCGATCAAGGACGTGGAGGTGCGACTCCTCGACGACCAGGGCCAGGACGTGGCTCCCGGCGAGATCGGCGAACTGGCCGTCCGCGGGCCGAACGTGATGAAGGGGTACTGGAACCGCCCGGAGGAGACGGCGGCCGCCATCCCGGATGGCTGGCTGCGCAGCGGCGACCTCGCGCGCCAGGACGAGGACGGCTACCTGTACATCGTCGACCGCAAGAAGGACATGATCATCCGCGGCGGCTACAACGTCTACCCGCGCGAGATCGAGGAGGTGCTCCACGAGCACCCGGCCGTTGCGCTGGCCGCGGTGGTGGGCGTGGCCGACGCGCATCTGGGCGAGGAGATCGCGGCCGCGGTGGTGCTGCGCCCGACGGCACAGGCCACGCCCGACGAGCTCCGGCAGTTCGTCAAGGAGCGGGTGGCGGCGTACAAGTACCCGCGCGAGGTGTGGCTCGTGGACACGCTGCCGACCGGCCCCAGCGGCAAGATCCTCAAAAGGGAGATCAGCGCGCCGGCCGGGTGAGTCGAAGTGGGTGACTCAGCCGGGTGACGAGCAGCAACGCCGACGCGTTCCCGGGTTCTCGACGGCTCCCCGGCATACGGCGGCAACAGGCAACTGGGCAGAGCCGTTACGCCTGTTCGGGTACCAGTGCCCTCCCCTGACCACATCGTACTGCTCCCTTCGCCGGCAGCAGCAGCTAAGAGAGGACCCGCGCCTCACCGAGCCGTCCGCGCACGACGACGACCTGCGCGTGATCGCCTAGGTCCTGTCCGGGCGATCTTCGAGGACCAGGCCGCGGCGTCAGATGCATGGGGTCTCCCCAGGCCCGGAGGGCCGAGGGGACGCATCGCAAGGCGGTGGGGGCACCTCCCAGCGGTAGCTGGGGGAGATCGCCCTCGTACGGGACGTACTTGGGCGACTCCGACAACGCAGCGAGGTGCCGTAGCCGGCGTCGCGGCCCCGACAAGATCGCCCGGACAGGGCCTAGCTGATGGACGAGGACCTCATCAGCGCCGACCAGGTCTCCGAGCAGATCAGCCTCCATGACGTCCGCGAGGCCCGTCCGGGAGCCGAAACGGCCATCGACCGCGGCCGCGACAGGTTCGGGCCCGGGCGGCATCGGACCCGCCGCCGTCTTCCGCCGCGTCTGCCGGCCGCCGGCCGCTCGTGGAGGTGGAACTCCTTGACTCTTGATCCGCCCGGGATGCTCCTGGTGTGGCCGCAAGGGCTGCCGCACTGACCGTATCTCCAGGCCGTTGACGAGGTCCGGGTCCGCCGCGGTATCCCGCCGGGAACTGTCCGCTGCGACTACGCCTGGCCTTCCGGGCCGGGACGCGGGCAGGAGAACGGGCATGCTCCCAGCGGATCCGGGCAGGGTTGTGCCCCTGTTTCTCAGCCCGTGAGGGATCCCACACACGGGCCACCCGCTGGCGCGTGGACGCCAGGAGAGTTATCGTCGAGAGGTAGAATGACCGGTCTTCCTACCTCTGGTGCAATGGCCTCTCGGCCGTCACGGTCGGGACTGCCTCCATGCAGAGAACTGCTGGTAGGCCCCGGCGCACGTCGAAGAGAGATCAAAAAGTTCCCATGAAAGCAACCCGCGCCCCGGCTTGGCCGGGGCCTCGCACAGGGCCACTGTTTCGCGCGGTCCTGCTGGGATCAGCCGTCCGATCGGATGACCGGACCGCGTTCAGCAGGGTCTTGTGGGCGGCCGTCGAGTCGTCCAGGTAGCCGGCGGCCATCGCGCCGTCGTACAGCATCAGCAGCGCACCGGCGGCCGACTCCGGGTCGGCGTGGCCAAGCCGGGTGAGCAGATCCTGGAAAAGGGCGCGGATCCAGTCCCGGTGGGACGCCACCAGGCCACGGACAGGATGGTCGGCGTCCGGGTATTCGGCGGCCGCGTTCAGGAACGGCGAGCCGCGAAATCCGCGCTCGCGGGCGTGCTCGGCGATCGCCTCGAAGATCAGGTCGATCGCTTCCGCGGGCGGGTGCCCTGCGGCCAGTGGTTCGGCCACCTCCTTGTAGTAGGCGTCCTTGGTCAGCAGGTAGGCCACGACCAGGTCGTCCTTGGAGGCGAAGTGACGGTAGAAGGTCGCCTTCGTCACCCCGGCCTCGGCGATAAGCCGCTCCACGCCGATCGCGCGGACGCCCTCGTAGTAAAACAGCCGGGACGCGGCCCGGACCAGGCGTTCGCGGGGCGGTAGTTCTCCCTCGGTCTTGGTCTCTTGACGCATGGCGTCGGTGCTCTTCTGCCCAGTGCTGCTCACTTCCCCATTGTGCCCTCGGCCCTGCCTTGAGCGGCCTCCACCCCCGTACGGCCCCACCCATAGGGCTTTCCTCCCCCTGCCCCGTACGGCCCGCAGCAGCGTGGCCGTTCATCGAAAGGTTTGAACCCATGAATCGTCGTCTTGAAGGAACCGTCGCCCTGGTCACCGGAGCCTCCAGCGGTATCGGCCACGCCACCGCGTTGGAGCTTGCCCGCGAGGGCGCCTCCGTGGCCCTGGTCGGCCGGCGTGAGGACCGGCTCACCGACCTCGCCGCCGAAATCTCCAACGCCGGCGGCAAGGCCCTGGTCGTGCCCGCCGACATCACCACCGCCCAGGCCGCCACGGAAGCGGTCGAGCGGACCGTCGAGAACCTGGGCCGCCTGGACACGCTGGTCAACAACGCCGGCCTCATGCTGCTCGGGCCCGCCCCCGGTGCGGACCTGAACGACTGGCGGCGCATGATCGACATCAACCTCATGGGCCTGATGTACACCGCCCACGCGGCCGTCCCCCACCTGATCAAGGCCGCCGCCGAACAGCCGCGTCAGGTCGCCGACATCGTCAACATCGGCTCGCTCGCCGGCCGCAACGCCTACGCCATGTCCGCCGTGTACAGCGCCACCAAGTTCGGCGTCGGTGCCTTCAGCGAGGCCCTGCGTCAGGAACTGGCACGCCAGCACGTCCGCGTGTCCGTCATCGAGCCCGGCAGCGTCGACACCGAACTGCGCACGCACAACCCCGACGTCATCCAGCAGCACATCGTCGCCGCCCTCGGCGACATCGAGCGGCTGCAGAGCCAGGACATCGCCGACACCGTCGGATACATCGTCACCCGCCCCCGGCACATGGCCGTCGCCGAGCTGCTCGTACGCCCCACCGAGCAGGCCTGAACACCAAGCCCGTGGCCAACTCCGAGACAAGCAGGGAGTCATGATGACGGTCGGCACCCCTGTCGCAGCAGCCAACACCATCGTCCGTGTCTGCCTGCTGCTGGCCACTGCCATCGCGCTCGGAGACGGCCTGCAGCAACTGGCGCAGGGAGGCCCAGCGGGCGCGGCGGACGCGGACAACACGCGCCGCTTCCTGGCAGGCGTCTACATCGGCTGGGCACCCCTGTTCGCCTGGGCGGCGGCAACGATCCGCCGGCAGGGAGTACTCGTCTACTTCCTGGCAGTCCCGATCCTCCTCGGAGGCGTCGGGCGGCTGGTCTCCTTCGCCCAGGACGGCATGCCCAGCCCGGCGGGAGGCTTCCTCGCCTCCGCCTTCCTGGAGTTCATCCTCCCGATCGTCATCCTCTGGGCGCACTCCACCGCACTCAGATCCAGACGAGTGCCGGTCGCCGCCTGAGGCACCGATCCCGGGCGGCAGATCGGTATGAGGCAAGGTGCGTCGAAGTGGGCCTCGGGCCGCTGGGGCGGCTCAACAGGTCGCCCCTCAGCGGCCCTGCAGACGGACGCTGCACGCCGTACTCCTCGCCGACGAGGAGTTCGTCTTGGTCGCCCCCGACCCGAATGCGCAGTTGGCCGACAAAGGAGACGTGGGGAAACGTGAGACAGAAGAAGATTCTGGCGGTGGTGACCAATCCATGTGGGACTTTCCCGACAGTGCTGACTTGCAGCGAACGGCCCAGGCCATCTACGCCGGCGGCGGCATCGTCTCCTCCGTCTGCCATGGCGCCTGCGCCCTCATCAACCTCCAAGACGCCGACGGGAACCCGCTCGTACAGAACCGCACCGTCACAGGCTTCGCGACGGTCGAGGAAAGACTGGCCGGCGTGAAGAGCAGGGTGCCGTTCCTTCTGGAGGACGAATTGCGCGCGAAGGGAGCCAAGTATCTGCGCTCCACTGTCCCGATGATGCCGCATGCCGTGCGTGACGGCCGCCTGATCACGGGCCAGAACCCGGTGTCCACCAAGGCCGTCAGCGACTTGGTTCTCGGTGCCTTGTATCTGCGGGCCGCCGCCCGATCAACCGGGCTCTAGGAGACCGCGGCATGTGGCTGCCGAGGCGCACCGGATCCTGGACGCCCACCACATCGGCAGAATCGTCCTGTTCAACCCCGACACCGCGTAACGCCGACGCGCCGTCGCGCACGAAGTGACGCCTGAGTGGTGCGCGCCGGAAGCGGCCCGAGAAGCACAGTCGGCGCGCTCGTCCCGAAGACGCCGACGAGCAGGTTGGCAAGCAGCAGTCCGCCGACGTCGTGCGCGGAGCCTTGGATTCCGGGGCCGAGCTGTGTCTCCGGCGCTGAACGCCGCGATGGCGAACTTGCCCCGGTTCCGGCGGCATTGGCACATCATCATCGTGATCCCAAGTGGCATCCCGCCCGCCATTGATCGCCTCAGTCTCGGCCTCGCCGGAGGCACGCCGTGGAAGCGTAACGAGGCCGAGCACTCCCTCGACTCGGCTGAACCACCCCGTTCCCCCAGAGGGCTTCGACCACGAGGGAAGAGGGGGTCATGGGCGCGGTCTGCGGGCGTGGAGGACGAAGGCCGGGGGTGTGTTGCGCCATATGGTGCGGCTGGGGACGACTTCTTCGAAGCGGTTGGCCAGCAGCTCGCGGAACCGACGGGCGGGGGTGAGGGGAACGGCGTGGAGGTAGGTGAACGCGGTGAAGGCACCCGCCGGGGCGAGCACCGCGGCTGCCGCGTCCATGAGCTGGTGTCGGGTGGCGGAGGGAAAGAGTGCCCAAGGCAGGCCGCTGACCACAACGTCGGCGCTCTCGATGCCGCGCTCATCCAGCAGGTGGCGCAGGTGCACGGCGTCGCGCTGGATCACCTCCGCCCCCGGGTGGCGGTGGCGCAGGCGCTGGGCGAGGACTGGATCGATCTCGACGGCCAGGTGGCGGCCGCGGCCGCCGAGCCGGCGCTGGATCTCGGCGGTGAACGGTCCGGTGCCGGCACCTAGTTCCACCACGACGGGCTCGCCGCGTTCGGGCACCGGGGCGCAGACCGCCTCGGCCAGGTGCCGCGAGCTGGGCGCGATGGCCCCCATGCGGGCCGGTGAGCGCACCCACTGCCGCAGGAACAGGGTGTAGTCGCTGGGCTCCTGCGAAGGCTTGCAGAGACGGCAGTGCCGGGCTGTGCGGTGCGCGGTGCTGGTGGTCATGTAGATGCCCTTGTCGGGGAGTGCGGAGGGTCGATCGTGTCGGCGTGAAGGGGCAATGTGCGGTGGGGTCCCGTGGGCGCGGGCTGACAGAAAGACCGGTCGTTCTACCTTCCGAACGATAGCTCCCCCCGGCGCCCTCGCGCCACTCGTCAACCCGATTGAGAGGTCCCTCACCCGTCCACCACCGGCGCAGAAGACCCAGTGGTGCCGCAAGCCCGAAGAACAGCGCGACGCTGCCGCTGCTCTATGTGCGCGACCCGCCCTCCGGCAGCTTTGTGCCCGCGCTGGAGCAGTTTCCTGGCGGTTCGGCCGGGCTGTCGCCGGCCGAGGTCGCCCTTCTGACGACGAGCAGCGGAAGGCCGACCAAGCCGCGCTCTTGACCGCGACCTCACGGAGGTCGACTACGTGTGTGGGTCGCCGACATGCACCTCAACGTCCACCTGGAAGAGGCCAAAGCCTGCGTACTCGTCCTTGTCGGCGTACGCGCGCGGACGGCACCAAGGAGCTGGTCGCGCTCAGGAACGGCTACCGCGAATCGGGCGAGTCCTGGGCAGAGGGCGGACTTGCTGCGCGACTGTGCCCGCCGGGCATGCAGGCCCCGGTCCTCGCAGTCGGCGATGAGGCTCTCGGCTTCTGGAAGGCCCTGGGCGAGGTCTTCCTCCCGACATCAAAGGTGCTGGGTTCGAAAGACAGCCAACGTGCTCAACACTTCACCGAAGTCGGCCCGGCCCGGCACTCGCAATGCGCTTCACGGCATCCACAACGCCGAGGGCCGCGACGTTGCGCACCAGGCGATCAAGACGTTCGCCTGGCTCTACGGCGCGAAGTCCCCCAGGGCGGTCAAGAAGATCACCGACGACGAGGCCGAGCTGCCGGCGCTCTACAGCTTCCCCGCCGAACACTGATCCGTCTGCGGACGGCCAACCGCATCGAGTCCACCTTCACCACCGTCCGCCTGCGTACGAAGGCCACTCGGGGGAGGCCTGGTCGGCGCGTCAGTCACAGCTCGACCGCTCGACTGCTCGACTGCTCGACTGCTCGACTGCTCGACAGAACAACACCTGCGCACATCAGCGCGGGAATACGACCGTCAGCAGGCGGAAGAGCTCGGCGCGCTCTTCGTCGGACAGTTTGTCCAGGCCTGTCTGCGTCTGCTCCATCCGCTCGCGGATCGTGTCGATCGCCTTCTGGCCCGCCTCAGTGAGGGCGACGTTCTTCACGCGACGGTCGGTGGTGCTGACTTCGCGGTGGACCAGGTCGCGCTTTTCGAGTCGGTCGATGATCCCGGTCATGTTCGACGCGTCACAGGCGAGGGTGGTCGCGAGCGAGCGCATCGAGGCAGGCGCGCGTCGCAGCACCGTGAGGGTCTTTGCCTGGCTGGAGGTAAGGCCCATGTCGGCGGCCGCGGCCGTGAAGTCGGCGTAGTGCGTACTGACCGAATGAGCGAGCAGCTCCATGAGCTGCGTCTTGGACGGGATGGGTGGCATGCGTCGAGAGTACCGCCCAAAGCTTGAGCACCTCAACCTTTGACATCTACCGGCGCCATATTGTTTGATGCCTTCAAGCATCGAGTACCTCAATGGTTTGACTCCTCCACCATCGATGCTTCCGCCCTTCGGGCAACCACAGCCTTCCACCGGAAAGAAGACCGTGAAGTCCTCCCTTGCCACCGCGCCGGAACGCCGCACCGGCAGCCTCAGCCTCGTCCTGGTGCTGGGCCTCGCCGCCATGGTCGTGTCGATGATGCAGACCCTGGTCATCCCGATCCTCGGCATCATCCAGAACGACCTCGGCGCCACCACAGCCCAGGTCAGCTGGGTCACCACCGCCACGCTGCTGTCAGCCGCGGTCTTCACGCCGCTGCTGGGCCGCCTCGGCGACCAGCGCGGCACGAAGCCGACTCTGCTCGGCGTGCTGGTGGTGATGGTCGCCGGATCCGTGCTTGCCGCGACCACGAGTTCGATGCCGTGGCTCATCGTGGCCCGCGTGATGCAGGGCGCCGCCACCGCGATCTTCCCGCTCGCGCTGTCCGTGCTGCGCCAGGAGGTCGCACCTGCGCGGCTGCCCGGCGCAATGGCCCTGGTCAGCGGGACGCTCGGGTTCGGCAGCGGCCTCGCCCTGGTGAGCGCCGGCCTGCTGACCACCGGTGCCAACCCCGACTATCACCAGGTCTTCTGGCTGGCCGCCGTGCTCGCCGTCGCCGCCCTGATCGCGGTTGCGGTCGTCGTCCCCGCGCCGCGCACCCGGACGGGCGGGCGCACCGACTGGCCCGGCGCCGCAGGCCTCGCCCTGCTGCTCGTGCTGATCCTGCTGCCCATCTCGCAGGGTCACGCCTGGGGCTGGACCTCGGCCCGCACCCTCGCCCTGTTCGCCGGCGCCGCCGTCACGGCGGTCCTCTGGGTCGCCGTCGAACGCAGGGTCCGCGACCCCCTGGTCGACATGAAGATGTTCGTCCACCGGCCGGTGCTGTTGACCAACGTCGCCGGACTGCTCGTCGGATTCGCCATGTTCGCGCAGTTCATCGGCGTCTCCTACCTCGTCCAGACGCCCTCCGAGATCGCCGGCTACGGCTTCGGCGCCTCCGTCCTGCGCGCCTCCGTCGTCTACCTGCTGCCCTCCGCCCTCGTCTCGCTTGTGGCCGCCCAGTTCGGAGGCATGCTGGTACGCCGCATCGGTGCGCGTCTCACCCTCGCCGCCGGCGCCGTCTTCGGCGTCGTCGGGTTCGCCTGGCTGACCCTCGCCCACGACACCACCGCATCGGTGATCCTGGCCGGCATGGTCGTCGGCGTTGCCATCAGCTTCGGCTACGCCGCGATGCCCGCCCTGATCGTGGCCGGCGTTCCCCACCAGCAGACCGGCATCGCCAACGGCATCAACTCCATCTCCCGCTCCACCGGCAGCGCGATCGGCAGCGCGGTCGTCACCTCGCTGCTCGCCTCCCAGACGATCGACAACCTGCCCCCCGGGGTACCCGCGCTGCCCGCCGAAAGCCAGTACACCCTGAGCTTCGCCCTCGCCGGTATGGCGTTCGTGCTGGTCATCGGCGTGGCCATGGTCGGCCTGGCGATCCGCCGCGGGTCCCCCTCGCCCGCCACCGGCACCCCCGCCCCGTCGGGCGACGGCGAAACCACGCCCCGACGCACGGCCGTCACGGTCTGACCGCACCACCTGCACGGCCGCGGCTTTCCTTCCCTCGGCTGCCGACCGGCTTTCCCTCCCAACCGAACAGGACACGACTGTGACCGACACCAAGGCAGCCTTCACCCTCGACGACACCTTCACCACCGCCGAAGCCACCGCGCTAGGGCGTGTTGCGAAAGTAGCGCCGTCCGCCCGGAGGGCGGGGTCCGCGGCGTCCGGTGCGTGCGATCGCAAGGCGGTGGGGGCACCTCCCAGGCGCAGCTCTGGGGGAGATCGTCCTCGTGCTGGACGTACGTGGATGAGTCCGACAACGCAGCGTGGGGGCACACCTCCCGTGCCCGAAGGGCTACGGGGGAGTGCGTGCCAGGCGTCGCGGGCCAGGCGGGACTTTCGCAACACGCCCTAGTGGACCGGCTGCACGCCACGTTCCGCACCGGCCGCACCGAGCCCCTGGCCTGGCGCCGGAAACAACTCACCCGCCTGCGCGACCTGCTCACCGACAACCGCGCGGCGATAGCCGACGCCCTCTACGCCGACTTGCGCGAGAACCGCGCCGAGGCCGACGCCATGGAGATCGAAACCACGATCGTCGAGATCGACGACTATCTGGAGCACCTGGAGGAGTGGACCGCCCCGCAGCCCGCCCCCGTGACAATGCGCGGAGTCCCTGGCAGCACCGCCCGCACCCAGTTCGACCCCCTGGGTGTCGCCCTCGTCATCTCGGCGTGGAACTACCCGATCAATCTGCTCCTGGTGCCCGTCGCGGGCGCGCTCGCCGCCGGGAACGCGGTCGTCATCAAGCCCGCCGAATACGCCGTCCACACCTCGGCACTGCTGGCCGAGCTCCTGCCCGCGTATCTCGACACCGACGCGACCGCGGTCGTCGAGGGCGGCGCTCCGGAGACCACCGTGCTGCTGGAGCAGCACTTCGACCACATCTTCTACACCGGCAACGGCACCGTCGGCCGCATCGTGATGACCGCCGCCGCGAAGAACCTCACCCCCCTCGTCCTCGAACTCGGCGGCAAGTCACCGGTGTTCGTGGACCGGGACACCGACATCACCACGGTCGCGCAGCGCCTGGCGCAGACGAAGTTCGCCAACGCCGGACAGACCTGCGTCGCCCCCGACTACGTCCTGACCGACCCGGACACCGCTACCGAACTGCAGGCGGCCCTGGTCGTCGCGATCAAGGGGCTGTTCGGTGAGGACCCGCAGACCTCCGACGCCTACGGACGGATCGTCAACGAGCGGCACTTCGACCGGCTGACCGCGCTGCTGGGCTCCGGCCGCACCGTCACCGGCGGGCAGACCGACGGCGCGGACACGTACGTCGCCCCGACCGTGCTGGCCGATGTCCGGCCCGACGAGCCCGTGATGCAGGAGGAGATCTTCGGCCCCATCCTGCCGATCATGACCGTGGCGGACCTGGACGAGGCGATCACGTTCATCACCGAGCGCGACACCGCTCGCCCTGTACGCCTTCACCGAGAACAACACCACCAAGCCCCGCCTCGCCACCGAGACCTCCTCGGGCGGCCTCAACTTCGGCCTGCCGATGCCCCACCTCGCCGTGCGCCTCGTCGTGGACCGGCGTCGACATCACGCCCCAACGGCGGGGCCAGTTCCCTGCTGGTCTCCATGCTCTGGACGGGCGTGATCGCTGCGACATCTCGGGGGTCGTACGCCTCCGCTATCCGAACGGCAACTACAAGCCGTTCCACGATCTGCTCGCCACGACGCCCGAGATCCTCGAGGCCCACCATGTGACCGGCGACGACTGCTTCGTGCTGAAGGTCGCCGCCCGGTCGATGAGGCATCTGGAAGAGGTCTCCGGGAAGGTCGGCGCGCTCGGTTCGGTGACGACGAGCGTCGTGTACTCGTCGCCTCTGCCGCGGCGGGCCGTCACCCGCTGATGCCCGGCCCACCCCGCGGGCGCGACGCGGGCCGGCAGGGCGGTGCTCACCGCCACCGGGCCGCCCGGCAGGCCGTCTCCTGGCACACTGTGCCCACCGAAGATGCCCGTGGGGGAGGGGACGTCATGACGATTCCGCTGGTCGTCAGCCGGATACTCGGGGACCAGCCCTTCGCGGAGATCGGCAGGCCCGAGTGGGCGGTGGCCGACATGACGCACGGTTGCGTGATCGCGGCGGGCGCTCTCGGCCATGTCGACTGGCGCGGCCGCGGCTCGTGGAAGAGCTACCGGATCGGGGTGTACGAGGCGACGGACCTGCGCCCCCGTCACATCATTGCCTCCCGGTACTCGGTGTGCGCGATCGCCGTCCACCCGTCGCTGCCGCTCGCGGCGATCGGGACCGGACGGTACGACGGGACCTGGGACTACGAGGGGCAACTCCTCCTGCTGAATCTGGAGACCGGCCAGGTCACCGACCTGCTGAGCAAGTCCCGTCAGGTGCGGCATCTGCGCTGGCTGGACGACGGCAGGCTGGCGATGCTGATCTCGCCCGAGGACAAGGACGGGGGTTTCCGCAAGGGCTTCGAGTTGGCCGTCGACGCGGCGGACTGGCTGTCCGCCCCCGCCGGCCTGGTCGACCCCTCGGCCGTACGCCATCCCAGGGTCGAGAGCGGCCTGCTCCACGATCCGCACGCGGAGGAGATCCTGCGGGACCTCGCCGGAACCGTGGGGGCGGGCTGGGAGCGACGGGAGGGCGTCCGCGCCGTCGCCGCGCTGCGGGACGGCCGGGTGCTCTCGACCGGCCGGTTCACGGACCTCGAATGCCGGCTTCCCTCCGGTGCGTTGCAGTGGTCGCTGCCCGCCGAGGGAGAGGGGAGCGTACAGCTCGAGGTGTCCCCCGGCGAGGAGTCGGCCTGGGTGAGCCACCGGGGATTTCGTCGCGATCCCGCGACCGGTGAGCTTCACGCCCGCGCGCCGCTGGTCCACCGGGTGGCCACGGCGACGGGCGACCGCGTCGGCACCGTCGAGCTCGGGTTCGGGGCCGTGTTGGCGTCGAACGCGGAGGGCTGGGTTGCGCTTCGGGACCCGGGAACGCCACCGGAGCGGGAGGAATGGCCGATCGTGCTGCTGGCGCCCACCCACCAGGAGCAGGCTCGTCTGATGCTCCCCTGGCGGAGGTCGGGCGCCCCGGCGCTGCGCATCCGTCACAGTGAGCGGCTGATCTACCTCGACTGTCGGCGGCCGCCGGACGACGGCGAGTGGATCTGCGCGATCGAGCCTCCGGGCGCCCACGGCCCGGCGCGCCTCATTCCGCTGTTCCCGCTGCGGTGGGACCCAGCTTCGGACATCAACCCCTGGTCGGGTCCGGGAATCGAGCTGACGGACGAATCGGGCACTGCTCTGGTCCACGCGGGACGGACTGTCAAGAAGGACGCGACGTACCGTGACTCCCGCGAGGGCACCTGCGTCGTACGCCGCCACATCCCGGACGGAACGGCCGCCTGGGTGCACACCTCGGACCTCCCCCTGGCCGACCTGGACGGCGACCGGGAGACGGTCTACGTCGCCTACCGCACCGGCGAGGTCGAAGCCCTCGACCCGGCGACGGGCACCGTGCGCTGGCGGCACCAACTGCTCGCGCACGGCCACGCGGTGACACCGCTGTGCGTCACCTACGACGCGGAACGGCGAAGACTGCTCGTGGGGACGGTGGACGGGCGGATCCTGGACTGCTTGGTGGAAGACGGCAGCTAGTGCCGCGACCGGCAATGTTTGCCCGTCGAGGAGCGTCGTCCGGTGCGTGCCATCGCAAGGCGGCCGGAAGTCCTTGTAGCGGAGCTACCAG